>NZ_CP114598.1:662518-993778 GCF_030848305.1 Akkermansia muciniphila | reverse complement strand
CAATAATCGATTTTGCTGGTGGGCCTGACAGGACTTGAACCTGTGACCCCGCGCTTATCAAGCGCGTGCTCTAACCAACTGAGCTACAGGCCCGGCTTTGGGTCTCTTTTCCGAAACTGGTGGAGGCACGGGGACTCGAACCCCGGACATCCAGCTTGCAAAGCTGGCGCTCTACCAACTGAGCTATACCCCCAGTTGCGGTTCTCGGTGAAAAAAGGTCGTCACGCACGTCGTGCCCGGTTTTGCTCCAGGCGACCGGCTGTTTACACATCTTTGGTTCGTTGCGGGCCCTCGCGGGTTCCGCTTTCTCTTCCCTCGGGAAGAGATCCGACCTGCGCACTTGTGTGCGCTTACTCCATAGAAAGGAGGTGATCCAGCCGCAGGTTCCCCTACGGCTACCTTGTTACGACTTCATCCCAGTTACCAGTCTCACCTTAGGACCCTGCCTCCTTGCGGTTGGCTTCAGATACTTCGGGTGCGACCGGCTTCCATGATGTGACGGGCGGTGTGTACAAGACCCGGGAACGTATTCACGGCGCCGTAGCTGATGCGCCATTACTAGCGATTCCGGCTTCGTGTAGGCGGGTTGCAGCCTACAGTCCGAACTGGGCCCAGTTTTTAGGATTTCCTCCGCCTCGCGGCTTCGGCCCCCTCTGTACTGGGCATTGTAGTACGTGTGCAGCCCTGGGCATAAGGGCCATACTGACCTGACGTCGTCCCCACCTTCCTCCCAGTTGATCTGGGCAGTCTCGCCAGAGTCCCCACCTTCACGTGCTGGTAACTGGCAACAGGGGTTGCGCTCGTTGCTGGACTTAACCAAACATCTCACGACACGAGCTGACGACGGCCATGCAGCACCTGTGTAACGCCTCCGAAGAGTCGCATGCTTTCACATGTTGTTCATTACATGTCAAGCCCAGGTAAGGTTCTTCGCGTTGCATCGAATTAAGCCACATACTCCACCGCTTGTGCGGGTCCCCGTCAATTTCTTTGAGTTTTAATCTTGCGACCGTACTCCCCAGGCGGCACGCTTAACGCGTTAGCTCCGGCACGCAGGGGGTCGATTCCCCGCACACCAAGCGTGCACCGTTTACTGCCAGGACTACAGGGGTATCTAATCCCTTTCGCTCCCCTGGCCTTCGTGCCTCAGCGTCAGTTAATGTCCAGGAACCCGCCTTCGCCACGAGTGTTCCTCTCGATATCTACGCATTTCACTGCTACACCGAGAATTCCGGTTCCCCCTCCATTACTCTAGTCTCGCAGTATCATGTGCCGTCCGCGGGTTGAGCCCGCGCCTTTCACACACGACTTACGAAACAGCCTACGCACGCTTTACGCCCAGTGATTCCGAACAACGCTTGAGACCTCTGTATTACCGCGGCTGCTGGCACAGAGTTAGCCGTCTCTTCCTCTTGTGGTACTATCTTTTTAATTTGCTCCCACATGACAGGGGTTTACAATCCGAAGACCTTCATTCCCCCACGCGGCGTCGCACCATCAGGGTTTCCCCCATTGTGAATGATTCTCGACTGCTGCCACCCGTAGGTGTCTGGACCGTGTCTCAGTTCCAGTGTGGCCGGACATCCTCTCAGACCGGCTACCCGTCATCGCCTTGGTGAGCCGTTACCTCACCAACTAACTAATAGGCCGCGAGCCCATCCCCAAGCGCATTGCTGCTTTAATCTTGCGATTCTATGCGGTATTAATCCCAGTTTCCCAGGGCTATCCCACTCTCGGAGGCAGGTTACTCACGTGTTACTCACCCGTGCGCCACTAGAGAATTATTAGCAAGCTAGCAATTCTCTCGTTCGACTTGCATGTCTTATCCACGCCGCCAGCGTTCGTTCTGAGCCAGAATCAAACTCTCCATCAAATTAATTTTTGAAATTGCTGGACCAAATGGAATCTTGCGATTTCATTTGCGCCATGCTTCAGCCGGCTCTTCCTTCAAGTTGTGTCTCTTGAAGGCCTCTTCGCTCTGCCTTGCACGGCGCGCGTCACGACCTTTTTTCTTTCCCCTCGCTTCTACCAAACCACCCCTCTCAGAGCCAGGTCGCTCCTTCGGGCTTTTTCCTCCTCCGGCACCTCTCGGCGCCCTCGGAAAACCCTCGGCGGTTTTCGGTAGTCATTCCCTTGAAATCTTCTTATCGCCCCTGCTTCCAGGGAGCTCTCCGGGTGGCCGGCTCCAGCCGCTTCCGTTACTCTTCCGAGTCCGTCTGCCGCCGGGCTTTTCATCCCGTCGCCGTGTTGGCGTGCCGAGAACTTTATCAACTTCCCCCTTTTTGTCAATTTTTTCGAGATGTTTTTTCATTTTTTCCCGCGCCTCATTCAGGCCACCCCTATCCACACAGACATTAACACACATATAATCAATGAGATGACGTTTTGTCATAATCCCCCATCCTGTCGCGTCTTTTTTTTGAACGCTTCCCTTTTTCCCCATCCCACTTCCCCGCCTCCCAAGGGGAATTCAGCCCCCTTCCGCCCCTCTGCAAGGAAGGCTGGTTTTCCAAGCACGCTGTATTCCCTCTCCATAGCGTCACTACTCTCACCAAAACCTGCTCCCCTCCCATTCGAACAATAAACAGGGGCGCAGCTAATGCCGCGCCCCTGTCCGCTCCCGGCAATATACCGGCAAGTATGCTTTTCAGTTATTTTTTCTCCTTGGTGAAGTCCAGTTTGCCGTCTTTTTCCCTCACCACGATTTCCGTTCCTTCCGGGAAGTCTCCTTCCAGAAGCTTGAGGCTGAGCGGGTCCAGAAGATCATGCTGAATGGCTCGTTTGAGAGGACGGGCTCCATACACAGGATCAAAACCGTGATCCGCCACCAGAGCCGTAGCTTCCGGAGTCATGCGCAAAAACAGGCCCTTGGCTTCCAGACGCCTGCGGACACGCTGAAGCTGAATGTCCACAATACCCTTGAGTTCCTGCGCCGTGAGCCGGTCAAAGATGATGATTTCATCAATGCGGTTCAGGAATTCCGGACGGAAGTGGCCGCGCAACGCTTCCAGAGCCTTGGCTTCCCGCTGTTCCGCATTGGCCTCATTGAGGATATACTGGCTGCCGATGTTGGAGGTCATGATGATGACCGTGTTGCGGAAGTCAACCGTACGCCCCTGGCCGTCCGTAATGCGGCCGTCGTCCAGCACCTGGAGCAATACGTTGAAGACGTCCGGGTGAGCCTTTTCAATTTCATCGAAGAGAACCACGCAGTACGGACGACGGCGCACGGCTTCAGAGAGCTGACCGCCTTCTTCATACCCCACGTATCCGGGAGGCGCCCCGATGAGGCGCGCGACGGAATGTTTTTCCATGTATTCGGACATGTCAATGCGGACGATGGCGTTTTCACTGTCAAAGAGGAATTCCGCCAGCGCCTTGCTAAGTTCCGTCTTGCCCACGCCGGTGGGTCCCAGGAACAGGAAAGAGCCGATGGGCCTGTTTTCATCCTGCAACCCGGCGCGGGCGCGTCTCACGGCGTCGGATACGGCCTTAACGGCCTGTTTCTGCCCGATTACGCGGGCGCCCAGACGCTCTTCCATGTGCACCAGCTTGACACGCTCCCCTTCCTGCAGACGGGCGGCGGGAATGCCGGTCCAGGTGGCAACCACTTTGGCAATGTCTCCTTCCGTGACTTCCTCCTTCAGCAGCCCCCCATCTTCCTTCTGCATTTTGCTGAGCTTTTCCTTGCCTTCCGTCAGGGCGCGCTGGGCTTCCGGAAGTTCGCCATAGGTGATTTCCGACGCGCGGGTCAGGTCACCCATACGTTTGGCCCTTTCGCTTTCCAGTTTGAGGGTTTCTATTTTTTCCTGTTCCCTGCGGACGGCGTCCAGCACTTCTTTTTCGCTTTTCCATTTGGCAATCATGGAACCGGATTTTTCCTTCAAGTCGGCCAGGTCCTTGGTGATTTTTTCCAAACGGGCCTTGCTGTCGGCGTCTTCTTCCTTCGCCAGCGCCTGCCGCTCCATTTCAAGCTGCATGGCCTCACGTTCAATCTGGTCAATTTCCGTGGGCATGGAGTCCAGCTCAATTTTGAGGCGGGCTGCCGCTTCATCCACCAGGTCTACTGCCTTGTCAGGCAGAAAACGGTCGGAAATATAACGGTCGGAAAGGGTGGCCGCCGCTACGATGGCAGCGTCCGTAATACGCACTCCATGGTGGACTTCATAGCGTTCTTTCAAGCCGCGCAGAATGGCGATGGTATCTTCCACGCTGGGTTCGGAGACCATGACGGGCTGAAACCGGCGCTCCAGAGCCGCATCTTTTTCAATGTATTTGCGGTATTCGTCCAGTGTCGTCGCGCCGATGGTCCGCAGTTCCCCGCGGGCCAGGGCGGGCTTGAGCAGGTTGGAGGCATCCACCGCCCCTTCACTGGCGCCCGCGCCTACAATGGTGTGCAGTTCATCGATAAACAGAATGATTTCACCGTTGGAATCCGTTACTTCCTTAAGGAAGGATTTCAAGCGTTCTTCAAATTCACCGCGATATTTGGCTCCGGCAAGCATGGATCCGATGTTGAGGGATACAATGCGCTTGTTGCGCATGCTTTCCGGCACGTCGCCGTTGACAATGCGCCGCGCCAGACCTTCCGCAATGGCGGTTTTGCCAACGCCGGGCTCCCCGATCAGGACGGGATTGTTTTTCGTCCTGCGGGAAAGAATCTGCAAAACGCGGCGGATTTCCGTATCGCGGCCGATGACGGGGTCAATTTTACCGGCACGGGCGCGGGCCGTCAGGTCCGTCCCATATTTTTCCAGTGTCTGGTATTTGCCTTCCGGGTTGTCGTCCGTCACGCGCTGGTTGCCGCGCACTTCCTTCATGGCGGCCAGATAGTTATCCTTGGTCAGGCCAAAGGTGTCCGTCAACTGGTGCACTTTGTTTTGCGTGTCCAACGCCCCAAGCATGAAGTGTTCCACGCTGAGGTAGTCGTCTTTGAGCTTTTTGCGTTCCTCTTCCGCAGCCTGCATGACGGTAGCCAGGTCACGCCCCATCTGCGGCTGCGTGGTAGCGCCGCTTTGAGTAGGTTCGTGGGAAACCTCCCTTTGGGCTGCCTGGAGAAGCAGCCCCGGATCGCAAGAGGCTTTGCGGAGAATAGGGGAAAGAATTCCGCCTTCCTGCTCCAGTAACGCCACCAGAACGTCCAGAGAGGAAATTTCCGGTTTTCCAAGCCGGCCTGCAGTTTGCTGCGCCTGCATCAGCGCTTCCTGAAATTTTGTTGTTAGATTGTTAAGCATGGTATGTTGGTATTTTAGACATAAGAATAACTCCAACCGTTGAATGGAAAAATAGGATTTTTCCTGTTATCTAAAAATTTTTTACTCCTTCGGATCCCCCGCAATATCACCTGTACGCTCAACGAATTATTGGAAAGTCCGCCTTGAGCTGACGGAAAGCGGTGAGGGTGCCGATATGTTCATGCCGCTAAGGGAAGATTATTTGCAAATAATCTCATTCAGGATTGAAGAAACTTCATATCAGTCTAAAAAACCAAAGAGAGGATATTGCACGACTGCCGATCCGCTGTCCCTGTCTTTCAACTGATTAAACCAAACCGACAAAAATCCAGTGTGAAAACCGCCCCGATAACCGGAGAAAGACGCGGAACCAAGGCACCGGCTAATGCCGGACGATTTTTCCGCCAGGATATTCTCCGGACCGGGACGGTCAATTACATCCCACTCATCGGGAACAATGTATCCAGCGCTGCGTTCAAGGTCATCACGTTGATTACGTTTCCCCCGCTTCTGTTCCGGGGGAATTGAAAAAAACGGCGACCATCCTCCCTAATGTTTTAAATCCCGGGCGTATCCCCGGACACACCGGAGGCTTCCTCTGTCCGGGAAAAAGTTTAACAAATGAAGAACGGAAATGTTCCTTCCTTTCCTAATTGACAAACGATTTCCTTTCTTTTTAATGGGTTAATGTTTATCAATCCGGCACACTGTCTGCCAGTGTCTCTTTGCACATGCGTGCTGCTTTCGGCAGCAAGCGCCTCCCTGCATGCGGAAACGGCTTACAGTACGCCCTGCGGCTATATCCAAATACCCCTGTACGCCAAAGCAACGGGTTATCTGGGTTTAGGAGTGCATCCGGAAGCCTTGGTACAGCACACCCTCCAAGAAGACAACATTGCCATTTCCGGCAATAAAGTCACCATCACGGATCCGGACGTCAATTTCAACGACCTGATGAATGAAAACTCCGCCTATGTGCTGGTTCTTCACTTCGGCAATGAAGTCATGGCTCTTCCCTTAAACCGGGATGGATGGAAAAAACCGGGATCTTGCTGGACGGAACATTCCATTAAAGTGGATGACCGCCTTCTTTCCGACCTGGTAAGAAAGGGAACTCCCCCCGATTCATACGCTCTGCGCAAAACGCGCACTCTGGATGATATTCTTGGCGTGGACAACCAGTTTGGCCTGAAAAGCGGCTCCGCCATGTCTGCGGACACCGTTAACATCTTTAATTCTGCAACCACCAAGCTTGCCGCTTATTACTCCGGAAGCGAATGGAGAAGGAGGGGATCTACGGAAAATATCGGCGGCATGCCGGTGTTCAGCCATGAACCCCTGACTATTACGCGCAAGGCCGGTTCCGATGTTACAGCTGTGGTCGTTGGGGAAGTATCCCTGAAGAACCAGAAGCTGGTCGTTTCCACATTCAATTCCCTTCTTCACACCCGCCTGCCCCTTTCCCAGACCCTGGCTGAAACAGCTCTGCAATTGCCTGATGACGCCGTCATCAACATTCCCGCAGATGGCAAGAATGCCATGGTCAAGGTCGTCAACAACAACGGTTCCTGGAAACGCCAAGACAATGGAGAGGATGTTTCCAACGTCCCTTTCCATGGAGTCTTTTCCATCTACTATGAATCTTCCAAGACACCTTCCTACATCACGGTGTCCAGCAAACATCAAACCAATAAATAACCAGCCATGTTCTATCGCTCCCTTTTCACCAATGCTTTTACCGCCTGCGCTCTCTTTTCTGGAGGGATTGCCCTGGCGGACAGTTTCAATATCAGCAATGATGATCCCTCCGCGTATTCCCTAACCAATTCCCTCGGAAATCCGCTGAATGCAGGCAATGCTGTTTTAGGCGCCTTCAACAGAAATACTTGGAGTTATGATGTGACCAGCCGGCAATGGAACTTACAAGGTAATTCGTATGCACAGGATCAACTGAAATACAGTGATCTGATGAGCATGCAGAACAATTTCACCAGCACGCTGACAAATATACCTGAAGAGCAAAATGGCAGCGTCACTGACGGCAGCTTTAATTTGTCTGGAGATTATTCTTCTTATACCCCGACATCCCCCGTTTATTTAATGGTGACGGGACAGGATGGAGAAACAGCTTTTTTTGTCTTTAAAAACGCATCCAGCGACAGTCTGCTTAATTATGATAATATAAAGATATCCGGCAACGAGCCGTTCGATCTGTGGCTTACGACCAAGGAGCAGGCTCTCATAAACGATCTTGACTACTATACGGAATGCATCCTGGGAAATATCAATCTGGAAAACAATACCATCCAGCTTTTGATTCCGGAACCCGCAACAACCACCATGAGCTTGCTGGGCTTGGCAGCCCTGATGGTACGCCGTAAACGGAAATAAAAGTTTCCTCTTTCGTCAAACCTCTGTACGGGTATTTTCTGTACAGAGGTTTTTTGTGCCGTCAACTATTCGTACTCCATTTCCCTCTGCATTTCCCGCCAGAATACCCATAGTGCCCGGCAATAAAACGCCCCGCGCGCTTTGAAAAAGCGGCGGGGCGTCTGTTCACGCAGTGAAAACCGCGGGAGTTATTTCTTAACGGGAATGATATCCAGTTCCGCTACGGCGGCGTAATCCCGCCCCTGCGTCTCACTGAGGGCGGAGAAACGGAAATAACGCGCCTTGACGGGGGCCTGGAATTTCACTTCCTGGAGGTCCGCACTGTCGGGGAAGGAACCCTTGGCGGCAGGCTGCCATTTCTCTCCGTCCGCGCTCACTTCCACGGAATAATCTTTCACGCGGCCATTGTTGTTGCCATCCTGGCGGGGAAGATAAGTAATTCCGGAGAATTCCCGCTCCTTACCCAGGTCCACGGCCAGCACATGCGGATGCTTGGTCACGGTTTTATTGTATTCAGAGTGCCAGAAAGTGCCGGGATCACCGTCAATGGCGAATTCGGCGTCCGCTTCGCCCTGCTCCTGGCTGGTTACGCTTTTAACCGTGTACTTGTCCGTGCGGGCCAGCATGGTCATATCCAGCCGGGCCGCAGGCACGCGGATTTCACCTTTGTAGGACTTGGCGGTAATGGGCCGCATAAAGAAGGACATCGGGTAAGGCTTGTTCGCCTTGATGATGTCCCTGCCCATGGGGCCGGGACCGCAGGAAGCTCCCCCCAGACCGCGCGTGGCGGAAGAAAGAACCAGCACGGTCTTATCCGTCGTCTTCGGCAGTTCCACGGGGTGGTTTGCCTGAATCAAATCCGTAGTAGTATACGGAAGAGCGGAGAAAGCGAACGGCGCGCCCACGGAACCGAAAAGCAGGCCCCGCCCCTTGTCGTCCGTAACGGCCACCCAGCGGGTATCCTCATGGTTGCCGCAATCCTGCGGTCTGCCGTACGGGAAGAAAGAATCCCAGGCCGTCGTTTTATACACGCCCAAAGGCATGCCGCTCTTGCGGTCCGCGTAGTTTTCTTCCGGCCCGCGGCCGTAGTAGGCTACGTTGTCCATATTCGCCGGCAACTGGAGCTCGTATCCCAGGCGCAGCAGCTCCAGGGGATTGCCGCGCGGAAGCAGCACGGACTGGCAGACGACCGTTCCATCAGCGTAAATAGTCCATTCCAGATTATTGATGAAATGGGTGTTCGTATCGTTCAGGGGTTGCTTCCTGGCCGTGATGGTGGTCTTGGTATCGCCGTAGCCGCTGATGTTTTCAGCCTGTTTGCCGCTCACCTTGACGGATTGCTTGACGGTGACGCTGTCGCCGTTATCAATGGCTTCGTAACTGAGCAGTTCATGCTTCAGTTCACGGAGGCCGTTAGCCATGCTCTTGGCCATGACGCCCGGCTCATTGCTGGAGGCGGCGCGCAGGGCGTTCACCGCCATGGGCGTTTTGAACAGAGGCTTGCCGTCCATCGTGAACTGGGCCAGTTCTCCGGTGGCCGCGTCAAACTGAACGGAGAAATCCCTGCCGGAAACGGTATGTTTGTCCGCGCTGAGGCTGACTTTGCCCGCAGGGGCCTTGAACAAAGGCAGATCTCCCTGTACGGGAAGCTGAAGCTGGTCAAAGGCCAATTCGTACCCCTTTTTGGCCCATTCCTTGTCCTTCTTCAGCTTGTAGCCTATACGCAGGGCATACTCCGCCCCCGGTTTCCGGTTTTTCAACTGGGGAATGTCCGGAATGGGAACCACGATCTTTTCTCTGGGTCCGGCCGGAGGCGTATCCAGCTTGCCTTCAGCCACCACATTTCCGTTCTCCGTCAGGGTCCAGGTAATGTCATAGGGAGAAAGATCCGTAAAGAAATTCTTGTTGAAGATGGAAATCCTGCCGTCGTCCGTCAGAGATGTGGAAATATTCTGATAGACATGCTTGACTTCAAAATAACCCGGTTCCGGCGTGCGGTCCGACAGGATGGTGCCGTTGAACACGAACTGGCCGCTGTTGGGATGATCGTTGAAATCGCCGCCGTAGCAGAGCATCTTTTCTCCATTCGGCAGGGTCTTGTACAAGCCCTGGTCCACCCAATCCCAGATAGCGCCGCCCATAATGCGGTCGGAAGACTCAATGGCCTCCCAGTAATCCGCCAGGTTGCCCATGGCGTTCATCATGTTGTGCGCGTACTCGGAAATATAGTAAGGCTTGGGGAAATCCTTGTTGCCCGCCATGGAACGCGTCCAGTCCACAGACGGGTACTGGTTGGACCCCAGATCCACAATGTCATTATTGCGTTCGTAATGGGTGGGGCGGGACATGTCCCTGGCTTTCACCATCTTTTCCGCAGTGCGGAAGTTCTGGCCGGGGCCGGCTTCATTCCCCAGGGACCACATAATCACGCAGGGATGGTTCTTATTGCGCTCCACCATCGCCATGATGCGGTCCACGTGGGCCGGCATCCACTCAATGGGATGGGAAATGGACTCCTTGCCATAGTAATAGCCGTGGGACTCGATGTTGGCCTCATCCTGCACGTAAATGCCGTACTTGTCGCAGAGGTAATAGAAATAAGGATCCGCGGGATAATGGGAACAGCGCACATGGTTGATATTGGCGCGTTTCATCATCCGCACTTCTTCCTCCATCTGCTCCGGAGTCACGTAATGCCCTGTTTCCGGATGGCTTTCATGGCGGTTCACGCCTTTTACCTTCACCGGCTGGCCGTTCACCAGGAACACGCTGTCCTTAATCACCACATTGCGGAAACCCACGCGGGCGGAAACCATTTCTTCCGTTTTCCCGTCACGCTTCAACGTCAGTACCAGGGTGTACAGGTTGGGATCTTCCGCGGACCATAGCCTGGGTTTGGAATAAATGCCAAGCAGGGAGGTTTTAAAATCCTTCATGCCGGTAAGACGCAAGCGCTTTTCCAATACGCCGTCATATGGCGCGTCCTTGGGCTTGACAGGTTCCACCAGCTTGCCGGCAGCGTCATACAGGGCCATGGAAACCGTGCAGCCGTCCAGTTTTTCCGTTGCCGGAAACAGATTGCGTACATCCACATCCACCTGAAGGCGCCAATCACCGTTCACGGTGCCCGGTTTGGCATGGTCAATATTCAGGGCCCAATCCCTTTGGTCCACCGGATTAGTCTGCGCGAAAAAGTCGCGGATGTGAACTTTGGGCAGCGCGAAAATGGAAACATTGCGGAAAAGGCCGGACAGGCGGAACATGTCCTGGCATTCCAGATATGCTCCGTCGGAATGGCGGTACACTTCTGCGGCCACCACGTTTTCCCCCTTCTTAAGGTAGGGGCTGATATCAAAACGGGCCGGATTTCGGGAATCTTTGGAAAAACCTACATACTGCCCGTTGATCCAGAGGTAGAAGAAAGAATCCACGCCGTCAAACTGCATGTACACTTCCCTACCGTCCCAATCCGCAGGCACTTCAAAGGTGCGGCGGTAGGAACCTACGGGGTTCCGTTCCTTGTAGGACGTGTAATTCTTGTTGGAAGGCTCCTTCATTACATAAGGCCAGGAGCGTTCAAAGGGATACGGCTGATTGGAATAAATGGGGGTGCCGTAACCCTGCGTCTGCCAGGAGGAAGGCACCTTAATCTCCTTCCAGTCCTTTACGTCGTAATCCGGCTTGTAGAAATCGGCCGGGCGGCTCTGGGGATTTTTCGCCCAGTGAAACTTCCACTGACCGTTCAGGGACCTGCGCCATTTGCTGTTTTCCGGCAGCACTTTCAAGGCGGACTGCAAATCGCTGAAAGACGCGAAGAAGGCGGTTGGCGCTTCCTTATTCAAATGCAGGTTCTGTTCCTGTTCCCATTCCAGCCCTGTAGGGGCTGGCGTGGTGGCGGAATCGCCCGGTGCTCCCAGGCCGCACATGACGGAACCTACCGCCAGCGCGGTACAGGATAAAAGCCAGGATCTGGTCGTTCTCATGAAATCAATATGTGTCGGAGTTGATATGCACAAACGGATTGTCCAGTTACATACGAATCCGCAATTCTAATTCTAACAGCAAACTTGCCCTTTGCAAGCTGCTGTCACGTTTATGCGCGGCCTGCAAACGCAGCCGTTAAAAAGTATGCCGGAGCTGGAGAACGCCCACACACTGCATGGATTCCTGCTGGGTGTACTCCTTGGTCATGTAATGCAGGCCGAAAAGCAACTCTGAGCGCTTGTACCGGAGGCCGAAGCCATAGCCCCATTCTCCCACCACAGGATACTTGTTCACATACTTGGGGGAGGAACGAAACACCGTGCCATCCAGATACAGGTCATGGGCCACGGCCCGCACGGCGGCGTGAAGATAACCGTAGTACCCCCAGTTGGAAACGGACGTCCTGTTGTAAACGAAGGGAGGCGCGGCGCTGGTCGCGCCGCGAATGCTGTTCTCCGGAGAAGTATTGCCCAGATTATAGCCGAAGCGGAAAGACATGCCGCCCCCCGCTTGCACCATTACTGTGCCGGCGTCTGCGTGCCAGTAAGCCAGAGCGTCCGTTTCAAAACCAGAGCCGTAGCGCTTTTCCAGTCCGCGCAGGCGGTAATAACGCTTGAAAAACAAATTGGCGGTCATCTCTCCGGGGAGCTGGTTGGCCCAGCCGGGCCATTGCTCCATACCCCACAGTTTATGAATAAAATGCTGGGAGCCTTTCGCCAGGGAATTCGTGCCCGTGGTACCCAGCTGCAATTCCAGGGAATTGGCCCTGTCTTCATTCTTAACCAGAGAAGTAAGCCCCAACGTCAGGCTTCCCACATAGGGATGCTGGTTGTACAGGGGATAGGTGGCTTTCTGCTCCGGAGTATACATAAGCTGAGTCAAGTCAAGTCCCCACTGCTGGCGCAAATTGGGAGAACCGTCCATTCCCATGAACCGGCGCCAGGAACCTGAAGCATTCGTACCCCCCAGAACCGTCCCCAGCATGCCGGAAAAAGTCTGGCTTCGGGATGTGGTGCCGGACATCCAGGCAAACCGGACGCCGTTGGTATAATTGTCATCATCTCCCACGAACATATCGTTTTCCAGATGAAAACTGATAACGGGGCCCTCCTGCGGAGCTTCCATCTGCTGGGTTCCTGCCTGAAGGGAAGCCACCGGCAACAGGGCGGCGCACATGCACAAAGCCGTACATTTCATGCAGGGCAGTTTGTGCGTTTCACTTCCGTGTGGCAAGGAAAAATCAGGCATGCTCTGCGTTTGCTCTTTTCAAAGCCGGCAAATATCCACAAACTTCCCCTGCCCTTCCGGGGTTTCTATGCCATGATCATTGACACGCATTGCCATCTGGCCTCCTCCCAATTCGACCAGTCCCGCAGGGAAACCTACGTTCAGCATGCCCTCCAGGCAAACACTGACCGCATGATTACGCTGGGGGCACGGCCGAATGATTGGGAGATGAATATAGCATGGGCACGCCAGTTCCCGGGCGTAGTCTTCTGCGCGCTGGGCATCCATCCGGATGATGCCCATGAAGCGCCGGAAGGCTGGACGGACCGTCTTTTCCAGATAGCGCAGGACATTCCCCTGGCCGCCATTGGGGAAACGGGGCTGGACTATTTCCATGTCCCCCCCCCGGGCTGGGAGCAGGAAAATTTCCGCCGCCTTCAGCAGAATATGCTGGAACAGCATTTTGACCTGGCGGCGCGCCTGGGCCTCAATATCGTCCTGCATACGCGGGACCGGAAAGGCTCCGCGAGCTTTGAGGACGCCCTGGCGATTGCCCGGAACTACGCGGGCCGCGTGCGTCCCGTCTTTCATTGCTTCATCGGAAATGCCGCTCAGGCCACGCGAATCTTTGACGAACTGGACGGCATGGTCTCCTTCACCGGAGTGGCTACTTTTAAAAACGCCTCCGCAGTGGCGGAAACCGCAAGCTGGTGCCCGGAAAACCGTATCATGCTGGAAACGGATTCCCCCTACCTCAGTCCGGAACCCCTCCGGGGCCGCATGAATGAACCCGCCCATCTCATTCATACAGCCCGGTTCATCGCCGCTGCCAGAGGCATGAACCTGGAAGACCTGGCCCATGTGACGACCCGAAATGCGGAAACCTTTTATAATCTGGGCAAGGTCTGAAAAAAAAATCCCGACAATCCGCGCTGCCGCCTTGAATCCGAAATCATAAATTAGTATGAACAGGGCACACATGAAAACGCCATTTATTTTAACCTGCGCTGTTGCGCTGGTATTACCCTTCTCTTCCTGCTCCACCCAGAATTCCTCCACGGCCGGCTATGACACCGCAGAACCGGCCAGCGGCGAAATCCCGCCGTGGATCGCGGAAAGCTCTGATCCCGCTTACGAATCCGGCCATTACAGCCCGGTTCAGAATTCCTCCAGCTACGCTTACAATCCCCCTGCCAAACCTTCCGTCACTAAAAAATCATCCGCGCGGAAGAGCACGTCCGGCACCAAATCCTCCCGCAGCGCAGCTGCCAGAAAGAGCTCCTCCCGTAAATCCGCTCCCAAGGCCCGCACCTACACCGTGAAGAAAGGCGATACGCTGGGAGCCATCGCCCGCAGGAACGGCACCTCCGTCAAGGCTCTCAAGAGGGCTAACGGCCTTAAGTCCGATCTGATTCACATCAACCAGAAGCTGACAATCCCGCGTTCCAAGTAATCCGGGAAACCCCTCCCGGTTTCACCACTTATGAAGCCTCTCTTTCTCCTGGCCGTCTTCCCCGTGGTTCTCATGGGGTGGATGTCCTGTTCCCACTCCGGCACGGGCCATGCGGCCCTGCCGGATCCGCGCACCGTGGACAAATCCGTCCCGGAGTATAAAAACCCGTTTCATCCTTCTACGTACGCTCATTTCGTGGCCCGCAAGGACTACCGGAAAACATACGACGTCTATAAGGACGACACCCTGTTGAACCGCCAGCCGAAAAAATCCCGGAAAATCTTCGTCTGCCTGGACGAACAGCGGGGCCAGTATCTGGTGGACGGACTGGTCGCCATGGATTTTCCCCTCTCCTCCGGCGTCAAAGCCTATCCGACCAAAACGGGAGACTATACTGTGATCTCCAAAAAGGAAGACTACGCCTCCAACCTCTACGGCAAAATGTATGATGCCGAAGGCAAATGCATTAACTACAATGCCGAATCCACGGATCCCGTACCGGAAGGAGGCCGTTTTGACGGCTCTCCCATGCCCTACTGGCAGAGGCTTACCAATGCGGGCCTGGGCCTGCATGTAGGAAAAGTTCGGCGGCATCCTGTTTCTCATGGCTGCGTCCGTCTGCCGCGAAATGTTGCGGAAATCCTCTACAGGCAGACCAGCATAGGAACGCCCGTTACCATCCGGAAAACGCCGTTGCCCGTGCCGGAAGCGCAGAAAATCCCTCCCGCACAACAACAGGGATCCGGAGGCCGCAAGCAATAGCCTGCCGGAGCAATGCTCCCTTTAAAACACCACCTAATTTTAAAAAGGGCTGCCTGAAAAGCAGTCCTTTTTTCTATGCCGTTTTTTCCGAGGCATAAGCATAACGTACAAAAATTATATTTCCTGAATTATTGCACTATTTTTGCGGGCCATACAACGAAAAGAAGCGTTTTGTAATCCTCATCGGAGGGCAAATAAAAATGCCGGATAAAACGACCGGGTAAAATCAACCACCTTATTCGGAATGCTCAGCCTGCAAGCGGACATTGACAACTTAACAGTTTGTCTTCCACGAACCGGCTACAGCCTTTAACAACCATTCAACAAAAGATGTTTTGTTGACGAAGTTTTTCTGGGAAAACGGCAGGATGGGGATTACCTTCTTCTGCAAGAACCCCTGAATTGTTGTTATGCCTGTATCTCCGGAGCGCATTCTGGAAAATTTGTTCCCCTTTTATCGGCAGGAAGAATTTCCCGTTCTCCTGCATCAATATAAAACGTGGTCGGAAAGCCGCCCGCTGGAAGGATGCCGGATTATTGACGCTTCTCCCGTATTCCGGAATACCTGCGCTAAATACGCTTCTCTTCTGGCCGCAGGAGCGAAGCTGACAGTAGCGATCTCTCCGGTAATGCCCCATGATCCGGATACAGTCGTATTGCTGGGGCAGTATGGAATTCCCGTGGTGGAAGCGGAACGGGCAGGCGGCCCTTATGATGTAGTCATGGACTGTGCCGGAGCGCTCAGCCATGTCCCCAGTCTTTGCGGATATGTGGAATTGACCCGCTCAGGCGCGGAACGCTATGCGGCATGTCCACAACCCGTGTGGATGGTGGACGCCGGAAAGATTAAACAGATAGAAACCTGCCTTGGGACCGGAGAAAGTTTTTTCCGGGCGCTGGACGCTCTTGGAATAAAAAACGAACAGGGGCAAACTCTGCTGGTCATTGGATATGGAAAAGTCGGCCGCGGAATAGCTCTGCATGCTCTCAACCGGAAACTGAATGTCATTGTAGCGGATGTGGAGAGAAAACCTCTGTCTTCCGCCTCCTTTGTGCAGGCAAATGACAAGGCGGCCCTTACTGACGCAACCAGGCGTGCTTTCTGCGCCGTTACGGCTACAGGTAAGCGGAATGCCATGTCAGGGCTTATTGACCCGGCTATACTCTTATCTTCCGGCATTTTGCTTGCCAATATGGGCGTGGAGGATGAATGGGGGCCGGAAATTCCAAAGAACCGCCTGCTGAACGAAGGCCGCCCTCTTAATTTTATTCTGCCGGATCCTACGCAAATGCGTTACATTGATCCTCCCCTGGCGCTTCACAACCAGGGCGCCCTGGAACTTGTTGCGGGCCGGGCCTTGCCGGGTCTTTTTCCACCGCCGCCGGAAATGGAAAAACGTTTTCTTTCCCTGATACGTTCCTGCGGTTCCATACCGTCTGGAATGCTGGACTGGATTTCCTGACTTATCACCTTGTCTTTTCCGGAACAAAGCGGTATCGTACAGAGTACGGTTGGGAACTTAGCGTTCCATGGTCAGTCTGATGTTTCATTGACTTCGCAACTCATGAATACTTATTACTTCTACCGCAGTTATCAGCTGGGAGGAAAAATCCTCGCAACCCTGGGGTGCGGTCTGGCCTGGGCTTTTTTCGGTTCCGGCTGGTGGAACCTTCTTTTCGGCTCTCTTCTGCTGTTTCTGTGGCTTCCCGTTATCCTGGGCAGACCTTATTTTCTCACAATCACTTCTTCCTCCATCCTCTGGGGCAACAGCATTTCACGCAGGGAAATACCGTGGGAATTAATTGAACGCATAGGATGCACTCCAAATAATGAAGCAGAACCCGGATTAATGATCAAACTGAAGGACGGACGTATTCTGAATGTGGAACGCTCCTGTTTCCATTCCATGACCTCCGTTCGTGAAGCCATCCTTCAGGCATCCGGTTCTTATCCCTTTCATCTCGCTCCGGACTTGTTCGCTCCTCCTGGGCTGTTGAGCGAGTGAGATGCAGCTCTCTGAATATTCTGTGGCCGTATCTTTTCATTCACCGATAATGGCATTCTTCCGCCATCGCAGAGGTTTCCGGTGATAGTTCCTCGCACTCCATGCAGGAATCCTGCCTTTTCAAGGGAGGAGATTACAGTTTTCCCGTAATGGAAAATAAAAAATGTTCCACGTAGAACATTTGTGTGAATAACATATTTATCTCCTTCACTTTCAGTAAATAAAAAAACAGGCGCCATGTTGCCACGGCGCCTGTTCCTCTGTATGAACGATTTTGTGCCACCAAAATCAATTGGGAGATCTCATCGGCATGAGCACATACAGGAACTCATCTCCGATCTTCAAGACGCCCGGGCTCATTTCATCAATGAGATTCAGCGTAATAATCGTATCCCCGGCCATCGTCTTCAGGGGAGCCATGAAGAAATCCGGATTGAAGGAAATGGAAAGCGGCCTTCCGGCATAAGTGATCGTCATGGATTCATGGGCTTCACCCACGCCTTCCGCACTGGAAGCCACTTCCAGCTCGTTTTCACGGAAGTTCAGCTTGATATTCGTACTCTTGTCCACGGAAAGGAGGGAGACACGGCGCACCGTTTCCAGCAGTTCTCCACAGGGAAGTTCAATGCTTTCCTTGCAGTCCGTCGGGATTACCTGGCGGTAGTTCGGGTAATTGCCGTCAATCAGCTTGCTGATCAGTAACGTATCATTGATTTCAAAAGCGGCCTGGTTGCGGGTGAAACGGATGGTGGCGGTTCCCACTTCATCCAGCAGGCGGCGGAGTTCACCAACAGCCTTGGTGGGCAGGATAGCGTCCAGCTGCTGTTCTTCCGGGAATTCCAGGGCGGTTTCCGCCAGCGCCAGACGGCGGCCGTCTGTGGCCACCAGGGTCATTTTACCGTTGCGGAAGGAGAGGGAAATGCCGTTCAGCACGTAGCGGGTCGTATCCGTGGAAATAGCATATTCCGTGCGGCGGATGCAGTCCCGCAATACATTCTGGTCCACCTGGTACACGGTTGCCTGTTCAAAGGACGGCAATTCCGGAAATTCATCCGCCGGAAGGCCGTTCAGCTTAAACTGGGAGCGGCCGCATTCCACAGCAGCCTGGTTGCGCTGGTTGACATCCACCTGAACTTCGGCTTCAGGAAGTTCGCTGATGATGCTCACCAGCTTTTTAGCGGGCAGGGTCACGGAGCCTTCACGCAGCACATTCGCGGGAACTACGCCAGTAATGCATACGTCAAGATCGGTAGCCGTAAAACGTACCTGGCCGTTTTCAGCTTCAATCTTGACGTTGGAAAGAATAGGCAGCGTCGTCTTGGAAGACACGACGCTGGCAACCTGTCTCAGCCCGTCGAGAAATACTTGCTTGGAAATGGTAAACTTCATGTGTCTGTGCTTTTATCTGCCTCGCATCTTCTCATAACCGCCTTTCATAGTTCAAGCCATTTCTCCGTCAAACCCTAATATTTGGCAGTATTTTTTTAAAAGCATACTATATATAGTAATATGTAATTTCTCCGGGCATATCTTGCATGAATAGGTTTTTTAGATTATTTAAGCATTCTTAAAAATCCATTCCAGGGAATCAGATTTCTTCAATATCCTTATGCGGATTAGAAATCCGCTGCCCTCCTATCGGATTGATTGTAACCCATATTTCAAAATTTCCGTGAAACGCTCATTGATTATTTTATCTTTACTGGCAGCGGCAGGCATGTCCCACGCGGCTACTCCTATCTATTCTTGGGAATGGACTGCGGAAGGAGCACAAATAACCGCCCCCAACTGGAACGGCTCCTTCAATTACACTTCCGGCAATGATTACGCCACGTTCGGCAGCGGTTCCGGCACTCCCTATAACGCAAACATAACGGGCATCACAGGCAGTTTTACCGTGAGCTTTAACCTGAAAAACCTGAGTTCCACCAGCAACGGGTGGAAAGACATTTTCAGCCTGTACACCAATGGGACGGTCTCCGGAGAATCCAACAGCATGGTGCTGGAATTCGCTGACAACGGAGAACTTTACTTCTACAACAAGGGGTTCGGCGGCCAAACCGGCGGAAATATCAATACGGGGTTGACCTGGACAGATCTCCAGCAGGACAACTGGAATAATCTAAGCATCATTTCCGATCTTTCCTCCCAAACGCTTTCCATTTACGTCAACGGCGCTTTGGCAGGCACGATTACCGAGTGGAATCCATCCTCCCCTGCCCTGACAGGCTCCCAGTTTGGGGCTTCTTTCGGAAATACCCGCCCCATGAACGGCACTCTGGATGTCAACAACATCAAATTTTATGACGGCGTCGTGCTTCCCGTGCCGGAAGCATCCGCGGTTTCCCTGGGCCTGCTGGGGCTGGCCGCTCTGATGATGCGCCGTCGCCGATGCTGCTGAAGCAACTTTAACCATTCACCAAAGGCCGCATGCCGGGAGACGTTTTTCCGCATGCGGCCTTTTCGGCATTCAGGAAATTTCCATTCTGCCATTCACGTCCCCCGTGAATACTTCCCCCGGCCTGGTCCAGGTACCGGGAGAAATAACCCGCCCCGGCAAAACAACGGTATTGGCGCCCAGCCGCACATGGCTTCCAATGACGGCTCCAAGCTTGTTTCTTCCAGTAAATTCCAGCCTCCCGCCCGCCATCATTTTGTGTTCGCCGCCATCATGGCGAAAATTGGAACATACCGTTCCGGCGCCGAAGTTAACGTCATTGCCAATGATGGAATCCCCCGCATAACTCAAATGAGGGATCAATGTGCCGTCGCCGATAATACAATTTTTCAGTTCTACTCCCTGCCCTACTACGCAGTTATTCCCCAGAGACACATAACCCCTCAAATGGCAATTAGGCCCTATGCGGCAGCCATCTCCCGCCCATACGGTCCCTTCCACAACCACGCCCGGCATGATGACGGTCCCGTCCCCCACCCGGAGCGCTCCCATAACATAAACCCCTTCCCCCCCGGAGAAATTCTCCCATTCCATCTTCTCCATCACTTTTTCCTGCCATTCCAGCAGATCCCAGGGATAAACGAGACGCTCTATTGCTGCCTCCCTCCGCGTGAATACCCGCGTCAATCCGCTTTCCCCGCCTTTCCGGGCCAG
The DNA here is from genome assembly GCF_030848305.1 of Akkermansia muciniphila. Classification (NCBI taxonomy): domain Bacteria; kingdom Pseudomonadati; phylum Verrucomicrobiota; class Verrucomicrobiia; order Verrucomicrobiales; family Akkermansiaceae; genus Akkermansia; species Akkermansia muciniphila. The sequence goes on along the minus strand of NZ_CP114598.1, from coordinate 973,609 downwards.
CAAATACCCCTCTTCACTCCTTGCCTCCCCTGCCCCGCAGGAGGCAAGCCATATGGCCGCCTCCGGGGAAAAATCATGCATGGACACCTCTATGATTTCCCCTTTTTCTTCCCAAACCGGAGTTTCCGGATCGAAAACCGCTTCAAAGCCCGCCTCCCGAAGGCGGGCAGCGCAGTAGGCGGCTATATTCACTCCAGCCACAGAAAAGCCGTGGAAGGGCGCTTCAGGGCTTGTAGCAGGAAAAGTATGATCCCTCTCCGGAATATAAATCAATTTGGCAACCTTCACAAAAGAATGGTATGCTTTCCTCCGTGGCCTCTGCAAGGAGGAATGCGCGAATCTGTTTTACAGCCGCGCCTGCCAATAACCCTGTGAAAGAATAAGCCAATTAACTGCGAATATGATGTGAATAACTTATTCAGATGTTATCCACATTTTTGCAGACCAAATTTATTAACAGTTGGAATGAGGTTTAATACTTTCATTTTCAGCAATTTGAAATCTTATTCACACTAGACACACGGTAGAAGAAGAAGGAATTTAATATTGTTAAACCTAATATTCTTCAATCACACAACGTGATTGTCCTTCTTCCGGTTTTCATGCTACAAAACGGCGTGAATACGAAAAACCAGGATGACCGTTGGATGAGTATGGCCATAAAACTGGCCTCAAATGGGATCGGACTTACGAGCCCGAATCCCTGCGTGGGAGCGGTCATTGTACATGAAAACCGGGTAATCGGTTCAGGATTTCATAAAAAAGCCGGTTTGCCCCATGCGGAAAGAGAGGCCATTGCTGACGGAGTGGCGAGAGGCAATGCAGCCCTGTTCGCTGATTCAACTTTGTATGTTACTCTGGAACCATGCAGCACTTCCGGAAAAACGCCGCCTTGTACGGATGCTATTTTGCAATACCGTTTCAAACGGGTGGTTTATGGTTCGGAAGACCCCAATCCCAAGCACCGCGGCGCTGCGGCTGATATTCTTGAGCAGGCCGGCATCAAGGTTACCCGCGGGGTTCTGGAAAAGGAATGCGATCATTTAATCCGGGGATTCAGGTTGAACATGCTGGAAGGACGTCCCTGGGTAATTGCAAAAAGCGCCATGTCTCTGGATGGCCGCATTTCCCGCAGTCCGGAACGCTCCCAATGGCTGACGAATGAAAAATCCAGGTCTTTTGTACATACCCTGCGTGCCGAATGCGATGCGGTTCTCACCGGAGGGAATACCGTTCGTCTGGACAATCCGTCCCTGACCATTAGGAAACCGGATCGTGCTGTTTCTCTCCTCAAGGAACAACCCTGGCGTATTATTCTGACCCGTGATGCCGCTTCCATACCTGCGGATTCCATTTGTTTGACGGATGAATTTCGTGACCGCACCTTGATTGTGGAGAATGTTTTAATTATTTGGAATTATTAAAAAAATTATATGATGATAAAAAAATAGGGACTCTCCTTCTGGAAGCGGGAGGCTGTCTGGTCCGGGAATTCTTGAAAGCCCGTTTGGTCGATGAGTGGGTGGGATTTTATGCTCCCATCATTATCGGCGGCGGTGCGGACGGCGTAGCGTCCGGTCCGTTTCTGGAGCATGAAGCCTGTCTTGAACAGCCTGTTGTGAATGCCTTTGGAGATGATGTGTGCATCAGGGGAGATATCTGTTACCGTTAATGGACGAGGGCTTTGTCTATTGATTATCTGAAGAATTTGAGACTTGGGAAAGTAACTTTCATTTCCGGGTAGATTTTACTATTCAGTCCTTTTTGCTCCCCTTACTTCTTGGAGTGATCTTCTCATGCTGTTTTTTTGTTATCGACAGTATGTCAATGATTTGTAATGGATAAATTGATCAATTAGAGAGACCGGTATTCAATAATACTCAAGGGATAATTCCATTTCTTTTTGCAACAGGCAGAGGAATGATGATTACTCAGAGAGAAAAAGGATCTGCTGTCGCACAAAAAGAATTCAGGGAACAGGATTGAATCTCTTTTATCAATTCCGCGCAATAACGACAGGGCGATACAATGGGATCATATACGGATCAGGGAAGCTTCTGTCATGTTTTTCCCATCATCCAGGCTCCGCATATCTCTCAGATTAAATTTCTGAATGAAAGAGGCACAGGATATTATGTTTGCTGCCTGCTGCGTTTTTGCAGATGCACGAGCAACAGGGCAATATCTGCCGGGGTAATTCCGGGAATGCGGGAGGCCTGTCCGATAGTTGCGGGACGTATATTGCCCAGCTTGATGACAGCCTCTTTTTTTAAGGCGTGGACATGTTCGTAATCAATATCGGTGGGAATAGTTTTATTTTCCATCCGTATGATTTTTTCCGCCTGTTTTTTCTGCCTTTCAATATGCCCTTCGTACTGTATATCCGTGGCAATGGCATCCAAATGTTCCACGTGGAACATTTTTTTCAGTTCTTCAGGCAATAGGGGCCAGTCGTTGCCGGGCCTTTTAAGCCATGTGGAGAGAGAAACCCCTTCGTGTTTGAGGGCGGCTGCTTTTGTTATTCCTTCATCAATGGCGTTTTTCCTGTCTTCCGCTTTTCGGGCCGTTTCACGGGTAATAAGGCCCGTTTCAAAAGCCAGAGGGGCCAACCGCAGGTCTGCGTTATCCTGGCGCAGCAGCAGGCGGAATTCTGCCCGGCTGGTGAACATGCGGTAAGGTTCATCGGTTCCCTTGGTAACGAGGTCATCTATCATGACGCCGATGTAAGCCTGATCGCGGCGCAGCACCAGAGAAGGTTTGCCCAGGGTTTTCAGGGCGGCGTTCGCTCCCGCCATCAAACCTTGCGCCGCGGCTTCTTCATAGCCGGATGTGCCGTTGATTTGACCTGCAAAATACAGGTTTTCCACCAGTTTTGTTTCCAGTGTGGGATGCAATTGCGTAGGAGGACAGAAGTCATATTCCACCGCATATCCCGGACGGATCAGCTGCGCTTTTTCCAAACCGGGAATGGTATGAATAAAATCGCACTGAGCGGAGTAGGGCAGGGAAGTGGAAACTCCGTTAAGGTAGAATTCTTCCGTACTGCGGCCTTCCGGTTCCAGGAATACCTGATGGTTTGTTTTTTCCGCAAAGCGCACGATTTTATCTTCTATGGAGGGACAATACCGGGGGCCTACGCCTTCAATGATACCGCTGTAAAGAGGGCTGAATTTTAAATTTTTCCGGATAATGTCGTGCGTCGCCTGGTTGGTGTAGGTGATCCAGCAGGGCATTTGCTTCATCCGGAAATTTGCATCTCCCCATGTGTTCAAAGTGCAAAAAGGTTCGGAATCACGTTTCAGTATATCGCGGGAACGGTAACTGAACAGGGCTTCCGGAGTATCTCCAGGCTGCATTTCGCAGACGGAAAAGTCAATGGACTTTCCATTGACGCGGGGAGAAGTTCCCGTTTTAAGCCGTTCCACCTGAAAACCCAGCATGGCAAGATCGGCGGAAAGGCTGGAAGAAGCGCAACCCATTCGGCCGCCTGTTATGTGCTGAAGGCCTACATGAAGCAATCCCTTCATGAATGTCCCGGAGCAGATAATCACGCTGCGGGCATGAATGGCGCAGTCCAGAGAAGTAACAACTCCCGTTACCTGTTGTTCCCCGTTGACGAGCAATCTGACCACATCTCCCTGAAACAGGCGTATGCCCGGGGCGGTTTCCAGAACCATTTTCATTCTTGTGCGGTAGGCTGTTTTATCGCACTGGGCGCGGGGAGCGCGCACGCTGGGTCCCTTGGAGGCGTTAAGCATCCGGAATTGAATGGCGGTGGCATCCGTGTTCAATCCCATGGCTCCGCCCAGGGCGTCTATTTCCCGGACGATATGCCCTTTGGCAAGTCCCCCGATAGCCGGGTTGCAGGACATTTGCCCAATGGTATCCAGGTTATGGGTCAGGACGGCGACGGAACACCCCAGACGGGATGCTGCCAGCGCCGCCTCAATACCTGCGTGCCCGGCGCCGACGACGAGAACGTCAAACAGGGGGAAAACGGAAGAAGAGGAGGAGTTCATCAGGATGCGGAACAGATGGCAAGACGATGCAGAATCAGGCGGGGATCAAGAGAGGAGGACACTAGGGCTTTATCTGCCTTCATGCATTCTTTTAAAGTTTGCTTCAGCCGTTCCGTCTTGAATTTGGAAGCGTTCTGCGCCGCCAGAAAAAGCGGGTAAGCATTGGGAGAGCCGTCTTTTTTCAGGGGAATTAACGCGGCTGCATAAGAGGGCAGGGAAGAAATGCGGGCCGTAAATTCCTTGAAATTGGTGGGCTTCAGGTTGAATGCGTCACATAAAAGTCTGGCGGCCAGCAGATTCCTTAGAGTAGGGATGAATGCGGCGCGCATGATGGTGATGGCGTTTTCACCGCGTTCCAGTTGAAAGTCAATCAGAGAGATAGCCGCGTCGCTTTTTTTGTTTTCCAGAGCCCGGGAAATTTCAAAAATAACGCCTGTACGCGTCAACGGAACCATGCGCTCTACATCCTCCGGCATTACGGTGCGTCTGTCCGCTCCCAGATAAAGATCCAGTTTTTCAATTTCAGAAATGATTTGGCGGGAGGATTCGCTGACGCGGTGAATGAACAGTTCCAGGGCGGCGGAATCGAAATTCATGCCTCGCACCGCCGTTTCCTTATTAATGAGGGGCATTAAACTGCCTTCCCATCCTGCTTTGGTGATGTCCGGCTTGTTCAATTCTTCCGACACGGCGGATTGAAGCAGGAATTTGTTGAAGGAACGGCGCTTGTCAAATTCGGAGGCGGAAATAAGCAGCAGGACGTCCGGCCCCAGGCCGCTTTCCAGCAATTGCCTGAAGGAGTCCAGAGCCGCTTCCGTAGTGGAAGAACGTCCCGTGACGGAGTCTCCCAGAAAATTGCAGTTCTTCATCCAGACTACTTTGCGTCCCGGAAAAAATGGGAGGGTCCGCAAAGCTTCCGTAACCTGGCGTACCACCTGAGCCGCTTCATCGGAATCACCGCAGACCGCTTCCAGAATTTCATGGGAAAATTCATTCGTGCCTTCCGTCAGAGCGGCAAAAATGCCGGAAGCCTTTTCACGCACCATTCCTTCATCCGTGCCGAAGACGAGATGAATGGCTTGTTGTTGTAAAGCGCTGGAACCCATAAAACCGTAACCGCATGATATCATAAAGTACGGTTTGTTGAAAGGCGTATTTGTCATTTGCAGGTTTTTTCATTTGAAGAGAAAAGGCTTAAATAGTATCAATGGAATCGGAATGTCAAAAAGCGGCTGAAGCTTGACGGGCTCCGTTTTCAGGCATCCCCTTGTGATCAAGCCGCAAATCGTTTGATCGTTATTACGGCAGGGCATTTCCATGAGATCGACCATATGGACACGGGCTTTACTTGTCATCATGATGACGGTTATGATGACCGTGGTCTCCGTTGCCTATTGGAGATGGAACAGCCGTGTTACGGAGAAAAATGTTTCCTTCCGGTCGGAGGTGTTTACCCTGGCCCAGCAGCCTGAACTGAAGAAGGAGGATATTCCTGTTTTGCACCAGCTCAATGAGGAATATTCACGCGTTGCCCGGTTGGTGGAACGGGTATTGGTCAGCATAGATACTACAGGCGTGACAAGCGTTCCACAGCCTTCCGAGGACGGTGATTCCATGATTGAAAAAAGGCTGACGGTTCATGGTTTGGGTTCCGGCGTCATTGTTACTGAAGAAGGACATATTATTACCGCTTATCATGTCATTCAGAACAAGCATGCTCTGCGCGTTACGCTGAGTAATGGGAAAAGCGTTTCCGTACGTCTGGTGGGAGTGGACCCGGAACTGGACATTGCCGTGTTGCAGGTGGAAAACCCGATGACCTTTACCCCCCTTCCGTTCGGCAACAGTGATGAAATTGCGCCCGGCATGATTGTCCTGGCATGCGGCAATCCCTATGGGCTGGGCACGACGGTTTCCCGCGGCATTATCAGCTCCCGTGAACGCAAGTTGGTGGATTCCGGCATTAACTTGATCCAGACGGACGCCAGCATTTTTCCGGGGAATTCAGGCGGCCCCCTCATCAACATCCGCGGGGAGGTCATCGGCATCAACAAATCGGTGCTTCCCAACGTGGAGAAAAATTACGCCGGCATTGGGTTTGCCATTCCCTCCAATCTGGTGATGCACAGCTTTGAGCAGATTTGCAAGCATGGACGACCCATGAAAGGGTATCTGGGACTGGACATTGTGCGCAATACTCCTCCGCTTCGCAGCTTCCTGGATTACCATGAGGCTGGAGGCGCGGTCATCAACATCGTGAATCATGGCTCTCCGGCGGAGCAGGCAGGTCTTCAAACGGGTGACGTAATACTGAGTTTCAACGAAGTTCCCATCCAGACGGATGAGGAAGTGAAGGAGCGCATTGAAAATCTTTCCATCGGCGACAAGTTCCGGCTGAAAATCTGGCGCAAGGGGCAAAAGATGAACGTCACCCTGAAGGTGGGAGACAGTATTTTAAAGAATGTTCCTTCTCCTTGGGAAGACTTCATGGAAGGAGTGGGAATGCATTTGCGTGAACTGACTGCGGAGGAGCAGTCTATCGGCGCCCGGGGACTGCTGGTCATTCAGGTGAATCCGAAGAAATCCGTAGGGCAGATATTGCAGGCCGGCGATATGGTCTTTGCCGTAAATCACCAGAGTGTCAGCACCAAGGAAGCTTTGGTCAAAGCCCTTAGGGAAGGGCCGGCGTTGCTGACCGTTTCCCGCGACGGGCAGCAATTCAATGTGAAAGTGGATGCGCGCCCTGTTTCTGAAAAAACATTGCTTCCCCGCATCCCTGAGGCGACAGAAGGCAACGCCATTATACCGCACGAGCTTTGATCCGGCCTGAGCGGTTCCCGCCGGAATCTCCGTTCGGGAAAACGTTTTCCGGCATCGCCGTCCGCAGGCTTGACTGGCAGTCAAAAGCGCTTACAATGCATCACCTTTAAGAAATTAAATTATGACTCGTCATACTATCTCCGTACTTGTTGAAAACAAATTCGGCGTGCTTGCCCGCATTGCCGGTTTGTTTAGTGGACGGGGCTACAATATTCATTCGTTGAACGTTGCCCCTAGCCAGGACCCGCGCTTTTCACGGATGACCATCGTCGTACGCGAAAAGGAGGATGTTCTGGACCAGATTATCAAACATCTGGAAAAACTGGTCAACACGGTGGAAGTAGTAGATTTCCGCAATACGGACAATGTGTACCGGGAAACGGTACTGACCCGCATAGGCGTGGATTCCGCCACGCGGCATGAAGTCATTGAGTTCTGCCAGATACTGGACGCCCACATTGTGGATGTCACGCGGGAGGCCCTGACCATTGAAGTGACAGGCGGCGAGCACAAGATAGACCGTTTCCTGTCCCTCATTGAGCATTATGATGTGCAGATGCTGACCCGGAGCGGTCGCATCGCCCTCCCCAAACCCTGTCAGTAAAAGAACCTTCAGGCTTTCTTCTTCAACCCTGCAGGACGTTCTTGCAGGGTTTTTTCTTCTCTTTATCATGAACATTACTTATCCGGATCTCCCCATTTCCCGCCGCCGGAATGACATTCTGGCGGCGATGCGGGAGCATCAGGTCATTGTCGTAGTGGGGGAGACGGGCTCCGGTAAGACTACCCAGCTTCCCAAAATGGCCATGGAGCTTGCCGGGGAGGCGCGGGGCAGAGTAGGGTGCACCCAGCCCAGAAGACTGGCTGCTGCTTCCGTTTCCCGCCGGGTGGCGGAAGAATTAAACTGCGACCTGGGAGGTCTGGTGGGTTACCAGGTGCGCTTTGAGGAAAAAACCGGGCCGGACACGCGCCTGAAGTTCATGACGGATGGGATTCTTCTGGCGGAAACGCAGCATGATCCGGATCTGCGCCAATATCATACCCTGATTTTGGATGAGGCGCATGAACGCAGCCTCAACATTGATTTTCTGCTCGGCTATCTGCGGCTTTTGCTGGGCAGGCGGAGGGACTTGCGGCTGGTCATCAGTTCCGCGACGCTGGATGCCGGAGGGTTTTCCGAATTCTTCGGAGGCGCGCCTATTATTCAGGTAGAAGGCCGCACTTATCCGGTGGATCTCCACTATCTGCCGCCGCTGCATGACGATGAGGAACTCCCGGCTCATGTGGCGCGTGCCGTGGATTGGCTGGATACTCTGGACGACCGCGGGGATGTGCTTGTCTTCCTTCCCGGAGAACGGGAAATACGTGAAGTGGCGGAAAAACTGGAAGGCCGGAATCTGAAGAATACGCGCATTCTGCCTCTGTTCGCCAGGCTGGGCCTGGCGGACCAGCAGAGGATTTTTCATCCGGAGCGGGGATACCGCCGCATTGTGCTGGCTACGAATGTGGCGGAAACGTCCCTGACAATCCCCGGCATCATTTACGTGATTGACTCCGGCCTGGCGCGCGTCAGCCGCTATAGCCCGGCGCGCCAAGTGCAGCGGCTTCAGATAGAACCCGTCTCCAGGGCCAGCGCCCGCCAGCGCGCCGGCCGTTGCGGCCGTGTATGTGAAGGCGTGTGCATCCGCCTGTACAGTGAGAAGGACTGGGAAGACAGGCCGGAATTTACGGATCCGGAAATCAGGCGCAGCGCACTGGCCGGAGCGCTTCTCCGGATGAAAGACCTGGGGTTGCCGGAAATGCCGGAGTTTCCTCTTCCGGATCCTCCTTCATCCAAACTGGTGACGGAAGGTTACCGCGCCTTGCGGGAGATCGGCGCCCTGGACAAAGCCCGGCAGCTCACGCCCGTAGGCAGGAAGTTGGCTCGGTTGCCCATTGACCCGCGGCTGGCCCGCATGCTGCTGGAAGCGCAGCATGAACAGGCCCTGCCGGAAATGCTGGTCATTGTAGCCGGCCTGGGCGTCATGGATCCCCGCGAACGCCCTGCGGATGCCGTTCAGAAAGCGGACCAGGCCCACGCTCAGTGGAAGGAAGAAGACAGCGACTTCCTGTCCCTGCTCAAGTTGTGGAAGGCCGCATGGCAATTCCGGGAGGGAAAGCGCTGGCGCAAAAACCAGCTTCGGAAATGGTGCGGGAAAAATTTCCTCAATTTCAACCGCATGATGGAATGGTTCAATTTATGGGAAGACCTTTCCAGGCTGGTCAGGGAAACCCTGAAATGCAAGATTTCCCCTTTGGAAGAGGAAGCGGAGCGGCAGGCTTCCTTTGCCATGATTCACCGGAGCATTCTGGCGGGCGTTCCGCGCCAGTTCGGCCTTTGGGATGCGGACAACCGGGAATATCGCGGCGCCGGAGGGCGTTCCTTCGGCATTTTTCCCGGTTCTGCTCTGTTCCGCCGTAAAAAAAGGAGTGAGTGGGTCATGGGCGTGGAGCTGGTGGACACCACGCGCCTGTGGATGCGCCGCGCCTCCATTTTGGAACCGGAATGGGTGGAACAAGTAGCGCCCCATTTGTGCGAATCACACTATTCCGGAGCGCGGTGGGACAAGGAACAGGGCGTCGTTTACGCCGTGGAACGCGTCGTGTGCGGCGGCTTGCGCATCATTGATAACAGGCGTGTGCACTATGGCCGTATCAATCCCGTCCATGCACGGGAAATCATGATACGCGAAGGGCTGTTGGGCGGCGGTTTCCGTGCGAAACCCGCCTGTATCAGGCATTTGGAAGCGCTCCGGGAGGAGGTTCGGCAGATAGAACTGAAATTGCGCCGCCCGGACCAGGTCTGGTGCGAGGAAGGAGTTTTTGAATTCTTTAACAGGCTTGTTCCGTCGGACTGCTGTACAGCCAGGGCCTTTTTGCGATGGGCCGCCGGTGTGGAAAAGAAAAACCCGGAAGCTCTGCATGTTCCGCCGCAGGAAGCCATGTACGAATTCTGGGGGAAAGATCTGCTGGATGGTTTTCCGGATGAAATCACCTGTAACGGCGCGGAATACGTCGTGTATTACCAGAACGATCCCGGCGCGGAAGATGACGGCGTGACCCTGGGCGTTCATATCGACCAGTTGCCGGATATTCCCGAATGGTTGCCGGAGTGGGGGGGTTCGGGCCATCTGGCCCAGCGGGCGGAATGTCTGCTGCGCACTCTTCCCAAGGATTTGCGCGTCTTTCTCCAGCCCATCAGCCAAAAGGCAGCCTGCTTTGCGGAACTGAGGCATGGCCTGGAACCGGATGGACCGCTGGCAGGGAAACTGGCGGAATTTGTGGAAGTGGAAACGGGAAAATTTTGCGCGCCCTCCTTTTTTGATATGAACCGTCTTCCTGCGGAGCTGGTTACGAAAATATGGGTGTGCGATGATGAAGGAGAGGAGCTTGCCATGGGCACGGATGTTGCGGAACTGAATAACCGCCTGGGTAAAAAGCTTTCCCGCCGGTTCCAGAAAACAGCGGAGGATATCATGTCCGTAACCGGCATGAAGGAATGGCTCTGCGGAGATTTGGAATACACGGTGGATGTGGCGGGAAGGCCGGGTTATGTGGCTCTGGTGGATGAAGGCGCATCCGTGGGCGTCCGTGTTTTTGAGGATGAACTGCGCGCTGCGGAATCCCACCGGGAAGGATGCCTGCGTTTCATGCGCCTGCGCCAGACGGACCAGCTTAACCATCTCCGCAAAAAATTTCCGTTGAAGATGGAAGGAAAGCTCTCTCTCCAGATGCTCGGACGGGAACCGTCTACCAATGCGGAAGACCTCGTGGACGTTGCTGCGGAGACAGCTATGGGCCGTCCTTTGCCGCGCACGGCGGAACAATTCGCTGCTGCGGAAATGAATCTGCGGCAAAACCTTTTTGACGCGGCGCATAACGTGGCGGATATATGGGAACTGGTGGCAGGTACGGAACATGCCGTCAGAGACTTTATGGCGTTGCAAAAGGGCGTGCGCCATACGGAGCGCATCACGGCTGACCTTCGGCGCCAGCTTGACTGGTTATTGCGCCCCCGTTTCCTGTGGGCGCATGGAGCGGAACGCTTGCCGGACCTGAAACGGTACATGCAGGGAATTGCGGAGCGCATCAGGCGCATCGGCCAGCAACCCCTTGCCAGGGAGCTGGAACGCCTGGACCTCTTTGAACGCGTCTATTTTCCCTGGCGTCAGGTTTTGGAGGAACATGCCGGAGACCTGCGCTGGATGCAATACGGTTATTTGCTGGAAGAATACCGCCTGGCCATTTTCGCTCCCGCCATTTCCGTCAAAGGCCGCGTCTCTGAAAAACGTCTGATGGCTTCTTTTGAGGCGTTATCAAACCAGTAAAACAAACTGGCGGCTGACTGGTAAGGCAGCTTGGCCGTTTTTTTGAACTGGGGAGGAGTACCCCACCCAGTTTACTTGCGGAGAATGGTTTACAATCCCTTGGATAATTGGGCGAATTCAATCAGGTTTGTTTCCTTGCCGAACAGGACCAGAATGTCGTGGTCTTCAAAAATGAGATCCGGGGAAGGAGTGCCGATGACGGGAATGCGCGGGATGGACAGGATTTCCCGGCGGCCCTGCGGAGTCTGGGCTTCCCCGCGGCGGATGGTGAGCAGGTTGAGGTGGTGTTCCGTGCGCAGGCCCACATCCCGCAGGAGCTTGCCCACCCAGATGCGCGGCACGGCTATTTCCACGATGCTGTGGTTTTCATCCATGGGGGACACGCGCAGGAATTCCGGGGATTCCAGCTGGCTGGCAAGCTGCTTGGAAGCCACGCGGGACAGGTTGATGAGCGCATACACGTTCATCTGGCTTAAAATATGTTCGTGCACCGGACTCATGACGCGGGCGTAAATATAGCGGACGCCCATTTTCTGAAGGTGCGTGACGACGAGGAGATTTTCTTCAAAACTGTCCCCGATGGCGACGATGACGGCGGACTGGTCGTCCAGTTCCAATTCACGCAAAGCGGCCGGATTAGTGTAATCCGTCACCACGGCATAGGTCACCAGATCCTTGATTTGCTCCAATTCTTCATCCGTGGAGGCGACAGCCACTACTTCAATATTGCGGGCGGAAAGTTCTGTGCAGAGTTCCTGTCCAAACTGGCCCAGGCCGATAACGGTGTATCTCATAACGGTATATTCAGGTTAACGGGATTTTGACGGATGGATAGCGGTAATGCCGCGGAGTGGGGGCGCCGGCCAGCGCAATGAGAAAAGCGAAGAGCCCCACGCGGCCGGCGAGCATGTTGATGATAAGAAGATATTTGGAAGGATCGCTTAAATCTGGGGTGATGCCCCGCGACACGCCTACCGTAGCAAAAGCGCTGCAGTTTTCAAAGAAGATATCCAGCGAGCTCATGGAGGGCTCCAGGGCGCAGATCAGGACGGTAAAACAGCCGATCCAGGCGCAGGAGACTACTACGGTAATCACGCAGCGCGCTACGGTGCGCTGGTCAATGCGGCGGCGGAAAAATTCCACATGATCCCTGCCGCGGAGGATGCGCAGTATTTCCGCGCCCGCAATGGCGCAGGTAGTGGTTCTCATGCCGCCTGCCGTCCCGCCGGGGCTGCCTCCCACCACCATCAGACCGCACATAATGAGGCTGGCCGCGGGCAGATAGCGGCTGTAATCGCTGATGTTGAATCCCGCCGTGCGGGCCGTAACGCTGTCGAAAAGACAAATCCAGAGGTGTTCCCACAACGGTTCCGCGGCATGGGGAGAGGAAACGGCGAAGATAGCCAGGGCGCCTCCCGCCAGAAGAATCCCCGTGGAAATCATCACCAGCTTGAAATAAGGGGTCCACTGCATGTGCAGGCGGCGGTGTTTGGAAAAGAAGCGGTTCGCCAGACGTGAATTGATTTCCTTGTAAATGCCGAATCCCAGGCCGCCGCATATGATCAGCGCCATGATAACCGCCTGCCCGCTGTGGCACAGGCGTATGCCCGGTTCCATCAAATTCATCGGGAAAGTTGAAAAACCCGCATTACAGAAGGCGGAAACGGAATGGAACAGGGAATGCCACCACAAAGGTTCCCCCATCAGGTTGATGTCCTTCCCTTCCCAGGAGAAATAAAGAAGGACGGCGCCGCACAGTTCAATGAACAGCGTGCTGACCACAATAGTGGTGATAAAGGAGACGACGGCTCCCAGATTGTCTTCATCAAGCAGATCCGTCAGCAGTACGCGGTCCCTCAGGGAAAAACCCTGGCCCGCCACCATGGCTACGAAGTAGGCGAACGTCATGATGCCGAATCCGCCAATCTGGATAAGGGCAAGCGTGAACAGTTCTCCCAGCGGGGTGAAGGTATGGGCAAAATCTACGGTGTTCAGACCGGTGACGCATACTGCGCTGGTGCTGGTGAACAGGGCATCCGTAAAACTGAGCGTAATACCCGGATATGTGGAATTAGGCAGCAGAAGCAATCCGGCGCCTGCCAGAATGACCACACCCAGGGAGGCTACAAACTGCATGGCGGGGGCCATGAGAGGCCGGCCTCTCTTTTGCTTGCCCACCAGCCATTCAAAAATCCTGGTCAGGGACATCAGCGTGGGAATGGCAATCAGCCCGGCCGTAATCACCAGGCGGGAAAGTTCCGTGAACCTCATGTATCCCGCTTCCTGTTGTTCCCTGGCAATCAGGAGGAAAATCATGAGGCAGCTGGCGATTTGGAAAATCAGGAGCCTCAGGGAAGGGCGGTTGATTTCGTTCCGGAAATAGGATCCCAGAATGCCCGTCAGGTGGCCCAGCGTGGCGACGGCTGCAATCAGGCGTGACCATTCATATTCCGTCCGCGTCAGGGGCCATCCCAGCTCCCAGACCACCGCCCCCAGAAGAATGGCAATGCAGACGGCTGCAAGTTTGGTGAATCCCGAGCGTGTGGTAGTCATGGATGGAGATGCCTGATGCGGAGTTTACCACCTGGGCATGGGAAGAAAAGCTCTTAGGCCGTTTTATACATGCGGGCGAGAAGGGGCGGATGCCGCGTTGCGTTGTTTCACGGCGGGGCAGGGCCGCTGGAAAATGGGTTAATGGCATTGATAAATTTCAATCAATTTTTCTTATTGGCGTATACGGGCGGCAGGGCTGCCGAAAAGGGCATCAGGTCAAAAAGGAGAGATTTTTTATCAAAAGGCATCCCGCGGCAAGCCGTATTTTAGGCTTTTCCTTTAGCGGCCGTGATGGCTTGATAGGGCCGTGCTGGCTAAAAGAATTATTCCGTGTCTGGACGTAACGAACGGCAGGGTCGTCAAGGGGACCAATTTCATCAATCTGAGGGATGCCGGGGATCCGGTAGAATGCGCCAGGGCGTATGATGCCCAGCAGGCGGACGAACTTGTTTTTCTGGATATTACCGCTTCTTCCGATGGCCGTGCCACCATGGCGGACGTTGTGCGCCGCACGGCGGCATGCTGTTTTATGCCGCTGACGGTGGGCGGCGGCATCCGTTCCGTGAAGGATATGCGCGAAATGCTTCTGGCGGGTGCGGATAAGGTCTCCCTGAATACGGCGGCTATCAATCGGCCGGAATTGATTAATGAAGGTGCGGCGGCTTTCGGGAGCCAGTGCATCGTCGTCGCTATTGACGCCAAACGCCAGACTTCCGGCAAGTGGGGCGTTTCCACCCATGGGGGAAGGAAGTTCGTGGGGCTGGATGCCGTGGAATGGGCCGTGGAGGCGGAACGCCGCGGGGCCGGGGAAATCTTATTGACCAGCATGGACGCGGACGGGGCCAAAACAGGTTATGATATTGAATTGACCCGCGCCGTAAGCAGTGCGGTGCGCATTCCGGTAATCGCCAGCGGGGGAGCGGGTAATTTGGACCACATGGTGGATGTGCTGGTGGAAGGAAAGGCGGATGCCGTGCTGGCGGCTTCCATTTTCCACTTCGGGGAATATACGGTGCCGGAAGCCAAGGCTTACTTTGCTTCCAAAGGGATACCCGTACGTCCTTTGGCGGAATAGCGGCGATGATTTTTCTTTTGAAAGAAAAGGGAATTCCGGCGTATATATAAAGTATGCGCCGTCTTTTTTTCCCTCTGTGCTCCGCCATTGCCTTAACGTCTTTTGTCCAGGCCCAGTCCCTGGAGAGGCATCCCCTGTATGAACCCGCCCTGGTTTCCGCAGGAACCCCAAGCGATGCGGGTAATTTATTTGCCGGAGCCAAAGTAACCGCTTCCGGTCATTACGGCAGTGACCGTCCGGAACTGGCCGTGGACGGGCAGGCGAATAACGCCGGCAAATACTGGGGTTGCGAGGGCATTCCCGTCTGGCTTCAAATAGATATGGGAAAACCCCGCACGCTTTCCGCCCTGCATGTATGGCCCTATTGGGAGGAAGGGCGCATTTACAAATATAAAATAGAAGGATCCGAAGACGGGAAGAATTGGAACATGTTGGCGGATCAGTCTTCCAACAGCATTGCCGCCACTTCGGAAGGCGTTCCCTTCAAATTCAATCCGCAGACGGTCCGTTACGTTAAAATCACTTTTTTAGACAATAGCGCCGGCAATGATAAGGGGGGGCACCTGGTGGAAATCAAAGGGTACGGCCCCGATGCCGCCCTGAGCCTGCAAGCTGCAGCGGTGAAGGATTATGACCGTATTCCTTACAACGGCGCTCCCGGGCAGGAAATGCTTCAGGATGCCGTGCGTCTCTCCGGCTGGAGAGGCGAACGCGCCGGCGGGCAGATTGCCGTCTGGTCTTCCCGGGCGCAGCCCCAGTTATCGGCCTCCTGCGCCGGGGTAAAAAACGCTGCCGGACAGGTTATCCCTGTCCGGACGGCCATGATACGCTACACCAGGGGCGGCAACAGGCTGATTTCAGATATCATCGGCAGCGAAAACAGCTGCGATCTGCAGGCCGGAGGCGTGCGTCCGGTGTGGGTGGAAGTCAATATACCCCCGTCTGCCAAACCCGGCGTGTACAAAGGAAAAATAGTGGTTTCCGCTGAAAGCGGCTCTCCCGTCAGCGTGCCGGTAATTCTGGAGGTGGCGCCGGAATCCCTGCCCGCTCCCGCTCATTGGCAAGTTCATCTGGACTTGTGGCAGCATCCGCAGGCCGTGGCCCGCTGGCATGATGTGGAACCGTGGTCTCCGGAGCATTTCGCGCTGATGAAACCGGTGATGAAGAGGCTGGCGGACGCCGGGCAGAAGGCCATTACATGCTCCCTGATTGATGAAGCCTGGAATGCCCAGACTTATGACTGGTTCCCGCCCATGATTGAATGGGTCAGGGGCAAAAACGGAACCATGCGCTGGAATTACGCCAATTTTGACAAGTGGGTTTCCTTCATGATGAACGAGGTGGGCGTCAAGGGGCAGATATCCTGCTACACCATGATACCCTGGAACATGAAAATCCGTTATCTGGATGAGGCGACCGGAAAGTACAAGTTTCTGGACCTTAAACCGAATGATCCCTCTTACGAAGCTATCTGGGGGCCTTTCCTGACGGATTTCCGCAAACACGTCAAGAGCAAAGGATGGCTGGACAAAACCTGCATCGGGCTGGATGAACGGCCGGACGCAATGGTCAAAGCGGCCAAGAACGTGCTGGACAAGTATGCCCCGGAATTCAAAATCGTTTCCGCCGTCAACCGGCCTACGGCCATGACCCGGGACGTTTATGACGTCTCTCCCGTTATTAACCATGCAGGCACAGTCACGGGCGATTTGCTGGCGCAGCGCAAGAAGGAAGGGAAAAAGACGACGTTCTACGTCTGTGTTCATCCCAAAAAGCCCAACACCTTCACTATTTCCCCGCTGGCGGAGGCGGAATGGCTTCCCCTCTTTGCGGCCGCCAATCATCTGGACGGCTTTTTGAGATGGGCTTATAATTCCTGGAACCGCAATCCGTTTGAAAAAACGGATTTTGGGAACTGGCCCGCGGGAGACTGCTACCTGGTTTATCCCGGCAATCTCAGTTCCCTGCGGTTTGAAAAACTGCGGGATGGCCTGGAAGAATTTGAAAAGGTCAATATCCTGCGCGCCCGGGCCGCGAAAAATCCCAAGGCAAAAGCCGCCGTAGCCCGCATGGATGAAGAGCTTTCCAGGCTTTTTACCGTGGAAAAAAGCCGTGGGAATTCCCATGAGGATGATGTGCGGAAAGCCCGTGAAATCATCCGTAAAACGGCGGAAATTTCCCGCTGACTTTTCCGCGGAGGAAAAAGAAACCGCTGCATTTCCATCTCTTTCCGGGAGCTTGGTTCAGACGCCGGACAGGGAGAATCAGCGGTTTCTTCTTTGATATTGAGATCCCCATTCCTCCATGGAGGCCAGGATGGGGCGCAGGCTGCGTCCCAGTTCCGTAAGAGTGTACTCCACGCGCGGAGGCACCTCAGCGTACACCTTTCGCGTAAGGAGACCATCCTTTTCCATGGAACGCAGGTTCGCGGTCAGGACCTTCTGCGTCACAGGACCAACGGACTTGCGGAGCTCTCCAAACCGCCGGGTGCCTTGGAGCAGATCACGGAGGATGAGCACTTTCCAGCGGGAGGAAATCAGTTGGAGAGTCGTCTCAACAGGACATGATGAAATATGATAAGTCATTTATTTTAAGAGATGGTTTCTTTCAGGAACCTAGGGCACTATTTTCTGCCTACTTTACAGAAAGAATGTTGCCGCCTATTTTAATAAGAGCCTGCCGTTACGGCAAGCATGAACAGATAATGCCATGAACAAGATCATCACTGCCAATTACAAGGAGGCGGAGCCTCAGGTTATTAGCCGGGACGGCAATTCCTTTGCGGTAAAACCCGTCATTCAGGAAGCGGATGCCGGAAAATGTGCGGCCAGTTTCGTGGAAGTGGAGCCGGGGGCGTACGCCTATGGCTATCATTACCATGAAGTGAATGAAGAGGTATTTTATATCATCAGGGGCCATGCCGTTGTGCGTACTCCTGAGGGTGAAATAAGTTTGAAAGAAGGGGATGCGATTGCATTCCCCGCCAGCCCGGAGGGAGCGCATGTTATCCGCAACGGATCCGCAACGGAGAAGCTGGTCTATCTGGATGTGGGCACCCGCCTGACGCCCGATGTGGTCCACTTTCCGGATACGGCATCCGGAATGGTATGCTCTTCCTCCGGTGTGCACCATTTCCGGGAATCTTGAAGAGGCATTCCTGCTTTAACGCCTTTTTCCGGTTTCTCCGCTGGCGCGGCCCGCAGGAAAGAAGGGCCGCGCTTTTCTGGTGGGAGGGCGTGAGGGAACCGGTATTTCCCTGGCCGCATGAAGTGCTCGCCTTTGCCCTGGGCATGTCGGCAGCGGAGGCTGCGGCTGTATTGGAAGACCTTTAGAACCTCCGTTCGGAAATGGAGCCCTATAATAGGGCGTTCTTATTCTGTGTTGCAGGGGTGGAAAGACTGAATTCCGGCTTTCAGGGAAGGCGGCTCTGGCTCGGAAAGCCTGCTTGCACGGCTTCATGGTGGAAAAACGGCCCCTCCCAAATATTCATGGTTTGTTCCCCATGAAATATCCGGCAGTAAAAAACGCCCCTGCCGGATACACCGGACAGGGGCGTTGAAGTTAAGCGGCCTTTGCCTTATTCTGCGGGCTTGTCGGCACCCATGCCGGCAATGCTCTGGTACAGGTTCCAGCGGTGCCAGACATCCTTCTGGGCTTCTTCAAGGAGTTTTTCAAATCCTTCCTTATTGGTCTTCGCCAGAAGCTTGAAGCGGTTTTCGCTGAGCAGCACATCACGCAGATCGCCCTTCGGGCCCTTGCCTTCCACAATCAGCGGATTCTTGCCCTGGCGGGTCAGGTCCGGATTATAGCGGTAGAGCAGAACCCGGCCGGAATCCACCCATGCCTTCTGCTGCTGCAGGCCCTTGGCCATATTGATGCCGTGGGAGATGCAGTGGGAGTAGGCGATGATGAGAGCCGGGCCGTCATAGGCTTCCGCTTCCACAAAGGCTTTCAGCGTGTGTTCGTCCTTGGCGCCGAGGGCGACGGAGGCCACGTACACGTTGCCGTAAGTCATGGCCATGAGCCCCAGATCCTTCTTCACGCCGGGCTTGCCGGTCGTGGCGAATTTGGCTACTGCGGCGCGCGGGGTGGATTTGGAGCACTGGCCGCCGGTATTGGAGTATACTTCCGTATCCATGACCAGCACCTTCACATTCCGTCCGCTGGCCAGGATGTGGTCCAGGCCGCCGTAGCCGATGTCGTAGGCCCAGCCGTCGCCGCCCAGAATCCACACGCTCTTGCGGACGAGTTTGTCCGCAAGGGTCAGGAGACGCGCGCATTCCGGCTTGCCGGCGATTTTCTTCTTGAGTTCTTCAATGTTTTCACGCTGCTGGGCGATGTCCGCCTCATCCTTCTGCGGATTGGACAGTATCCGGTCCACCAGTTCCTGGCCCACGACGCCGGCGGCTTCATGAAGAAGCTCAATGGCGTGTTCCATCTGCTTGTCCAGGGAGACGCGGAAGCCAAGACCGAATTCGGCGTTGTCTTCAAACAGGGAGTTGGCCCAGGCGGGGCCGCGTCCTTCGGAGTCATGGGACCACGGGGTGGTGGGCAGGTTGCCGCCGTAAATGGAGGAGCAGCCCGTAGCGTTGGCTACCACCAGGCGGTTGCCGAAGAGCTGGGAGAGCATTTTTACATACGGGGTTTCACCGCAGCCGGCGCAGGCGCCGGAGAATTCGAACAGCGGGCGCAGCACCTGCATGGAGCGGATGTTATCCGTCTTTACCTTGGTGCGGTCCACGTCCGGAAGGCTCAGGAAGAAGTTCCAGTTGGCTTCTTCCTTGTCGTGAATCTTCCCGGCCGGAACCATGGTCAGGGCCTTGTGCGTCGGGTCCGTCTTGCTCTTGGCGGGGCAGACGTCCGCGCAGAGCGTACAGCCCGTACAGTCGTTCGGGGAAATCTGAATGACGAATTTTTCTCCCTTCCAGTCCGGATGCTTGGCATCCAGGCATTCAAACCCTTCCGGAGCGTTCGCAAGGGCGTCAGGAGAGAAGAATTTGCTGCGGATGACCGCGTGCGGACAAACGGCGGTGCACTTGCCGCACTGGATGCAAAGGGTCGGATCCCATTCCGGCAGGTCCAGGGCCAGATTGCGCTTTTCGTACTGGGACGTGCCGTTCGGGAACGTGCCGTCCACAGGCATTTGGCTGACCGGGATGCTGTCGCCTTCGCCGCACATCATCTTGCCGAGGATGTTTTGGACGTAGTCCGGAGCGTCCGGGGACATGGCGGACGGAATGGCGTGTCCGTTGACAGTCTTGCCGGTTGTGTCCACCTGATGCAGATTTTCCAGCGTGGCGTCCACGGCGGCAATGTTTTTGTCAACAACATCCTGCCCCTTCTTGGCGTAGGTTTTGGCAATGGCCTTTTTGATGTAGCCGATAGCTTCATCCGCGGGAATCACGCTGGCCAGCTTGAAGAAGCAGGTCTGCATGATCATGTTGATGCGGCCGCCCATGCCTGTCTTACGCGCTACGGCAAAGGCGTCAATCGTGTAGAGCTTGATGTTCTTGTC
Source organism: Akkermansia muciniphila (assembly GCF_030848305.1). Classification (NCBI taxonomy): domain Bacteria; kingdom Pseudomonadati; phylum Verrucomicrobiota; class Verrucomicrobiia; order Verrucomicrobiales; family Akkermansiaceae; genus Akkermansia; species Akkermansia muciniphila. Next base: position 953,260 of record NZ_CP114598.1, on the reverse strand, counting down.
CAGAATCTGCTGCTGCATGCGGGCGGGCAGCGTGTCCCAAAGCTTGTCCGCAGGATGCGGGCTGTTCATCAGGAAAGTGGCGCCGTTGGCGGCATTCTTCAGGAAATCGAACAGATCCAGCAGGGAGGGCTGGTGCAGAGCCAGGAAGTTTGCCTTGGTGATCAGGTATGTGGACTTGATCGGACGGGGGCCGAAGCGCAGGTGGGAGATGGTGGAGGAGCCTGATTTCTTGGAGTCGTACACGAAGTAGCCCTGCACATACAGGTCCGTATGCTGGCCGATGATCTTGATAGCGTCCTTGTTGGCGCCTACGGTGCCGTCGGACCCGAGGCCGAAGAACATGGCCCGCGTCACGTCGTCCGCTTCCGTGGAATAATCTTCATCATACGGAAGGCTGGTTCCCAGCACGTCGTCGTTGATGCCGATGGTGAAATGGTTCTTGGGAGTGTCCAGAGCCAGGTTGTCATAGACGCCCTTGACCATGGCGGGGGTGAATTCCTTGGAGGAGAGGCCGTAGCGTCCGCCTACCACCTTGGGCATGCCGTCGGTGAAGGGCAGCGTGCCGTTGGCCTGGGCGTCGAAGAGGGCCTGGATGATGTCCTGGTGGAGCGGTTCTCCCTGGGAGCCGGGTTCCTTGGTGCGGTCCAGCACGGCAATTTTCCTGACCGTAGCGGGAAGAGCCTTGACAAGTTCGGCGGCGGGGAAGGGACGGAACAGGCGCACCTTCAGCACGCCCACTTTGGCGTTTTCCCGGGTCATCATGGCTTCTACCGTTTCTTCCACGGCTTCAGCGCCGGATCCCATCAGGATAATGACGCGTTCGGCGTCCGGAGCGCCGGTGTAGTCCACCAGATGGTAGGAACGGCCGGTAAGTTCCGCGAACCTGTCCATGGCGTTCTGGACAATGGCCGGGGTAGCTTCATAGAAACGGTTGACCGTTTCACGTCCCTGGAAGTAAACGTCCGGGTTTTGGGCAGTGCCGCGCAGGACGGGAGCATCGGGAGTCAGGGCCCGTTCCCGGAAGGAATCCAGCCATTCCTGCTTGATCATGCCGTTCAGGGTGTCGTCCGTGATGTTTGCAATCTTGCCGATTTCGTGGGACGTGCGGAAACCGTCAAAGAAGTTGATGAAAGGAATGCGGGATTCCAGCGTGGCGGCGTGGGAAATGACGGCGAAGTCCGCCGCTTCCTGGGTGGAGGAGCCGCACAGCATGGCCCATCCGCAGGAACGGGCGCTCATCACGTCACTGTGGTCGCCGAAGATGGAGAGGGCCTGGTAGGCCAGGGAGCGGGCGGCCACGTGGAACACGGCGGGAGTCAGTTCCCCTGCGATTTTGAACATGTTCGGGATCATCAGCAGGAGCCCCTGGGATGCGGTGAACGTGGTTGCCAGCGCTCCGGTCTGGAGGGCGCCGTGAACGGTGCCTGCCGCGCCGCCTTCACTCTGCATTTCTACCACAGAGGGAACGGTGCCCCACAGGTTCTTCTTGTTGACGGCGGCCCAGCTTTCAGCTGATTCGCCCATCGGAGAAGATGGTGTAATGGGGTAAATGGCAATGACTTCAGAAAAACGATAGGCTACGGAGGCTACGGCTTCGTTAGCGTCAATCGTGCTGTAAGTTACGGTTGTCTGATCACTCATAAGTCTGCACGGATAGTTATAAGATTGATAAATAAGGTGCGTCTTAACGAGGATATTTATAACATGTCTGATGCCAAAGGTAAAAGCAATTATGCGTATGTGGGGTTTTGCGGGTCATTTTTTAATAATAAGACCAGTTTCTTTTCAATTCCTTTGAATATCGTGTTTTATGTGGTTCTGTCCGGGCTTTTTGCAAGAGCGGCGGGAAGGCCGAGGCGTGTTCCGGATCAACCCCGGCTGTCAAAAATGCTCCTCTGCCTGACAATGCGCTAGCCAAAACGGAAGCAAGCCTTTAGAATCCCCGCACTATGTCCGAACAACAGCAGGCACATCCGACCACGACGGAATCCGAACTTATTGCCGTGCGCCGCGACAAGCTCGCCAAAATCCGCGAGCTGGGAATTGATCCCTATGGCGCAAGATTTGACGTGACCACCACTCCCGCCGGGTTGAAAGCCGATTTCCAGGAAGACAAACAGGTAGCCGTCGCCGGCCGCCTTCTGGCTATTCGCGACATGGGCAAGTCCCAGTTTTTCGTCATTGGGGACGTACGGGGGAAAATCCAGGGGTTCCTGCATAAGAATGAGGTGGATGAAACTACCTGGAAGCTTTGGAAGCTCCTGGATCGCGGGGACTGGGTCGGCATTAAGGGAACCACGTTCCTGACCCGTACCGGAGAACCTACCGTGAAGGTATCCGGACTGACCATTCTTTCCAAAAGCCTCCGCCCCCTGCCGGACAAATGGCACGGATTGGCGGACAAGGAGGTCACCTACCGCAAGCGCCACCTGGACCTTATTTCCAATGAGGAAAGCGCCTCCCTGTTCGTTACGCGCTCCCTCATGATTGCGGAAATCCGCCGCTTTCTCCAGGAACGCGGATATCTGGAAGTGGAGACCCCCATGCTTCAGGATGTGGCCGGTGGCGCCGCCGCCAAGCCGTTTGAAACGTACCATAACGCGCTGGATATGCCGTTGACATTGCGCATTGCCCCGGAGCTTTTCCTCAAGCGTCTGATGGTGGGCGGCTTCACCAAAATTTTCGAACTCAACCGCAGCTTCCGCAATGAAGGCATTGACCGCCGCCACAACCCGGAATTCACCATGCTGGAAGCCTATTGCGCCTGCGGCGATTTTGAAACCATGGCGAATATGGTGGAGGAACTCATCTGCCATCTGGCGGAAAAATTCTGCGGGGGCCTTCAGATTGACCACAAGGACGCGGAGGGCAACGTGCTTTACACCATCGACCTCACCCGTCCCTGGAAACGCGCCGACTATCAGGACCTGATCCGCGGCGTGGCGGGAGAAGACTGGTTTGACATTTCCCCCGAAGCGCGCCGCGCCCGCTGTGAAGAGCTGGGAGTGGAAATCAGCCCGGATATGAAAGATGTGGACGTTTCCCAGCAGGTTTATGAAAAACTGGTGGAGGAAAAGACCATGAACCCCTGCTTCGTTACCCACGTGGCCAAGGATCTGGTCCCCCTCGCCAAACTGAACCGGGAAAATCCGGATGTGGTGGACGTTTATGAACTGGTGATCAACGGGCAGGAAATTTCCCCCGGCTATTCGGAATTGAACGATCCTGACGTGCAAAAGGAACGCCTGGAACACCAGGCTGCCGGAGAGACCCAGCGTGTGGACTATGATTTCATTGAGACGCTGGAATACGGAATGCCCTCCGCAGGCGGCATCGGCATCGGTATCGACCGCGTCGTCATGATGCTGACGGGGGCTTCCTCCATCCGCGACGTGTTGCTCTTCCCGCAGCTGAAACGTAAGGACAGTTAATCCAAACCACTGTTGCATGGCTTCCAGCACCCTGGATATTCTGGATTGCGCTTCCGCCCAATGGATCGGCAAACGCCGCGAACAGGAAGACGTGGTTAAAAGTCTTCCCGCCGCCGGCGGGATGCTGGGCATTGTGTGCGACGGCATGGGAGGGCATCTTCGCGGGGATCGCGCCTCCTGTGTGGTAGCGCAGGAATTTGCCGCAGTATTTGCGGAAAGCGGCATAGAGGATATCCCGGAACGTTTAACGGCTGCTCTGCATGCGGCCAACAGGGCGTTGGCCGCCATTCAGAAGGAACCGGAGGAATCCGGGACCACGTTGCTGGCCGTCTTCATCCGCGACCATTTCCTGTGGTGGATCAGTGTGGGGGACTCCCCCCTTTATTTATGGAGCGGGGCAGACAGTTTCCGCATGGACCGTCTGAATGAAGACCATTCCATGAGACCGATTGCGGATTGCCTTTACCGGAAAGGGAAAATGTCCCTTCAAGGCGCGCTTCGGCAGCGTTCCGTTCTCCGTTCCGCCGTCATGGGCGGCCCCATGGAACTGGTGGATATCAGCGCCATGCCCCTGCTTCTGCATCCGGGAGATGCGGTGCTGGCCTGTTCGGATGGCCTGCAGGTTTGGAGCGAGCTGTTGAGAGAACCTTCTTTCCTGGCTCTTCAAAAGGCCAGGGATTGTTCCAGCCGGGAGCTGGTGGAAACTATCATGGAACAGGTGAAGGATATGCTGGAGCCCCAGCAGGATAATGCTTCCGTCTGGGCCGCCGTCATGCGAAAACCCTGTGCGGGCGCGAAATAAGCTGATTCCGGCAAAGGAAATGCGGGAGCATGGTTTTGTACGGGCGGAAAATGTCCGCGTTGTTTTTATTGCGCTTTGAACAAGGCTTTTTCCGCAGGCAGGGAGACGGAGAATGCTGAAGATGCGGAGTTGAAGGAAGCTTCAGGCATGGAGCTCTTTTACGGGAGCGGCTCCTCCGGAAAGAACTGGGCCGGAATTGATTTCCCCATTGTCATTTGACTGGCGGAGGGGTAGAATACAATTCACACAACATGATCGCCTGGATAGTTTTCTATTACCTGATTGGAGCGGTTCCGTTCGGCTACCTTGCCGGCAGAGTCAAAGGAATTGACCTGAGGCAGCAGGGTTCCTGCAACATAGGCGCTACCAACGCGTGGCGCGTGCTGGGCTGGAAATGGGGCCTTTCCGTTTTCATTTTGGACTTTTTAAAGGGATTCATTCCTGTATTCGGCACTTTGAACTGGCTGCCGTCCCTGACGGGGGATGCGGGCGGCTGGGATTTCAATGTCTTGGTCGTTCTCTCCTGTTTCGCGGTTATACTCGGTCATACTTACACCTGTTTCCTGAAATTCAGGGGAGGAAAAGGCGTAGCGACAACCGCGGGGGTTTTATTTGCCCTCAATCCGGTGGTGGCTTGCGTGGCTCTGGCTTCTTGGCTGGTGGTTATGGGAATCTCCGGCATCGTGTCCCTGGCCAGCCTGGTGGCCGCTGTGGTGATGATTGCCGCCGGATGGTGGATTTATCCGCTTTGCCAGGCCGGGGCAGTTTCCCCCCAGATACTTTACGTCGCCTTTTTCACGTTAGTGGGCGCGCTGGTGATTCTCAAGCACCGTTCCAATATCATCAGGCTTCTCAACGGAACGGAGCACTCCTTCTATTCCAAAAAGTCCAAGTAAGATGATGAATCGGTTACATAAAATAGCAGTCATTGGCGCCGGTTCCTGGGGCACGGCCCTCTCCATGGTTCTGGCGACCCGGGAATGTGAAGTCGTCCTGTGGACGCCGGAAGAGGCTCAGGCCAGGCAGCTGGCCGAAACAAGGCGCAGCCCGGTCCTTTCGAAAACCGCCCTTCCTCTGGCCCCCAATATTCATCCTACTTGCGACCTGGATCAGGTAAGGGACGCGGGGCTCATTGTGGTAGTGGTCCCTTCCGTGGCCATGCGTTCCGTGGCCCAGCAGCTGCGCAGCCTGCCGGTGCTGCCGGATGCCGTCATCGTCTCCTGCACCAAGGGCATTGAACAGGGAACCCATAAAAGAATGACGGAAATCCTCCAGGAATATCTGCCCTCCAACCCCATAGGCGTGCTTTCCGGTCCCAATCATGCGGAAGATATCTGCCTGGGCCTTCCGTCCGCTTCCCTGATTGGATTTGAAGATCCGAAATATGCGGATTGGGCGCAGCAGATATTTGCATCCAAAACCTTCCGTGTTTATTCCGCTACGGATATTATCGGCATGCAGCTGGGCGGAACGATTAAGAACGTCTTTGCCATCGGGGCCGGCTTATGCGAAGGACTGAATCTGGGGGACAATGCCCAGGCCGCTCTGCTGACCCGCGGCCTGGCTGAAATGACGCGCATCGGCGTCGCCAGCGGGGGCCGCAGGGAAACCTTCATGGGCCTTTCCGGAGTAGGCGATCTGATCGTTACCTGCTATTCCCGCCATTCCCGCAACCAGACGGTGGGGCGGAGACTGGCGGAAGGGAAAAGCCTCCAGGAAATCCTGGATACCCTGGGCATGGTGGCGGAAGGGGTGCCCAACACCCTTTCCGTCTATGAAATTGCGCGGAAGCTGGATGTCAGGACTCCCCTGATTGACGCCGTTTATTCCGTTCTTTATGAATCCAAGCCGCCGATGGAAGCGCTTGCGGAACTTATGACGCGTGACCCCCGGCCGGAGTCGGATTGATTTTCTGTTTTTTTGAGTTGCTTTTCCTCGACAAATTATACTATATAAACAATCAGTATGAAACGTGCCATCATCTCAGCTCTTTTTGCCGCCGGCGTCCTTGGCGTCGCCAGCGCGGACATTCAGGCTCCCCCCGCTTCCGAATACACCCCCACCCGCAAGCTGGGCCGCGCCATCGCCAACCTTATTTATTCCGTTGAAGAAATTCCGCTGGGAATCATCAACTGGACGAGCCGCGAAGGAGATTATGCCGGTTTTTCCGTAGGCATTGTTGATGGCACCGCTACCATGTTTGAGCGCATGGGCTACGGAATCTATGAACTTGTCACCTTCTGGGCTCCCACTTACAAGTGCACGTACAAGCCTCCGTATCAAGGACGTTGCGGCATGAGCGGCCTCAAGGAGTACAATCCCAATGGCGGTCTGAGCGAATTCCCTGCGGAACTCAGCTTCCAGAGCTACTACAAGTATTCACGCCAGCAGCGTGATTAAGGCCGGGCTGTTAAAAATCTCAGAAGGGCTGTCCGTTTGCTTGCGGGCAGCCCTTTTTTCATGCAGTAGCCCTGACAATAGCCGCCATTGACGGGGAAGGGAGGAAAACGTATTCTTCCATGCCGGAAAGGCTTCCATATTATGAATAAAACCGCTGCTTTCATCGGCTTGGGCGCTGCCGTCTTCATGACAGCTCCTTCATTTGCCCAGGACTCTCATCTTTCCCTGACCAGACAGAGCGTTGCCAGCATGCATGAAATTGCGGCAGCCCTGGATAAGGTGACGGATGAACCCGGCGCGGCCACTGCTGTGGAAACAGTTAAAAAAGTGCGCGAAAAACTGCTGGATCTTGGAAAAAGGCAGCTGGAACTTCCCGGCGCTACACTCCAGGAGCAGGCTCAGGTTTCTGCCCAGATGACGGAAGTGCAGAAAATTTCCGGCAAATTGGTAGAATCCCTGGCCCGTTTAAAGAAGGAAGGACTGCTTACGCCCGATTTGCAAAAGGCCCTGGCGGATTTGCGGTCTGTCCAGACAGAACTGGCGCAGGCTTCCCGGGACAAGGCCGAGCATGCGGAGCCATTCCCGGAGGATGCGGAGGGCAACACGCATGAAACCCTGCTGGTCAAAACTGTGGATGAAGTCAGAAAGCTTCATGATTCCCTGGCCAAGGCAAAGGATGAAGAAACCAGCAAGGCTGCTGTGGAACAGATAGGCCGTTACCGGGAAGCTCTGCTGGACGTCGCCAAAAAACAGGCCGCCCTGCCGCCTCTCACCCGCAACCAGCAGGCCAAGCTGATGGGAGTGCAGCAGCAACTTGTGGAAATGATGCAGCCCATTGTCAAGCATGTGACGGCCATCATGCTTTCTCCGGATGCTTCCAGGAGCCTGAAGGAAGCTGTGAATTCCCTTTCCGAATTGCCTAAGGAAGTTCAAAAAATCCGTGAAGAGGCGGTTAAGTGAACTTTTTAGGGGATGCGTCCTTTTGAGCTGGTCAAAAATTATAATTGTTCTAAATTGACTGTCCTGAGAAATGCGCCCGGTTTTTAGTGAAACAGATCTCAATGAACGCCCCTTCCTGGTTTTCTGGGAAGTGACGCGCGCTTGCGCGCTTGCGTGCAGACATTGCCGCGCCGTAGCCCAGCCGCGTCCCCACCCGGATGAATTGACCCATGAGGAGGCATTGCGCCTGATTGACCAGTTGGCGGAACTGCGGCCTCCCATGCTGGTGCTGACGGGCGGCGACCCGGTCATGAGGCCGGATATTCTGGAATTGATCCGTGCGGCTTCCGGCAAGGGGCTGCATGTGGCCTTGAGCCCTGCTGCTACCGCCCGGCTGCTGCACACGGATTTCCGTGCGTTGAAAGAAGCCGGAGTTCAGAGCATGTCGTTGAGCCTGGACGGCGCGCATGAGAGTACCCATGACGCTTTCCGCGGCGTTCTCCACACATATGAACGGACTCTCCGGGCTGCGGAAATGGCGAAGGAAGCCGGCATGCACTTGCAAATCAACACCACCATCACCAGGAGCACGCTGGGAGAATTTGACGACTTTGTGGAGCTGATGAATAAGATGAAGCCGGGCATGTGGAGCGTGTTTCTTCTGGTGCCCACAGGCCGCGCCGCCATGGATGAAATGCCTGCCGCGGAAGAAGTGGAAGCCGTCTGGAAAAAACTGAGCAGGATAAGCCATGAGGTATCCTTCGGCGTTAAAACTACGGAAGGGCACCATTACCGCCGCGTGGCGCTTCAGGAAGCCCGCGCCCAGGGCAGCAAGCCTGCCCGCCGCGCCATCCCCACCCGGGACGGCAAAGGCATTATGTTTATTTCCCATACCGGAGAAATCCAGCCCTCCGGTTTTCTGCCCATGACGGCAGGGAACGTCCGGACGGATGACCCTGGAGAAATCTACCGTACGCACCCTCTTTTCCTCAAGCTCCGGGATGACAATGCGTTGCAGGGCAAATGCGGACGGTGTGAGTACCGTTCCATCTGCGGAGGGTCCCGGTCCCGCGCCTATGCCGTTTACGGAGACATGATGGCGGAAGACAACCTTTGCCCTTATCAGCCCAGGCTTTCACAACACCATGATTAATATTACCAGACTTTGGACAGGGGCGGAACAGCCCGCGGACCATTTGAGATACGGACAGGGCCACGGGCACGGCCGTTTTGCAGGGGGCGCCGTGGATTCCTGTGCGCCGGCTTCGTCCCGCGTGCGCAAGCCCATTGTGGTCTGGAACATTACGCGCACCTGCAATCTCAAATGCGTACACTGTTATGCGGATGCCTCAGCCCGGAAATTTGAGGGGGAGCTGGATTGGGACCAGTGCTGCGCGGTCATTGATGATTTGGCGGGCTACAAGGTGAACGCCCTCCTTTTTTCCGGAGGGGAGCCGCTGGTGCATCCACGCTTTATGGAACTGCTGGAACGTGCCACCGGGAAAGGGCTGAAGGTGACCATTTCCACAAACGGCACCCGCATCACGCCGGAGGCCGCAGCGCGGTTCAAGGAACTGGGCGTGGCGTACGTAGGCATTTCCCTGGACGGCATTGGCGCCGTTCATGACAAATTCCGCGGCGTGGAAGGTTCTTTTGAACAGGCGGTGCGCGGGTTCAGGCTTTGCAGTGAAGTGGGGCAGAAGACAGGTCTGCGCCTGACGCTGACCCGCAACAATGTGCAGTGCATGGGCCGGATTTTGGACTTTATTGACGCCAACGACATCCAGCGCGTCTGTTTTTACCATCTGGTTCCCACTGGCCGCGGCGTGGAAGTGCAAACCCTGACCCAGGAAGAAGCGCGGAATGCCATGGATACGCTGATTGCCCGTGTGGAGGAATGGAAAGCGGAGGGGAAAAACCGTGAAGTGCTGACTGTGACTCAGCCTGCGGACGGCATTTACCTGCTTCTGCGCCAGCTCCGGGAAGGCTCCCCTCTGGCGAAGGAAACCCTTGGCCTGCTCCAGTGGAATGGCGGCGGCGCGAACAGTTCCGGCCGGGGCATCGCCAACATTGACACGCAGGGAGCCGTGCATCCGGACCAGTTTTGGCAATCCGTTACTCTGGGCAATGTGAAGAATGACCGGTTTTCCGATTTATGGGACGCCAGGGCCGGAGCCGCGGTGGAGATGCTGCCTGAGCTGCGCGGCTCTGACGACCCTCTGGAACGGCAGAAAAAGATTGAAGGCCGTTGCGGCCGCTGCGTTCACTTCGCCCTGTGCGGCGGAGGCTTCCGCACCCGTGCCGCGTTTGCCAATGGGCACTGGTACGGATCAGATCCCGGCTGCTATCTGACGGAAGAGGAAATTTCCACCCCCTTGCCGGAAATCAGGTAATCATGCGCCCGGCTTCATTTGCCGGAAAACGGTTGGTTCCGGGAAAAGGCCATTGGCGGAATTGCCGTTTCATTCCATCGTAGGAGCGTCCCGCGCGCAGGTAAAACGCCCCTGCCTTTGCAGCTGATTTGCCGGGGACAGGGAGTTTTATGCCGGGAAAAAACACGGGAGCGCGCTTCGGCGGGGAATGGGACGGATTTGGCCATACGTCTGGTTTTCCCTGCTTTACAAGGCAGGCGGCATGGCATAGCATGCCCCGCATGATGAATCGGGAATTGAGACCGGAAACCCTGTGCGTGCAGGCGGGCTGGGCGCCTAAAAAGGGCGAACCCCGCGTATTGCCCATTTACCAGAGCACGACGTTCAAGTATGAGACCAGCGAACAAATGGCAAAATTGTTTGATCTGGAAGAATCCGGCTTTTTTTATACACGCCTCCAGAACCCCACCAACGAGGCGGTTGCCAGAAAAATCGCTGAACTGGAAGGCGGTGTGGCCGCCATTCTGACGTCTTCCGGCCAGGCGGCTTCCTTCTTTGCCGTTTTCAATATTTGCGAGGCTGGAGATCATATCGTCAGCGCTGCGGCCATTTACGGAGGCACATACAACCTCTTTGCCGTCACCTTCCGGAAAATGGGCATTGAAGTTACTTTCGTGGACCAGGACGCCCCGGCGGAGGAAATCGCCAAAGCGTTCCGTCCCAATACGAAGGCTTTCTTTGCGGAGACTATTTCCAATCCTACGCTTTGCGTGCTGGATATCCGTAAAATGGCGGACATTGCCCATGCGCACGGCGTTCCTCTCATTGTGGACAATACCTTTGCCACTCCCATTAATTGCCGTCCGTTTGAATGGGGCGCGGATATCGTCACCCACTCCACCACCAAGTACATGGACGGCCATGCCACCGCCGTAGGCGGCGTGATTGTGGACAGCGGCAATTTTGACTGGGAGGCGCACAGGGATCAATTCCCGGGGTTGACGGAACCGGACCCCTCCTACCACGGTCTCTCCTACAGCAAAAGCTTCGGCAAGGGCGCCTACATCACCAAGGCGACTGTCCAGCTCATGCGCGACCTGGGTTCCATCCAGTCCCCGCAGAACGCCTTTTTGCTCAACCTGGGCCTGGAAACCCTCCACCTGCGCGTGCCGCGGCATTGTGAAAACGCGCAAAAAGTGGCGGAATTCCTGCAAGGGCAGGAAGATGTTGCCTGGATCAATTATCCGGGGCTTTCTTCCAATGAGTATTATGAACTGGCGCAGAAGCAATTCCGCGGCGGCCAATCCTGCGGCGTAGTAACCTTCGGCATCAAGGGAGGCCGTGAGCGTTCCATCAAGTTTATGGACAGTCTGAAACTGGCCGCTATCGTGACCCATGTAGCAGATTCCCGCACCTGCGTTCTCCATCCCGCCAGCCATACGCACCGTCAGTTGACGGATGAACAGCTCATGGAGGCGGGCGTACGGCCTGACCTCATCCGGTTTTCCGTAGGGACGGAAGCTGCGGAAGACATTATTGCGGATCTCAAACAGGCTTTGGAAGTTATTCGTTAAAGTTTCTTCTTGGAGAGGGCCGCCTCACTGTTGCTGAGGCGGCTTTTTTCATCATCAGGGATTGGATAAAAGGAACAGCGGATTGTTAATCCGCTCTTTTTCTTTGCGCAATATCAGGAGGGAAAACCTGAAACTATTTCCTTCAAGAATAGTTCGCAATATCTTATTGATTGATAATAATCAATGATTTATGAAATGATGTGCAGCTGTTAAAATGCAAGAAACGCAAGGAGTGGTCTCTATAAGACACTTACCTCAAAAAAGAAGTCCCCTGCCGGAATACCGCTCTTTCAATTTTTTATGTTGACAACGGATTAACAATCCTCTAACTAACGCAAAGCGTTATGAGAGTCTATCATTATATTTTGTCAGCCAGTTGCGCATGTATGATGTCCGTCCAGGCGGCTACGGTTATTGCCGAGCTTCCTGAATCGCAAAGCGTAACACAGACGGCCACTATGGCGAGAACATCAGGGCAACAACTTCTGGACAAAGTAAAGGGCCTGCAAAATGGAATATATGCCGGCGGCAATAACAATTCCATTTCAAATTGGGGGGTAAATAATGAAGGCGCTTGGGTGAATGAGGACAATGCAGGAACCATTACATTATGCGGACGTGCCGGAGTTAGCGGGGATTCCTTCGCCATGGTTCTTGGAGGGCCGCAGCAGGGTGATTCCGTTTCTTCCATTACGTTTTCCTGCAATACTCCTTCTTCCGTCATCACCAGTTATTCCATGGTGCTTGCCGTATATGATTCAACCGGCAGTTTGGTTGAGGAGCTCTCCAGAGTACAGAATTTCTCATTTACTTCTACATCGGAAACAACAACAGTTTCCCTGGATATGTCGGATGCTCCCCTTACCTGGGAAGAAGGGTATAAGGTAGTCGCCGGGGTGCGCGGTGGCGCTGGAACCGCTACTTCCGCTTATACAATTACCGGTATACAGGTTTCCTATGAAACGGTGCCCGAGCCTGCCGCCGCGTCTTTGGGCCTGCTGGGTCTGGGAGCTATGCTGTTGCGCCGCAGACGCTCATAGTAAATACCTTCGTTATTCGGGAGGCAGCTGAAAAGCTGCCTCTTTTCTATTTTCAGCACGAGAATAATTTTTGGCTGGCTGCGAAAGAAAAGGGATTAATGGCGCTCTAATCCCTCAGTGATTGTTCGAAAGCCCGGTACTGCACGGCTTCGTACAAATGTGCATCCTGAATATCGGAAGTTCCTTCCAAATCTGCGATGGTCCGGGCCACCTTGAGAATACGGTCATAGGCTCTGGCGGAAAGGGCCAGCTCTTCCACGGCGCGGAGCAGGATGGACCGTCCTTCCGGCTGCAGGCGGCAATATTTCTGGAGCGCTTTTCCGGAAAGGGCCGCATTATTGCGGAAAGGCGTTCCTGCGTATCTGCTGGCCTGGAGCCGCCGTGCGGCCGCCACGCGTTCCCGGATACTGGCGGAACATTCTCCGGCAGGCGCGGAGGCCAGAATAGAGGGATCCACGGCGGGAACTTCCATCAGCAGGTCAAACCGGTCCAGCAGCGGGCCTGAAATCTTGCGGCGGTAGCGCGCGATCTGCGCCGGGGGGCAGGTGCAGGCCCGTCTCCTGTCTCCCAGATAACCGCAGGGACACGGGTTCATGGCGGCAGCCAACATGAAACGGCACGGGAATGTCATGGTGCCGGAAGCGCGGGAAATGACTACCTGGCCGGTTTCCAGCGGCTGCCGCAGGGTTTCCAGAGCGGAGCGGCGGAATTCCGGCAATTCATCCAGAAAGAGAACGCCGTTGTGGGCCAGGGATACTTCTCCCGGCGTGATGTTTGCTCCTCCCCCCATCAGTCCGACATCGGAAATGGTGTGGTGGGGTGCCCGGAACGGACGCTGATCCACCAGGCCGTTCCCCCGTTTCAACAGGCCGCATACGGAATGGATTTTGCTGGTTTCCAACGCTTCCTCCGGACTCAGCGGCGGAAGAATGGTCGGGAGTCTTTGCGCCAGCATGGATTTGCCGGACCCCGGAGAGCCGCAAAGCAGGATATTATGGCCTCCTGCCGCCGCAATCTCCATGGCGCGGCGTGCATAAGGCTGCCCCTTGATTTCGTCAAAATCCACAGCGGCGTCTTTGTCCCGGGAAGCGCGCACCTCTTGCCCTGAACCCGTAAATGGAGGCGGCAGGGCTTCGGAAGTAAGCAGATGCCATGCTTCCCTCAGGGAAGAAACGGGATAAATCTCCACGCCCTGCACGGGCAGCCCTTCACAGGCGTTGGCGCGCGGCAGCATGATGCGTCTCCTGCCCATGCGCCGCGCTTCCATGATTTGCGGCAGAATGCCTTGCACGGGGCGGACGGTTCCGTCCAGGGCCAGTTCTCCTACAATGCACCAGTCAGAAGCGTCCATCTCCTTTTCCGCCGCTCCCGCAACCATTCCCAGGGCGATGGGAAGGTCAAATCCGGGGCCTTGCTTCCTTAAATCCGCCGGGGCCAGATTGACGACGAAGACGCCCTGCTGAAAGGGAAGGCCGCTGTTTTGTATGGCCGTGTCCACGCGCTGCCCGCTTTCTTTCACGGCTGCATCCGGCAGGCCGACAATAAAGGTGCGTTTTTCCGCCATGGGGCGGAAATCCACTTCCACCTCCACTTCTACCCCATCTACGCCCAGGACGGTGGAGGAATACAGTCGCGTCATCATTCGTCCATGCTAGGGAATGGATGACAGAAAAGGAAGGAAAATAACGAAAAATATAAAAATATCTAACAAATAGTTCAGCGACGGGAAGCGCGCCGGAGAATTTCCCGTTCCTCCTCCGTCAGGCTGGACAGGCCGGACCTGGATATTTTTTCCATGATTTCATCCACTTCTTTTTCAGAGGGGCTGGCCTGCGCCGGACGGCGGCCGGAAAGCTTAGGGGAATAGTGGGAAGAAGAGGCCGCCCTTCGTCTGGAAGAAGACAGCTTTTCCTTCCATAGAATCAGCAATGTCAGGATAAATCCGGCGAACATGCCGCCCAGGTGGCCGGCTTCCCCGCCCGCATTGTTCCATTGGAAAATAATGACGGCCGCGGCAATGCCGAGAACGGCCAGGGCAAACTGGCGCACGCTCAGATTAACCGGGGGAAACAGAAGCTGTACCCGGGCATGGGGAAAGAGCACCGCGCATGCGGCCATGATGCCATAAATGGAACCGGAGGCCCCCACCATGGGAATGAAGCGCCATTCCGGATCAAAGAATCCCATGTACCCCAGCAGGGAGGAAAACAGAGCCGCCGCCACGCCACAAAACAGGTAATACAGCAGGAAACGCCCATGGCCGAAACGCTCCTCTACAACCGGGCCGAAAAACCACAGGGCAATCATGTTGAACATGATGTGCCCCAGATTGGCGTGAAGAAACTGGTAGGTGAACAACCGCCACAATTCCCCCTCGTGAAAACACGTATATTCGCTGTAAGCCCCGTAAAGCTGGATCAAGTCCAAATGAACGGGCGGGTAAATATTCCTTGGGATGTCCACCTGGAAGAAGAACCCCAGGATAAAGACAACTACATTGAGCAGAATCAGCCAGTGCACCATGACGGCGCTGCGCTGGTCAAACAGACGCTCCCGTACCGTATCTCCCCAGTTCTCTTTCTCCGCTCGCATATAAGGCCGCATGTAATCGCGTTCAGAGCCTTTTGACAAGGAAAATAGCTGTTCCGTTCAAGGCAGGGCGACTGGCGTCCCGCATTATTTCCAGAGCGCGGCAGGCAACAGATCCGGCGGCAGGTCCGCTCCGTGCACGAGATGCCCGGCAAGCTGGGCAGCGGACCATGGGGACGTGGTCACCCCCTTGCTGCCGAGCCCGGAGAAGACGAACTGGCCGTCCAGCCCGGGAATGGGGCCGGCGACCGGCTGGCTGCGGCGGATGATGGGGCGGACGGCGGCTCGGGCGCGGATGACGTCCATGTTCCCTGAATAGCGTTTAACCAGATCCAGCATCAATTCCTGGACGGCGGGGGCTTCCGGAATGCCGGGCGCATCCCACGCCCACGCGTAAGTGGCCCCGAAGCGCCAGAAAGAACCGTTATGAACCAGCCAGTGCCCGAAATGCAGGACGCCGGCATGCCAGTCCAGCTCTTTCAAATCCAAATCCAGAATAGTTCCTTTGGAGGGGCGCCCCTTCAGCGGAGACATGTCCGGATGGAGTCCGGCTTCCCAGCCGGTACACCAGACGATGTGGGAAAACGTGCGGCCGTTCCAGCGGAAAAGGCCGTCTACGTCCGGCCGGATATCTGCGGGAGACACATCCGCTTCCACAAAACGGCCCTGTTCCATAAAGAACCGCCGCATGGCGGTAACCATGTTCTCCACGTGCAGCACGGCGGAGCCTCGCGTATAAGCGGCTTTCCCGCGCCCTTCCCAGTGTTCCGGCCATGGAAAAAGAGGCCCGGCATAGGCGCAGGATTCCGGAGCCGTCTGGCGTTCCTGCCAGATTTCAAACTGGTCCTCCGTCTCCACTTCACGGAAAATCGGAGTTTTCTGCCACCAGGACCCGCCCAATTCCCGTTCCGTCTCCGGGTAAAAGGCTTCTGCCGCCGCCAGGCATTCTTCCTGCCGCCATCCGGGCCGGAAGGCGCGGCCCGTCAGGGGGTTCACCAATCCGGCCGCCACCCGGGAGGCCGTTTCCGCCACGGGGCGGTCTGCGACCGTGAAATCCGCGCCGAGGCGTTTCAATTCCCACGCCAGACAGCTTCCGGCAATTCCCTGGCCAATGATAAGGATGTTCATGATAGATGGATGAAGAACCGGAAAATCCCGGAAATGAGAGAGGAAAACGGAGGGAAGGGGACATCCCTTCCCTCCGAAAGCAAGGAATGCCGCAGGGGAAGGGGCCTGCGGCACCGGAAGAATGGGCCCTGCTTACAGGGCGGCGATAATGGCGTCGCCCATTTCCGCCGTGTTCACGCGGATTTCTCCGGGCGCTCCCGTAGCCAGGTCGCCCGTGCGGAAGCCCTGGTCAATGACGCGGCGGACGGCGGCGTCAATGGCGTCTGCCGCGGCTTTTTCTCCCAGAGAGTAGCGCAACAGCATGGAAAGGGAAAGAATCTGGGCGATTGGGTTTGCAATGCCCTTGCCGGCAATGTCCGGGGCGGAGCCTCCGGAGGGTTCGTAAAGGCCGAAGAACAGGCCGTTGTCCTGCGCACCCTGGCACAGGCTGGCGCTGGGAAGCATGCCCAGGGAACCGCAAATCATGGCCATTTCATCGGAAAGAATGTCGCCGAACAGGTTTTCCGTCACCAGCACGTCGAACTGGCGGGGATTGCGCACCAGCTGCATGGCGGCATTGTCCACGTACATATGCAACAGTTCCACGTCGGGATAATCCCTGGAAACTTCAATCATCGTCTCGCGCCACAGCAGGGAATTGGTCAGCACATTGGCCTTGTCCACGCTGGTGACGCGCTTGCGGCGGCCGCGCGCGGCCTCGAACGCCACTTTGGCGATGCGCACCATCTCGCTTTTACGGTAGCGCATGGTATCCACGACGACTTCGTCGTCTCCTTCCTGTTCGCGGAAACGGGGCTGGCCGAAATACAGGCCTCCAGTCAATTCCCGGACGCATAAAATGTCAAATCCGCCTTCAATCAGTTCATTCTTGATGGGAGAGGCATGGGTCAAGGCCGGAAGGCATACGCCCGGACGCAGGTTGGCATACAAGCCGAAATGTTTTCTCAGAGGCAGCAGGGCTCCGCGTTCCGGTTGTTCATTGGCGGGAAGATGCTCCCATTTGGGACCGCCCACGGAGCCGAACAGAACGGCATCCGCCTCTTCGCAGGCGCGAATGGTTTCTTCGGGAAGGGCCTTGCCGCAGTGGTCAATGCCCGCCCCCCCCACAAAAGCCTCCTTGCGGCTTACAGTGAAGCCGAACTTGCCGCTTACGGCATCCAGAACCTTCAGGGCCTCTGCCATAACCTCGGGCCCAATGCCGTCGCCGGCCAGGACAGCAATATGATGGTGATGTTCACTCATGTCGCTGAAAGTCTGGTCATTCTCCCTTCAAAGGTCAAGAAAACACCGTTGCCATGACCGCGCCGCGGAAATCTTTTTGCGTCAAAAAGCCTGCAAGAGTAAAAAAGTACTTGCCAAACGCCTGCGCCTCCAGTAAAAACCCTTCCGCGTTCCATGGAATGCAAACTCCCCTGTAGCTCAGCGGTAGAGCGGGTGACTGTTAATCACTAGGTCGTTGGTTCGAGCCCAACCGGGGGAGCCACTAATTTTCTAAGCCCTGTAATTTTAATGGATTACAGGGCTTCTTTTTTGCCTGTTTTGAGGCTGGAAGTGTAAAAAACCACGGAAAAACAGCCATAAATGCTGGCCGTATATCATTTTTTGATTCCGTTTTGGCGTAACATTGGCGTTTCAGAAAAAATCATGAAACGCCTGAAGCGCTAATCTGGCGGCATGTTTAAGGAGTGCGCCGGAGATTCATGTTCTGTCGGGATCCCGGGTTGTAACAAGGAAAAGGGGGCTTTTCCCGGCCACGATCATTTTAAGCGGATTATCGTTTCCGCGTCTCCTATTCCGGGACCGTGTATGCCGCCGCAGCTTTGTGCATTCTGAACATGGCGGGGATGCCGTGGAGAGGGAAAGAAGGTCATGACGCCATAGGCAAGGCGTTTCGGTAATGGCGTTACTCGCTAAAAAGCGCGGGTATTTTGAGAAGAAGAGCGATGACAATAAAATTACTGAAATAATTGCAGTAAAAACATTGACCTGCCGCAATAATTCAGTAGGTTGGTATTGCTGACGGAAAATAGCGGACGATAAGATGCTGCGCGTTTGAAAACATGAAAAAACATGATGTTGCTTATTTATGCAGGAATAAAAGCGCTGCAATCCTGTTTGAAAGAACAGGGGATATCCCTATGAACTGCAGGCTTCAAGAGCGGTTTCAGGGAAAATGTATGGCTTCCGGCGACCGTATCCGGGGCGGCGTGTTCTCATCCGGCAGGGAGCTGGCGGCGGATGGCGGAAACCAGGCTTTGGAAAAATTGTGAAAACATATCTGGATAAAAATGTTTATGAGGCGGCTTTAGAACGCATTGCCTATTGTTTCCGGGAGTTTGACAATGTCCTAGTGTCCTTTTCGGGCGGCAAGGACAGCGGCGTCATGCTTAATCTCTGCTATCGTTACGCCGCCGAACAGGGCCTGCTGGACAAACTGTCCATGTACCACCTTGATTATGAGGCCCAATACCAGATGACGACCGAGTATGTGACCAGAACATTTCTGGAGCAATTCCCCGGCATCCGTAAAATGTGGTATTGTGTGCCGATCAGGGCCCAGTCCGCATGCTCCCTAGGGGAACCCTATTGGACGCCGTGGAGCGCCGCCCAAAAAAAACTGTGGGTGCGGCCTATGCCGGAGAATCCCTATGTAGTCAACGAAAAGAATCTGGACGTTCCGTTCCGGCACGGCATGGTGGACTATGAATTCCAGGATAAGCTTTCACGCCATTTTGCCAAAAAACACGGAAGCACTGCCGTCATGGTAGGGCTGCGGGCGGATGAAAGTCTCAACAGATACGCCGCCGTTGCCCGCGGCAATAAGAGGACGTCTTATGAGGGAAGGAAGTGGATTACACAGGCTGATGCCATGACCGTCAGCGCCTACCCTCTTTATGACTGGCGCGTCAGTGACGTTTGGACGGCCAATGCCCGCTTTGGTTTTGACTACAACCGCCTTTATGACCTCCTGTACCAGGCAGGCCTCACGATCGGGCAGATGCGGGTGGCGAGCCCGTTCAATGACTGCGCCCAGGAAAGCCTGAAGCTTTACAAAGTTATTGATCCTGCCAACTGGGCGCGCATGGTCGGTCGCGTCAACGGCGTCAATTTTACGGGTTTGTACGGAGGCACGACGGCCATGGGCTGGAAAACCATTAAACTGCCGCCCGGCCATACCTGGAAGTCCTATTATGAATTCCTGCTTTCTACAATGAACAGGAAAACGGCGGAACACTACAACAACATTTTGGAAAGGTCCAAAAAGTACTGGATGAAAGGGGGCACCGTCGATCCCGGAACTGCCGATGAAGTGCTGGCCGCCTATCCGCTGGCGACCGTGACGGGAAAGTCGGGCCGTTACGTCGACCGCGACGTCGTCCGGTTCATGGGCTACCCTGACGACATGCCGGTCAGCAATTTCCGGCAGGTGCCTTCCTACAAGCGCATGTGCATCTGCATCATGAAGAACGACTACTTTTGCAAGTACGCCGGATTCGGCCCAACCAAGGGAGCGATTGCCCGGCGCCGGGCCGCCGTCAATAAATATCGCAACATTTTATGAAAAGCTCCTATCAATCTCCCGTTTACCAAATCCGGCGCGTTCCTCTGGACCAGATACGTTCCAACGCTTACAACCCGAACAGCGTGGCGCCCCCCGAAATGAAGCTGCTCTACCAGAGCATCAAGGAGGACGGCTATACGATGCCCATTGTCTGCTATAAGCTGGAGGACGGGACCTATGAAATCGTGGACGGTTTCCACCGCTGCCAGATTATGAAAACCTACCGCGATATTTACGAACGGGAGGGCGGCATGATGCCGGTGGCCGTAATCGACAAGCCTCTTGGAAACCGCATGGCTTCCACCATCAGGCACAACCGTGCCCGGGGATCTCATAATATCGCCCTCATGACCAGTATTATCCAGGAGTTGACGGAGGCGGGCATGTCAGATGCGTGGATACTTAAAAACCTGGGAATGGACGCGGAGGAATTGCTGCGCCTCAAGCAGCTCAGCGGGATTGCCTCCCTGTTCCGGGAGGGGGAATTCAGCCAGGCATGGGAATCGAAATAATATCGCCCCGGAATCCATGAATCAATATGTCGCTCAACTTCTGGAAGCCGTTCAGAAGAAAACGGGCTGTGACACGAGCGGAGCCGTGCGCTGGCTGGCGAAGCAGGCCGGAGTATCGGAAAGAACGGCGTGGTACTGGAAACAGCAGGAGAAATTGAGAAAGGCAACGGAAAAGAATCTCGGCAGAATAGCAGAAGAATTGAAGAAATGAGTAAGATGATTCATCCCATGCCGTTGAATGCTGCAGGGCGTCCGGTTCTCCTTGCTGAACTTGCAGTCCATTCCCCATGGCCGCATGGTTGATTGCCTGTGGATGCCGGAGAGGTTTCCCTTCGTTCCCGGTCGCATGAACAGTGCGGGAACAGTTCCTCTAAAGAATAGTTGCGGCCTGATATTTTTTAGATTATATCATTTTTCATGAAATGGCTTTTGGTTTTCCTGATAAGTCCCTGCATGGTTTTTGCCGAAAGTATGAGGGGAGTAGTGATTAACGTGATTGACGGCGACACGGTTATTCTTCTGGAAAAGACGCCTGAACAAATGCGTACGCACCGGATACGGCTTGAGGGCATTGATACGCCGGAAAGGGGGCAGGACGGGTATGAAGGCGCCAAGGAATACCTGGAAAAGCTGATTTGGGGAGAGACGGTTACAGTCCGGTATACCGGGAATGACAGGTACGGCCGTATTTTAGGGGAAATATGGCATGGAAAAATGTTCGTCAACGAAGAGATGGTAAAGGAAGGATGGGCGTGGATTTATAAAAATTTTTCCGCCAGCCGGAAGCTCGTTTCTCTTGAAAGGGATGCCAGAAAGGCCCAAAAAGGCATCTGGTCTGACCCGAATCCCATATCTCCGTGGGAATGGAAAGCAGCAAAAAGAAAGGAAAAATCTGACAGAAAAAACACCGGGGAAATTTCTTATTAAGCCGTTTTCCGTGAAAACGGTCCCGTTAATAATGCTGCTGAACAGGGAATGTTCAATAAGCAGGAACAACGGGCGTTTTTAACGGCGGGCGTGGTTCAGGAGCGTTTCCGTTGTGTCCCGCCCGTCTGCGCCGGTTCAAAGATGGCGGGAAGGGGAGTGTTTGCCCCGGAGCCTTGCCGGGGCCATGTTTCAGGGTTGGCGCGGTAAGGCAGGAGATAGTACACAGCTTTCTGGATGGAAGCACCGGCGGGCGTTTTCCGGTAACGGTAGTTTTTGTCGCCCATGCGTTCTGCAAGATGCGCCAGGTATCCCCGTGCTAAAACCTCCGGAATGCCATTACCTGCTATTCAAGCAGGAATCTTTTTCCGGGATAACCGGGAAATGGAGCCATGCCCTGATTTCTTTGCAGAGCCGTTTCCGGCCGCTTTCCCGGTTATCCGGAGGTGTGGCCTGCGGATAGGGATTCCGCATCAGGCCAGATGCATGCCGCCGGTAACGCCAAAGACCTCCGCAGTAATGAAGCTGGATTCCTGGGAGGCGAGAAAGACGTACAGTCCGGAGAGCTCTACAGGCTGGCCTGCCCTTCTGAGGGGCGTTTTCCGTCCGAATTCCGGCAGGTCTTTCTGCAGCTGGCCTCCGGTTACTTGCAAAGCTGTCCAGATGGGGCCGGGAGCCACCACATTGACCCGGATGCCTTTGGGAGCGACCTGCTTGGCCAGGGCGCGGCTGAACGCGATGATAGCCGCTTTCGTGGAGGCATAGTCCACCAGGTTCTTGCCGGGCTGGTAGGCCTGGATGGATGAGCAGGTAATGATGCTCGTCCCCGGCTTGAGATGCGGAAGGGCTTCCCTGGCAACCCAGAACAGAGAGAACACATTTACTTCAAATGTCTTGGTTAATTGTTCCGTGGTAATGTCACGAATATCTTCCACCGCCACTTGCTTGCCGGCTGCCAGGGCCATGATGTCCAGCCCGCCAAGTTTTTCCAGGGCATCCCTGACGAGTTTTTTACAAAAGGCTTCATCGCTGAGGTCTCCCGGCAGCAGGACGGCCTTCCGGCCCTCCTTTCTGATGAGTTCCGCCACTTCTTCGGCATCGCTTTGTTCTTCAGGAAGATAGTTCAAGGCTACGTCGGCTCCTTCGCGTGCGTAGGCAATAGCCGCCGCCCGGCCTATGCCCGAATCTCCCCCTGTGACCAGGGCTTTTCGGCCACGGAGCCTGTTGCAGCCATGGTAGCTCTGTTCCCCGGAATCCGGCACGGGTTTCATTTCGGATTGCAGGCCGGGGGCTTTCTGCTGTTGTTGTTCATATCCTTCCTGGCGGAATTCGCCGCGCGGGTCCTGTATTTTATTAATGTCTTCTGTGTTCATTTTATCATCAGTTATATTTTGGGACGGAGTTGACGGAAGGGGAAAAGCGCTGCCATGCGGGAAATGACCGGCAGCATTTTTTCCCGGCATTCTTCATTTCCTATCCGTGATGACCTGGATTCGAACGGCCTGTTCAGGGGAAGACATGTTTTTATTTCAATATGTCATTGATATTTATTTATATAGGAATTTTATGCATGTTGTTTTTATAGACCGGAGAAAGATGTTTGATTTTCAGATTTTTTGAATCTGGTTGAATTTCCCAATCCGCCTTAAAGAAAAACATCCTTGGGATGCTTGATAATTTTCGAATAATTAAATTTCTTTTTAAAAGCGGAAAAACGGAATGAAAGAAAACGGAATCAGTTTTCCTCCTGTTCCAGTTTCACTTTCCTGGCCAGGATTTTTTTCATGACGGCACGGCGATCTCTTTCCGGTATTTCAACGGGATTGCCGCGATAGTCGCCGGTCATGGCGGCCAGGGCCCCTCCTACATGGCGCATATTGAAAATCGGCAGTTTCCAGGTGGAAGGCTTTTCCGGATCGGGAACGTAGGCAAAGTCGGAAGCGGGATGTTCCTCTCCGTCCACTTTTTTCATTTTGGATTCATGGTTGCGGTCCATGAGTAATGGACAACCGCCTTTGCCGGCCATGGTGGAAAAGCCCCGGGATAAGACACGGAAATCCGCCCGTCCAGCAATAATCAATCTGGGAAGGCATTTTATTTCTGGTTGATTTCTTTTTCCCGCAGAGCGTGCCGGCGCCCCCCATTTTCCGCTTCCGCGTTTTACCCTTTACAAGAGGGCTGTGATAGATAAGCATGTTTTCATTAATTTATAATTATTCTTATTTATGGAAAATACATATCATCATACCCGGCTCCCGGAAGGGCGCATTCCCGCTCTGCGCGTGGAACCCATGCCTGCGGACACCAATCAAAGCGGGGAAGTATTCGGCGGCTGGGTGATGAGCCAGGTGGACCTGGCGGGAGCCAATACCGCCATGCGCTATGCGTTAAGCCGCTATATTGTGACGCGTGCGGTAAGCAGCCTGACGTTTGAAGCTCCCGTGCTGGTGGGCGACGTCGTTTCCTTTTATGCGGAGATTGTCAGGGTGGGCCGCACTTCCATTACCGTGAAGGTGGAGGTGTACGCGGAACGCCTGAAGAAGCTCTGCAATAACATTGCCAAGATTACCGAG
Source organism: Akkermansia muciniphila (assembly GCF_030848305.1). Lineage (NCBI taxonomy): Bacteria > Pseudomonadati > Verrucomicrobiota > Verrucomicrobiia > Verrucomicrobiales > Akkermansiaceae > Akkermansia > Akkermansia muciniphila. The sequence goes on along the minus strand of NZ_CP114598.1, from coordinate 929,414 downwards.
GCGGAGCTGGTTTATGTAGCCCTGGGGGAGGATAAGAAACCGATTACTCTGGAAGAGTCCCGCGCCCGGTTTGCGCAGTGCTGTTCCCTTGAGGCGGAAGGCCCCTCTTCCTGTTCCTGAACAGGGGCGGAGGTTTTCCCCTTCAGGCTGCTTTTCTGCGTTTGCGGGTGATTCCCTTGTCTTTGTCCACCAGGGCGAAGATGAAGGAGCTGGCCGCGGCAATGGCGCCGATGGTGGCGAAAGTGGCATGAAAGGCGGCTTCCACAGCTTTCCCGGAGGTAGCCGCATGGCCGCCGAAACTGTCCAGCAGCAGGGAAGCCACGGCAATACTGACAACAATGGAGAGCTGCATGATTGTGGAAAGCAGGGAGTTTCCGCTGCTGGCGTCTGCATTGGGGAGGTCAATCAGCGTCAGAGTGTTCATGCAGGTGAACTGAATGGAGTTGGCCCCGCCCAGCATTGCGAGCATGCCCAGAAGAATGAGCTCATGGGTTCCGGGGCCTGCAAAATGGAAGGAGGCCAGCAGAACGCCTATGGTAAAGGTATTGACGACCATGATGTTCCGGTAACCAAATTTCCCGAGCAGACGCGGTGCAACCGTTTTTGCCAGTAAATTGCTCAGGGCCAGCGGAATCAGGGACAGGCCGGATTGAAGGGCGGAATAACCGAGCACCACCTGAAAGAAAAGCGGGATCAGGTACAGCAGACAGCTTCCGCCTAGGCGGCAGACGATGTTGCCGGCGATTCCGATGGCAAAGTTTCTGATGCGGAACAGAGCCGGGCTGAAGATGGGGGCTTTTGAACGGAACGCCAGCGTCCAGTACAGAAGCTGGAGAATGCCTCCGGCTGACGTGAGGATGGCCATGCGCGTCTTATCGGTTACGCCTCCCGCGGAGGAGAGGCCCATTGTAGCCAGCACGGCGGAGGAGGAGAAGAGGAAGAACCCCCGCCAGTCGAATTTTTGTTCCCGAACCGCTTTCAGGTCCGGCATCAGCTTCCGGGTGGCCCACAGGCCCGCCATGCCAACCGGGATGTTGATCAGGAATATCCAGTGCCAGGAAGCGTACTGCGCGATGATGCCGCCCAGCACCGGCCCCAGAAGGGGACCCAGCAGCGCAGGAATCGTCACAATGTTCAGGACATTGACGAACATGGAACGGGGATAGGAGCGCAGGACGACAAGGCGCCCGACGGGCATCAGGAAGGCGCCGCCTATTCCCTGGATGACGCGGCATGCCGTCATCATGGTAATGGAGGTGGAAAGGGCGCACAGGAGGGACCCCGCAGAAAAAACAGAGATGGCTAGCAGGAAAGTACGGCGGGAGCCCAGCTTGTCGGAGATCCATCCGGAGGCCGGTATCAGGACGCAGACGGTGAGCGTATAGGCCGTTACCAGGGAGTGGAGTTGCAGCGGATGGCTGTTGAAGCTGCGGGCAATGGTGGGAATGGCCGTGTTCAGGATGGTGGCATCCAGCATTTGCATAAAGAATGCCGATGCCACAAGAAAGGGCAGGTAGCGCAGAGCTTTGAAGGATGTCGGCAGTTTTTCCATGAAAGACCGCCGGCAGTATCCGGCCTGGCTCCATCCGGGGCAAGGCAGATGTTTGTTCCGCTTTACGCCCCGGGTTCCGGAGGGCGTCGCTTCAGCACGCGTTTGGAGAGCCATGCGCGCACGGGCTCGTCATAAAGCTTCAGGCACCCGCAGGCTACGGCAATGCAGAGGAGTAAGACGCCAGCCGCCACGGGGAGCGCACGGGAAAGAGGGACTTCCGCGTCGTGAACCCAGGCCAGGTAGAGATATACGATAGGATAGTGGGTGATATAAAGGGGATAGGAGATGTTTCCCAAAAACCGGCTGGCTCGGGCGGAAATGTCTCCGGGGATGTCGCTGGCCCCGAGGAAGACTACCGCGGGAAAGATGACGATGATGCAGAAGGCGTCATACAGGCCGTTCAGGCGGAAATTTTCCGCGCCTCCTACATGGGGAGCCGCCAGCGCCCCCACCAGAAGCAGGCTGCACCACCAGAAACCATGCCTGATCCGTCCCGGTTTGCACAGGCGGAACAGGAACAGGCCGCCGAAGAAGGGGAACATGAGCCGTGTGAGCCCCACACGGCACTGTTCCGCATCCAGAGTCCAGCCGCCGATGTTGTTGCCCTGCGTGTAGCACTGGTGAATGAGGGCGCAGCCCGCCAGAAAGACCAGGACCGCCAGCCATCTGCTGGTAAACTTTCTGATGAGCACGGCGTAAAGGATGTTGGCGACGTATTCGAAGAAGAGGGACCAGGCCGGACCGTTCAGCGGGTGCATTTCCGACCATCCGCGCACATCCAGGGAAACGGGAACGGGCAGCAGCGTGAATCCCACGGTCATGACCAGCAGCATTTTCCATACGGGGGTTTGCTCGATGTTCGGGAAGATTTCAGAGCCCTGGAAGTAAAAGAGGATTCCCCCCAACAGCATTCCCATGACCACCATGGGTTGAAGGCGCACCAGCCGCCGCTTGCAGAAGTTCCACAGGGTCATGTTTCCCCAGCGATCGTCATAGGCGTATCCGATGACGAAGCCGGACAGCATGAAGAAGAAGTCCACGGACAGATAACCGTGGTTGATGATCTGGTCCGTATGGAACTGGAGGTCCCTGGCGCTGCCTTCAAACATGTGGAACAGAACTACCATGACAGCGGCCACCCCGCGGAGGCCGTCCAAAGCGGCGTAGTGCGGTTTGGGAGCCAGGACGGAAGCAGGGTGTGGAGCGTTCATAGTATGAAATACGGAGGGAAATGGTGGTTTTTACATAAAAAGCTGCCGTCTTTCCCCGGATTTCTCCTTCTGTCCGGCAGAAGGAGGATGAGAAAGTTCCGTATTTCCGTGAAATACCCGCCGGACACGTTCAGCGTGACTGGAGCGTGACGCGGTTGATCAGAGGTTTGCCTTCCAGAAAATCCCGGATGTTGCGCAGGGTGACTTCCGCAATATTGTGCAGGGCTTCTTTCGTGAAAAAGCCCTGGTGGGAAGTCAGGATAACGTTGTTGAAGGAAAGAAGGCGGGCCAGGGTGTCGTCATCAATGATTTTGTCAGATTTGTCTTCGTAGAAATATTCTCCTTCTTCTTCATACACGTCCAGTCCGGCAGACCCCACTTTTTTTGATTTCAGGCCGTCAATCAGCATTTCCGTGTTAATCAGCTTGCCGCGTCCCGTATTGATAATCATTACTCCCTCCTTCATTTTTCCGATGGAATCCGTATTGATCAGGTGTTCCGTTTCCGGAGTAAGGGGGCAGTGCAGGGAAATGATGTCGGACCGGGCATACAGATCATCCAGAGTGGTGTACGTGATGCCGGCTTCTTCCGCAAAGCGCCGGTCAGGGTACGGGTCATAGGCCAGGATATTCATCCCGAAGCCTTTGAGAATGCGGATGAGGATTCTGGCGATTTTCCCCGTTCCGATGATGCCGGCCGTTTTCCCATTCATGTCAAAGCCCATCAGGCCGTGAAGGGAAAAATTGCCGTCCCTGGTGCGCCAGTAGGCGCGGTGTATTTTTCGGTTCAGGGAGAGCATCAGGGCCACGGCATGTTCCGCCACCGCATAGGGAGAATATTGGGGCACCCGCACGACGGGCAGTCCCGCTTCTTCCGCCGCTTTCAGATCCACATTATTGAATCCGGCGCAGCGCAAAGCCAGCAATTTGACGCCGTTTTCCTTCAGGCGCCGTATTACTTCCCGGTTTGCCGTGTCGTTGACGAAAATGCACGCTACGTCCGTACCGCGGGTCAGAGGCACGCTGTCCGGAGTGAGATGCCCTTTGAAGTAGCGTATGTCGTCATGGAATTCGCGCTCATTGACAGGATTGAAGGAATCCCGGTCGTAGGGCTTGGCGTCAAAGAACGCAATGCGGCAGGAATGGTCGGTCATAGGGAGGGGGCGTGAGGTTAGTCTGTAGGCGTTTTTTTCTTTGCGCTTCCCTGGCCGGCGACGGCCGCCATGCGTTTGCGGATTTCTTCCGGATCCCCAAGAAAGTAGTCTTTTTCCAGGTTCAGGGAGTCGTCAAATTCAAATACATAAGGGGTGGCGGTAGGAAGATTCAGGGAAAGAAGCTGTTCGTCAGGAATGTTTTTCAAATATTTGATCATGCCCCGCAACGTGTTGCCGTGGGCTACGATCAGGATATTGTCCAGCGTCCGGAGAGAAGGAAGAATGGTTCCTTTCCAATAGGGCATCATACGGTTGATAGTTTCTTTCAGTGATTCCGTGCGCGGAAGCTCGCTGTCCGGCACTTCCTTATAGCGGGGATCCCATTTGGGGTTGGCGGGATCGTCCTCCGCCAGGGGAGGAGGCGCCACGTCATAGCTGCGCCTCCAGATCAGTACCTGTTCGTCTCCGTATTTTTTGGCCGTTTCGCTTTTGTTCAGTCCCTGGAGCATGCCGTAGTGCTTTTCATTCAACCTCCAGCTTTTGGAGACGGGCAGCCAGTCCTGGTCCAAACGGTCCAGCACGCAGTTGAGCGTTTTCACGGCCCTCTTAAGATAAGAGGTGTAGGCATGGTCAAAGGCCATTCCCCTGTCTTTCAGAAGGTCGCCCGCGCGGTTGGCTTCCTGTATTCCCAATTCCGTCAGGTCCACGTCCGTCCATCCGGTGAATCTGTTTTCACGGTTCCACGTGCTTTCTCCATGGCGCAGAAGGACAATTGTTTTCATATTGATAAATTTAGACAGGCGCCCTCCGGTTTTCGCACAAAGGAATGAGGATACATGACATGATCACATTCCACGGAACGGAAGGCATTCGTGCCGTCCGGCCCCGTCAGATTTCTGGCGGAGGGGAAGGGCATTCCGCAGATTCGGAGAAGAGAGAAAAATTGTTATTGGCAACCGTCTTCAAATGAATTAACTGTTCAATATGATGAAGCAATATGGTTTCAGTTGGTCTGCCGCCCTGATGGCTGTCGGAGTGGGAGCATTGGCATGGGCCGGCCCTGAGGCTGTCCAGAATGTACAGAAACCCGCTCTTTCCGGAGGAACCCCCGTTGTATTCGGGTTCGGCGGGGAAGGGAACCAGGAGTTCATGCTGAACGGAAAACCATTCCAGATCCGCGGCGCGGAGATGCATCCCCAGCGCATTCCCCGTGAATACTGGAGGCACCGCATCAGGACCGCCAAGGCCATGGGGCTGAATACGATTGCATTTTACGTGTTCTGGAATGACCATGAGCAGCCGGACGGCAGCTTTGACTTTAAGACGGGGAACCGGGATCTGGAAGGGTTTCTCAAGTTATGCCAGGAGGAAGGCATGTGGGTTTTGTTCCGTCCCGGCCCCTATGCGTGCGGGGAATGGGACCTGGGAGGGCTGCCTCATTATTTGCTGAAGGATCCCAAGGCTAAATTGAGAACTACGGAAGACGCCAAATTCATGAAGGCGCAGACGCGTTATCTGGAGGCCGTGGCCCGTGTGGCGGAACCTTTTTTAGCCAACAACGGGGGGCCCATTCTGATGACCCAGCTTGAAAACGAGTACGGGAGCTACCAGCGGAAAGACCGCAAGTATATGGAATGGCTGAAGGCGTTCTGGAGCAGGAAGGGTTTTGGCCCCTTTTACACATCCGACGGCGCGGGAGAGCATTTTCTGAAAGGGGTGGTGCTTCCGGACGTGGCCGTAGGGCTGGATCCGGGGTTGAATGACGGCCATTGGAAGGTGGCTAATAAATGCAATCCGGGAGTTCCCGTTTTTTCCTCGGAAACGTATCCTGGCTGGCTGCGGCACTGGGGGGAGGGGAATTGGGCCCCCACCCCTGGCGTTGTCAATCATGTCCGCTGGTTTATGGACAAGGGACGCTCCTTCAGCTTGTTCGTTTTCCATGGAGGCACCAATTTCGGATTTTCGGCCGGAGCCAACAACGGGGGGCCGGGAAAATACCAGCCGGACCTGACGAGTTATGATTACGGCTCTCCCGTGGATGAGCAGGGGCGGATGAATGAATATTATGCCCAGATGCGGGAAATCATCTTGGAAAAGTTGCCCCCCGAAGCCGCGGTGCCGGAACCTCCCGCAGACATTCCGGCCATGGAAATTCCGGAGTTCACGCCCGCAGTGCATGCCGGCCTTTGGGAGAACCTGCCCAAGCCTTTCCGGAGCAAGTTCCCTCAGCCTCCCTATTTCGAACAGTGGAATCAGAATCAGGGCATTGCCGTTTACAGCACTGCCGTTCCGGCAGGACCGCCTGAAACGCTGGAATTCGCCAATGTTAATGACTATGCCCAGGTATATCTGGACGGGGAGCTGGTCGGCACGCTGGACCGGCGGCTGGGGCAGAAGAGTGTGAAGCTGCCGGAGCGCAGGAAGCCGGGAATGCTGGAAATTCTGGTGGAGGCCATGGGGCATATCAATTTCCATATCAGCATGGAGAGTGACTGCAAGGGGGTGTACGGCCCTGTGAAGCTGGGAACGCGCGAGTTAAAGAACTGGACGGTGAGGGCGCTTCCCCTGAAAGCCGACTCCATTGTGCGTGCTCCCAAAGGAAAGGGGCCTTCCCAGAAACGGGAAGGAGCGCATTTCCGGGCCGTCGTGAATATTGAAGAGCCTCAGGACACGTTTCTGGACATGTCCCGCTATGTCAAGGGGTATGTATGGGTGAACGGAATCAACGTGGGACGGTATTGGAATGTGGGCCCTCAATTAAGGCTGTATGTTCCGGCTCCATTCCTGAAAAAAGGGGAGAATGTGATTGATATTCTGGACCTGCATGAAAAGGAACCCAAACCTGTCCGCGGCATGAAGGAACGCAACAAGGAACCCGGAAAGATAAATACCAAAAATCTGGATAACCAGTGGTAAAGCCGCCGGGCTTTCTGCCTACGATGCTGAAAAGGCTGTTTCCATGAAATCGCTTCATGGGAGTGGCCCGGGTGTCAGATGCCCTGAGCCTGCTGTTTTTTCCGGAATTCTTCCTTGAATGCCTGCCAGTCCGTATTTTTGATCAGTTCCGCGAGGTTGGAGTAGTAGGACTGGTGGTGTCCGAAGCGTTCATCCATCAGTTCTTCAAGCGCCTTTTCCGATGTCCAGTTCTGCATGACGATGCGGTAGGCTGCACAGACAATGCCGGTGCGGTCGGAGCCGTGCCAGCAATGCACCAAAATGGGTTTGGGAGCGCTGCTGATGATCAGCAGGCAGTCCATGAGTTCTTTCCGGGTTACTTTTCCTGCCGCCAGTCTCATGCGGTACAGGCGCAATCCGGTATGTTCCGCCTTGCCGGCGTCGTTGTGGTATTCCCGCAGGTTCAGGACAGATTTGAGCCCCAGTTTTTCCAGGGCCTTGAACCCGTCGTTGCCGGGCTGTCCGGAACGATACAGCTTCGGGCTGAGGCGGTAACAGTTTGGGACGTTTTTTACCTGTATGGGAGCGGCGGATTCCATCATAGTTTCCGCACAGGCAAGGGGAAGGGCCGCCGCCAGAATAGCCAGTATCGCAGTATTCCGGTTCATGGATTTTTTCAGGAATCGGCCGGATAGCCGACGCTCTGGGCGTACAGGACTTTTTTGAGAACGGGGAGTTTCAGGCACTTTTGGATATAGTTGGCGTCAATCATGGCGCGGAAAACGGTGCCAAGCCCTTCGGAAGCGCAGAAAAGGTAAACATTTTCTCCAATGAATCCCGCATCCGTGCAGGCCGTAATCAGTTTTCTCCTGGCATCAAAATCTCCCGGCTGTTTGGACTGATCTACTACATAGACCAGGTTTAACGGCGCGGTAGCCGCGAATTCCTGTGTGCCCGTAGCGGCCCGCATGTCGCTCTGAACCACTTGCTTCAGCTGGTGGGTTTTCGGCTTGTAAAGATAGGCGCCCTGCGGCAGGACGACATAGATTTCTATTTCGTTGGAATTCCGGGAGGACGGCGCCGTACGGTAGTCGGGATCATCCCGGTTGACGCCTTGCGCAGCCCAGAGCAGGGAAGAGAGGACTTCCACCGGGATGGGTTTGTCTGCAAAGGATCTGGTGGAATGCCGTTCTTGAAGAACCTGCATGAGGGGTTTTCCTCCCTTTTTATCTGGCGGAGGCAACACGATGTCGCTGCAGAGGGCCGTTCCGGAGAAAAGGCTTCCCGAAATGACGGCCAGAAACGGGCTGAGGTGAAAGAAAGTTTTCATAGGCAATGGGAAAAAACAGATGGCGGTTAGGAATAATCAGCAGGATGCTTGTATTTTTCTCATGTTTTTGGAAACATGAAGGAGACTGATACTATAAAATGGCTATAAAAATACAAGAAAAAACACTTTGTTTTGATTCTTAAAGTGTTTTGGAGAACGAACCTTCTGCAAAAGACCATTGTTTCAAGTTGACCTCGGAAAGGTATTGCGCTTTTATGTTACGCGGAACAGGGGATAAGGCGTCTCATTCCCCCTGCTCAATTTGTTCCAACGCGTTCAAGCTGCATTTCATGAATTCTGTCAATTCTCCGCGACCCGGTTTTCCCAGGCATAAAAAATCCTCCTCCAGGGGAATTATGATGACGATCATCCTGGTGTTGGCCCTTGCCGCCGGCGGAGTGGCTTACCACCGGGTTTCCGTTCAACGTAAGGCCGCCGCCGCTGAGCTGGCGGCCAGAAAAGAGGCGGAAGCGAAAGCGGCGCGTGTACGGAAAGCCGCGGAATTGGAAGCGGCGCGCAAGAAAGCGGAGGAACAGGCGCGCGCCGAGGCGGAGGAAAAAGCCCGTCTTGAGGCGGAACGCCTGGCAGCTGAGGAAGCCGCCGGAAAACGGCAGAAAAAGGAGCCGGAGATGGTGGAGCCTGCCCCTGAGGCGCCGAAGGAAGAGCCCGTGGTCCAGGAGGAGGATCCGCGGCTGGAGATTTTTAAGAAGCCTGTTCTTCTGGTCAGTCTTAAGGCCAATAACGCCGCCAACAGGAAGTTGTTTACGGATGCCTTCCATCTGGCTCTCGAAACGGGCCGTTATGATTTGTACGCCGATTTCCTGCGCTCCAATCTGGAACGGGATGCCGTGAAAGTCATCAAATTCGGCAAATTTGACGCGTCCATGTACGATCAAAGCCCGTACCTCATGCGCGCCAATGAGCTGTACCAGCTCATCAGCAAAGTGGGAGCGGACACCATCCGGGAACAAATCAAGGAGGGTTCCCCCAGATATTTCTATCCATGGCTTTTTTCGGATCCTTCCGATCCCCTGAGACTTTTCCTGCGCACGATGGCGCGGGAGCAGACACCCGGGGGGGAGTGGGGAGGAATTCTGAGGAAGTGGGCGGAGTTCTGGATGAAAACCTCCGCCATGCCCCGGAGCAGGTATTCCGCCCTGGCGCTGGCCTGCGCCATGCTGGATCCCCGCATCGCTTCCAGCCCATCCAGGTTGAGGGCGTCTTCTTCCACCAGTATTTCCACCACGCCTTTAACGCTGGAACAGGTATTCGAATACTTCATGGAGATGGATGAAGCCCGTGAACTTCTCACGGACATTACCAAATTGAGCCCTTCCGAGCTGTTGTTTGTAGTGGATGTGCGACTGCCGAGGTCAGAGATGGATTGGGCGCGCAAAAAAGTGCGCCTTACCCGGAAAGGCTGGGGAGGGGCCTATTCCATGATCCGTTACCGGATGGACCGCGCCGCGCTGGGCAAGGATCCATATACGCATTATACCTTCCAGGAGATTCTGGATGAAGGCGGCATTTGCATGGATCAAGCTTATTTTGCAGTGAATACCGCCAAATGCAACGGCATCCCCTCCGCTTATGTTACCGGGGACGGCAACCGCGGGCCGCATGCCTGGGTCAATCTGCTGACGACGGATGAAACCTGGCAGTCTTACGGCGGGTATGGATATAATACGGGGCATTTTTCCCATCCGCACAACTGTAAGTCAAAGCATGAATCCACTCTTCTCCAGGGTATGGACAAGAAGGTGAATGGCGTCCGGCTGGATACTGCCCTGGATTATCTTTCCCTGGCGGACCTGTTTGAGGAAACGCGGAAGCCGGATTGCGCCCGGGTGATGCTGGAAGCCGCTACGCAGGCCGCTCCCGGCGGAACGCCTGATTGCCCTGATGAGCCGCCCGGAGAGCGGCACGAAGCTGGAGGAATGGGAGGAGCTGGTGACCATGATCAAGCGCAAGTTCCGTTCCCGTCCAGATTATCTGGAAATGGCCTCCCGAGTGGAAGATGAGTATATTTTCCCCATGAGGGACGCTTCCACCAACAAGCGCCATGTTGCCCGCGACCTGAAGAAGCTGGAAAAGGAGACGGAAGAGGGGCGCAGCGACCTGACTTCCGCCGCCATCAAGCGGCAGGCGGATCTCCTGATGGAAAACGGGGACAAGGCCGGGGTTGCTGCCCTGTACCGGAAGTCCATGAAGGATTATGCGCGCCGCGCGGAAGTGTTTGAAGCGCTGATGGGGCAATATTACGAGTACGTTTCCCAGGACCAGGATGCCGTGCTTCAGATGGCCAGGGAGGCGGAGTCTTTCTACAACCGCTCTATCCGGACGAAATCAGGCGATTATTTCAAGATAAAGAAGGAAGTCGCCATCCAGCGGAGGATAGCCGGGTATTATGAAAAAGGGGGTAATGAGAAAAAAGCCGCCTCCCTGCGCAAGGATGCGGACAAGCGGGAGAAGAACAGCAAGAAAGGCATCCGGGAAGAGAATTAGTGCGGCGGAGTCTGCTGCCTTTCATTTTCGCGTGGGCGCGGCCGTGTTCGTTTCCGCTGCGGCATTCCAGAGGAATGAACGTTTTTAGGCTGGAATGCTGTCTTATCTTCAATTAATACATGACTTATATGGCAAGAGAACCTTACGCGAACTTCTGGCCCAAAGTGGCGGATACCGCTTTTGTCGCGGAAAGCGCTGATTTGATTGGAGATGTTACCATTGGAGAACATGCCAGCATCTGGTACCATACCACGCTGCGCGCGGATATCAATAAGATCGTCATTGGTGATTACTCCAATATCCAGGACAATAGCTGCATCCACCTGGCAGACGATTTTGGCTGCTATGTAGGCAAGTACGTCACCGTAGGCCACGGCGTGATTCTGCACGCCTGCACGGTGGAAGATAATTGCCTGATCGGCATGGGGTCCATCATTCTGGATGGAGCGGTCATCGGCCGGGGGTCTGTGGTGGGAGCGGGCGCTCTCATTACCAAAGGTACCGTCATCCCCCCCAATTCCCTGGTGCTGGGTTCTCCTGCCAAGGTGGTGAAGGATCTGGGGCCGGAATCCGCGGATAATAACCACAAATGGGCGGAAAAATACGTCAAGGTGGCTGCCCGCTATACGGAACGGGTTATTAATCCCGGTTTTTAACATGTGATTTCCGCCCGCCATGCCGGATGACCATCTGATTACCCTGGAACCTTACGCCCTGCTTTACACCCGGGCCGGGGCGGGTATGTGTCTGCGTGATCCGCTGACCGGCAAGGTGGGCGTCATTTTCATGGAGCTGCCAGACGGCATGGCCCTGGAACGCTGTCTGAACGGGGAACGCCCGGTACGGCCGGACACGTCTTCCCTGCTGGCTCACTTTTTATCCTCTATGGAATGCCGGGTGAGGCTGGTGCTTATCAACGGCCGCAAGGATGAAGTCTTTTACGCCCGCGTGACCATAGAGGCCGCCAATGAGGTGATGGACAAGCTGGTGGAGCTGGACGCCCGCCCTTCGGACGCCCTGATGATCGCCGCCCGGTTTGGAACCGGAATCAAGATTGTTCCCTCCGTATGGGAGAGCATGGAGAATATTCTGCCCCAGCTGGAACAACTGGATGCGGATTCCCCGGACAGCCGCGCTCCGGTATATTTGGGAGATTCGTAAAACTTGCCCTTTCTTCCCTTTTGTTCCTGCATCCGCTTTTCTTCCGACGGCACGGCTGTCGCCTATGGGGTTCCTGCTTCCGGGAGGACCTACTTTTTATAAAAAAAACTTGCTAAGGCACGGGAATCCCTATACATTCGCCGCACATCACTTCAAGTGGGTAGATTCCCGAGCGGTCAAAGGGGGCAGACTGTAAATCTGTTAGCATTTGCTTTCGAAGGTTCGAATCCTTCTCTACCCACCACTTTTCATTTTATGGCGCGTTCTTTCGGAGATCGCGTTTTTTATTGTTTCTTCAGCCTCCTGATGCTGGGAAAGGAAAGAAGGAGCGGGGGTCTCCGAGCAGGATGCCTAAAGCGTTTTTTCTGACGAACGCCGGCGGAGAGATGGTCTGATGAATGACTTGTTCAGCCTATCGACAAGACATGCGGGACGTGTTAGATATCCCCCCCCTTGCCGTTTTTTCATTCCTGCCGTTTACTGTTATGTTGACCACGCTTCTCATTCTGGGAGTATCCGCCGTTTTATTTGTCCAGGGGAGGGTCCGTTCCGATCTTGTCGCGCTGTGTTCCCTTCTCTGCCTGATGATGTTCGGGATTTTGAGCCCGGAGCAGGCGCTTTCCGGCTTTTCCAATTCCATTGTGGTGATGATGGTGGGGCTTTTCGTGGTGGGAGGCGCCATTTTCCGGACGGGCCTGGCCAAGATGATGGGCGGCAGAATCATGAAGCTGGCCGGCAGGAGCGAGTTGCGCCTGCTGGTGCTGACCATGCTTGTTACGGCCGGCATAGGCGCTTTTGTCAGCAATACGGGGACAGTGGCGCTGATGCTGCCTATTCTGGTGAGCCTGGCCGCAGACGGAGGCATCCAGACGAGCCGCCTGCTCATGCCCATGGCGTTCGCCAGCAGTATGGGCGGCATGCTGACGCTGATCGGCACGCCTCCCAACCTTGTCGTCAACAACCAGCTTCAGGAGGCCGGGATGGAGGGGCTGGGCTTTTTTTCGTTCACCCCCATCGGCTTTGTCTGCATCGTGACGGGCATTCTGGCTCTGATTCCCCTCAGCAGGAAGTTTCTGGGTCGCCATGACGACAGGGCGGAAGACGAGGCCAAGGGGAAATCCCTCAGCCAGCTGATAGATGAGTACCAGATTATTAATAATCTTTACCGCCTCCGGGTGCTGGAGGATTCCCCTCTGACGGAACATCCTCTGCACGATCTTCAGATACCGGACCTTTACCGCGTGAATATTGTGGAGGTGCGCCGCAGGCATTCCGGCCGGCATTCCTTCCTGCAGACGGTCAGCCAGACCATGGCGGGTTCAGATACGAGGGTGGCCCGGGGCGACGTCATTTATGTAATGGGGGAGTTTGAGGACGTAGCCCGTTTTGCCCGGGAATATGGGGTGGAGATGATTAACCGGAAGACGTCGGAAGATACGGATTCCCTGTTGAAAAGCAAGTTGAAGTTTGACGAGATAGGCATTGCGGAAATGCTGCTCATGCGGAACTCGGATCTGATCAACATGCCCGTGAAGTCTTCGGGGCTGCGCGCCAAGTACGGGGTCAATATTCTGGCCATCCAGCGGGACAATCATTACATTTTCCATAATTTGAAGGATGTGAAGCTCCAGTACGGAGATACGCTGCTGGTTCAGGGAACCTGGACGGATATTGCTCGCCTGAGTGAGAAAACTTTTGAATGGGTCGTGGTGGGCCAGCCTCTGGCGGAGGCCTCTAAGGTGACCCTGACGCATAAGGCCCCCCTGGCCGCAGGCATTATGCTGCTGATGATTGCGGCCATGGTGTTTAACTGGGTGCCTGCTGTGGCGGCGGTGCTGGTTGCCGCTGTCCTGATGGTGTTGTGCGGTTGCCTGCGCAATGTGGAGGAGGCGTACCGGACGATCAACTGGGAGAGCATTGTCCTGATTGCCGCCATGCTGCCGATGTCCGTAGCGCTGGAGAAGACGGGCGCCTCAGAGGCTATTTCCCATGGGCTGGTGGCCGGGCTGGGGGGATTCGGGCCGTTTGCCCTGATGGCGGGCGTTTATTTCACGGCTTCCCTGCTGACCATGTTTATCAGCAATACGGCTACGGCGGTGCTTCTGGCGCCTATCGCCCTGCAATCCGCGGCGAGTATGGGCATCAGCCCCTATCCGCTGCTGCTGGCGGTTTCCGTAGGCACCAGCATGTGTTTTGCCTCTCCCTTTTCCACGCCTCCCAATGCCCTGGTCATGCCGGCGGGGAAATATACGTTCATGGATTACGTGAAAGTGGGCGTTCCCCTGCAGGTGATTATGGGGCTGGTCATGGTCGTGATGATTCCGCTGTTTTTCCCGTTCGGGAAGGCTTGACCGGGGGGAGTTCATGCGGCGGAAAAGGGGCATGGCCGGGTAATTTGCATGTATTGCTAAAAAAAGAGAGACAACCGGCACGTGCGGGAGTAGAAAAGGATTATTCAAAAACCCCATTTAATCATGAAGTATTTGCTTATTGTTCTGGCCGTTGCGTTCGCCATGCCTTCCATGGCGGAGGAAGACGCTCCCAAGAGAATGACTTCTGCGGAGAAGAAAGCCGTTCTCCTTGAAAAATATGATATTAACAAGGATGGCAAGCTGGATTCCGAAGAGAAGGCCAAGATGAAGGAAGACCTGAAGAAGCAGCGGGAGGAGGAACGGGCCAAGAGGCACACTTCCCGCAGAGCGGATTAAGTTTTTTCCGTTTTAATGGCCTGTTTCCCGTCCGGTTTGAATCGGTTTCAGACCGGGCTGGGCCGTTCCGTCTGCCGCAAGGCAGTTGGCGGAATATTGGCCGCCCATTCTTTTTACCGGCAGGGGGGGAATTTGTTCCCTCCTGTTGCCGCGCGCCCGGAATCCAGGTTACACGCCGGGGCCGGTTCCGCGTCTGCCGCGCGACCTGATTTTATAGGCCAGTGTGTCCGCCAATTCCCGAAGGGCATTGAGCGGATTTTTCCGCAGAACGTGGCGGCCTTTCAACACGGCTCCAGGCCGGATGGTTCCCGTTTCCCTGTGGCTGTGAATGACTGCCGCTGTTTGGGCGAACATATTGTATTTTTCCAGCACCAGGCGCCTTGCTTCACGGATGGCGGGAAGCCGTTTTTCATATTCTCCGTCTTCCATGGTCTTGCGGATGATTTCCAGGGCTTTTTGCGGGTTGTCCAGCGGAATGGGGATGAAGCTTTCCTGCGGGAAGCATTCCGTTGCCAACGGATCCCCGGCGTAAAAAGGAAGGGTCATGGCGACAAAGGCATCAGACAGTTTTTCCGTCCAATGGTGGGGTTCCAGATGGTTTTCCACGCATAAATGATATTTGTAGTCATCCATGGCAACGGTTTTATTTTCTATTTCCCGGATACCGTGTCCGAACCAGTCCAGTTCCGGCAGACGGTCCGCCAGGTAGCGCGTAAGATCATAGCGCTTTTTATGCATGGTATGCGTATGCTGCTTGGCGGAGCAGATGGTGGAGAGCATTTTTGTCTTCGGGAATTCCTTCTGATCCAGAATTTCCTGCATGGGTTTGATATACAGCCATTCAAGACATCCGCGGCCCAGGGTGTGCCCGGGATGCGGAAGGTCCCGGGCAGAGTGGGTGGTGAGAACGGTGCCGAACTGGCTGGTGTATGCCCTGCTGTATATTTTGATGGAAGGGGGCTCCACCGTGATCAGGATAGTCTGATCCGGCGGGCAGAGAAGGGGTTCCGTTTCATTCCTGACGGTGCCCACGGGAGTTCTGGGGAATTCGTCGTATACCAGAATCCAGTCGTAATCCGTCATGGCGGCGTCCGTGCAGAACAGACAGTCGCCCCACAACAGGGATTCCGTTTGATCCGGAGAGGCCTTCATGGATTTTCTGATGACCTTGATGCGTGTGGGGCGGGGGGAATCCGTCATGGGAGTACAGGCGTTGAAGAAGGGGGGCGCGGCATGGCCTCCATATTCCGGGGCATTTATCCGGGACCATCGCGAAGGCGTTGCTGCCCGGCGCCAGTGTAGGGGGCCTGCATGCCTTGTCAATGTCAAAGGATTGGATGTTTTCCCGTGCGGAAATTCCGTCAATTGGCAGCTGTTCTTTCCATTCCCGGGAAAAACTGGCCGATGAAGTCGCCGACCATTTTTTTGGCCCCATAGGGGGAAAGGTGGTTGTCGTCGCAGTACATTAATTGGCCGCCGTCTTCCGCCAGCCACCGCCCGTTTTTATGGAAGGCGCCGTGGAGGGGAATGAAGCGGCACAGGCCTGTGGATTCCATGTGCTCCAGCAGGGAGAATACCGGACGCTGCCGCGCGATGAAGTCGCCGTCCAGCAGGCGGTCTGTCCGTTTGGCGTTCAGCAGGGCATTGCGGCGCATAAGCTTGCGCGGACCGAAAGTCCATTCGGGAACGGGGCCCAGCAGCACAGTTTCCTTGCCGGCTTTCCGGAGGCGCGCGCAGGTGTGGCGCAGGCCGTCTGCAACCAGTTGTTTCAGGCGCGCGTCCCGGCGGTTGTTGACCAGTTCAATCCAGCGGTTGTGGATGAATACGGTCTTGATCTGAGGGGTATTTTCCAGCCAGTCCAGGATGAGTTCCATATTGTGTTCCCAATGGGGGTACATCAGGCGCAGGAGCGTTAGGGAAGAGGCGTCTCCGGAGCCGGAAATGCCGCTCAGCGGACACAGGCGCGCGCGGTAGAACAGGCCCGAACGCTGAAGAAGCCGGGCGGCCTCGTCAAACCCGGGGGAACTGGCCATGGCGTGACTGTCCCCCATAAGCAGGAAGGAAGGGGCCTGCCCGGTTTTTCCCAGCAGGACAAAGGGGTAATCCGTCACATCCCCCAGCTCCGGATGATGGCGCTGGATGGCGTTCCCCTTTTCCACCACCGCCCGGTCAGGAGGCGTGATGCCGAAGGAGGGAGGGAAGGCCGGCCCTTTCCAGTATTCAGGGAATTCCATGTTGTTGGCCGCTACATGCCAGTAATCCCGCGCGCCGTCCGTCCATTTGAGCCATTCACCGGCAAGTCCCAGCATGAGGCACCCCGTTGCCGTGGCCAGAAACGCTTTTTGGGGATTTTGCCATGAGACGGTCGTTCTGAAGGGAGTTTCCACGAATTTCCAGGAGAGGAAACCCAGAAGAAGAGAGAGAAGGAACATTCCCGCATAATCCCAGGGAGCGCATTCGTCGAAGCAGATGTACGTCCAGTACACGATAACCGGCCAATGCCACAGGTACAGGGAGTAGGAGATTTTGCCGATGCTTGTGCTGAGCGGGTGTCTGAGGATACGCCCGGACCAGCCATGGTTCCCGTAACGGATAAGCAAAGCCGCCCCCGCGATGGAAGGGATGGCTGTGTATCCGGGAAAAGGAGTGGAAGGAGTATAGCAGACAAATGGGAGCAGGATGCCGGCCCATCCCGCCGTCCGCAGCCATCCGGCGCCCCGGTTTTGTTCCGCGGCGGGGGCGAGGGCCAGAAGGCAGCCGGCCAGAAGTTCCCAGGCGCGGCAGTAAAGCAGGTAGAAGGCCTTGTTATGTTCCAGATGCTCCATGTGGCAGACGGCGGCGAAGAAGGAGAGGCCCAGCACCCCCCATAGAACGGGCTTGACGGCTTTTTCCCTGAATTTCCAGAGCAGCCACAGGGTGAGTGGAATCATGAGGTAAAATTGCTCTTCCACGCTCAGGGACCACAGGTTCAGCAAAGGGTTTTCTTCCGCCGCCGGGCTGAAGTAATCCCCTGTGGTTCTGCTGAAATAAATGTTGGTGATGAAAAGGGCGCTGGATCTTACCGTCCGGCCCAGAGTCCGCAGGTCATCGCAGTCCAGCACGACGCAGCCGAAGGCCAGCACAACCGCAATCAGACAGAAATAGGCGGGCATGATGCGCCTGATTCTCCGGAGGTAAAAGGAGGTCAGGAAGAAGGTCCCCTCCTTCAGGCCGCGCATAAGGCCTCCGCCAATCAGATATCCGGAGATGACAAAGAAGATGTCCACGCCTGTATAGCCCCCCGGGCAGATTCCTTCCTGCAAATGGTACAGGACGACGGCCAGCACGGCAAAGGTGCGCAAGCCGTCAATGTGCGGGAAATAGGTTCCGTGGATGGCGCCTCCGGCTTGATGTAGAGAAGGTGAACAAAAGGTTTCAGAAAAGCATTTGCTCATGAAGCGGAGAGAGGGTAGATGGGAGTGGGGAAAGGCGGATGGAGGAAAACCGGCATGGGTTGAATGGCCCGGAAATTCTGGTCAGCGGCGCAGGCGGTTTTTCAGCCGCCGCCATGCCAGCTGCATCCTGTGGCCGCGTTTTAAGAAGCGCTGGTAGTAGGATACCCATGTTCCGTCACCTTTGCGGCGCGCTTCTTCCGGTGATTGGTCGAATATTTTGTAAAGTTTGGTCGTTTCCCTTTCCGTCTCTTCCAGAAAGCGGGCTTCCTGTTCCGGGGTTTTCCAGGGACGCGACATGATTTCACACCACAGGCTGTCGTCTTCGTCCACTTTTTTCACATAGGCCACGGCATCGTCCAGGGTTGGGAAGTCGTGGCAGTTGATGAATGAGGCGGAATTGAATTCCCGGCTGATGTCCGGATTTCCCCAGTAAATGGGAATGGTGCCCGCAAGCATGCTGGTAACGATTTTCTCGCTGGTGTAGCCCGGATACCATGCGTTTTCAAAGGCAATGGAGAATTTGTACGGCTTTTTCATGCTGATGGAGGAGCCGTACCAGTCTTCCGCCCGGTGGCCGTCCCCCGGCGTATTGTTAAGGTGGGGCCCCAGAGAATTGACGAACCGGAAAGCGGAGAGCTTGTGGAACATGGCATCCCGGTTGGGATGGGATTTGCGGTTGGCGTAAATAAAGTTGCAGAAACCCGTTTTGGAGGCCAGGAGAGCATGGGCATCCAGGCCTTCCTTACCGCCGTGCACTTCCTGCAAATGGTGGCGAAGGTAGGGAAGTTTGACAGTACGGTCGCTTCCGGGCACCGTATCGAGCCCGATGTAATAGTCAAACAGCATGAAATCCGGCGCAATGGCTTCATGACAGCCATACATGACGGTGATATGGCCGGGGGCCCGTTCCAGAAAATCGTAAAAAGCTTCCCGGTTGACGTAAAACCAGGGGGTGGCGACCAGGTAATCGAAATCGGAGTCGTCTTCCACCACATGATACCGGCTTTTCAGAAGCTGGAGCATTCCTTCCCTGCCGAAATCCGGAGTGGACTGTAAAAAGGAGATTTTGAGCGTTTTCATGGGGCGTGGCGGAACGGTGCAGAGTGTATGGGGCGTCTTTTTCTTGTCAATGACAAAGGAGGGTGCGTCCGGGTGTACAGGAACAGGCAGCCCGGGGTTGAACGCCGGCCGTTTTCACTCTTTGTAACGGCGTTCCCGGAGCGTTTCCTCATACAGGGCGGCGTGTTGTGCGGCAATGACGGGGTAGGAGAATGTTTGTTCCGCGTGGCGGCGGCCTTCCTCCGCCAGAGTCCGCAGGAGTTGTCCGTCCAGGATGAGCCGCTCGCAATGGGCGGCCATTTGGTTCAGGTCTCCCTGCGGAGCGACCAGCCCCGTCTTTCCGTCCAGAACCGCTTCCGGAACTCCTCCCGTCCGGAAGGTAACGGAAGGGGTCTTGCAGGCCATGGATTCCAGAGCTACGTTGGAAAGGACATCCTGAAGCGTGGGGTTCAGGAAAATGTCCGCCGCGCTGTAAAGCCCGGCCAGCCTGTTCATATCCGTAATGAATCCGGCGTTTGTGCTGGGGAAAGGGTAGTCCACATTTTTTTCCTGGTTGCCGAAGAGCAGGAGATGAAGGTTCCGGTGCCCGCGCCGGTATAGTTCCTCCAGCACCAGAGGAATGAAATGGCCGCCTTTGACCGGATTGAACAGGCCGGTTGCGCCGCAGGCGATGACGAACGCCCCGGGCGGGATGCCCAGGGACGCCCGGACGGCATTCCGGTCTTCCGCCGGACGGAAAAGGTCCGTGTCCACAGGATTATAAATCTGTACGATTTTTCTTCCAGGGAACATGCGGCTTTTTTCCACTTCCCTTTTCAACCAGAGGGAGGGAGTTACGAGGGTGAGGGACGGGATGCGGCCGAAGGCGCGGCGTTTGCGGGAAAACAGCCACGCTGGAAGGTTGCGGAAGAGGCGTGGAGCGCCAAGCTGGGGACAGTTGCCGCGGCATTCGTTTTGGAACAGGCCGCAGTCCATGGTGCAGTGGCATCCCGCGGTGCAGGCAAACATGTCGTGCAGGGTATAAACCAGTGGGCGGCGGATATGGCGCAGCTGCGAGAAATCCACGGTTCTGCCGCCTATCCAGTGCAGATGCACTACATCGGCTTTTTCCATTTGGGCCGTGTCAAATCCCATGCCCAGCACGTTCAGGGAGAAAGGCAGGTCTTTTCTTCTTGCCGGCAGCAGAATGTCAAATCCATGGGCCAGATGCCGGCGCAAGGCGTCCGCAGCCCTTCTGGCGGGGGGCCTGTGAATTTCCAGGCCGTCGATTCCCTTGCGCCTCCGGAGCAGCAGGGTGGATTTCAGACCGGGAATATGCCGGTTCAGAGCGTCGCTCAACCGGTAAGGGGCAGAGCTGGCCGATACGCTATGGGAGACTTGAAATATTGTTCGGCATTGAGGAAAAGCCACATAGGGAAGTATGAGGATTAGGAATCCGCCGTCAAGCCTACAAATCTGAAAGAAAAACGTTTTGGGGAAATTCAGGCTGCCGGTATTTGGTGAACTGTGACAGGCTGTTCCCAACGTGATGATTTTTTTATTTGCAGATAAGGGAAAAGCCGGGTTCCGGTGACGGCATAACCGTGAAGAGGGGTGGCAGAATGTCGGCGGAGGATGGTGCGAGGGCGGAGTTTTGGAGTGGGGAGATGTTTCTTTTCATGATGGCAAAACATTCCTGATCAGATGGAAAGGGTTTGTTCAAATAACCGTCGTTATATGGCGGAAACGGCAACTTAAGGAGTGAAGGAATTTTAGGAATGAAGCCGTGGAAAAGGGCGGGAAAATAGTTCATGGGGCGTCAGATTGCCCTGTCCGGAAGCAGCGCGAAGTCCGGTTGTTCCGGATGAGGAAGCTTTACCGGATTCCTAATCCGTTCCTTTTGGAGGAAAGGAGGATCTGCCTGCATTTTTCCAGCCATCCCTTTTTTCCGGTCCGTGGGATTCCCATGTCCCGTCTGTCCTGGAATGGGAACGCGGAGAGCTGTTCCCAGTTTTCCGCATAGGTTTCCGATCCGTCAAGGGTGGTAATGCCTCTCAGTTTGCACAGGATGGAGAAGATGCTCTGGTCATACCGGTTTTCCACGAACCCCGGCAGGTTGGGGGAAACGGAAGGAGTGTTGTCCGCGAGATGCAGATGGTCGTAAAAGACATGGAGCCAATCCCGGATCAGGCTTTCCGTGAGCGGGTTCTTTTTCAGAAAAACATGTCCGCCCGCAATTTGCTGGGTGTGCGTGATATGTCCGTCTTTTTCGGAAACGCCGAAGTGGCGGAAGATATCTCCTTTGGTCCATTTATATTCCGGCTGCCCGTTGGTGAAGACCAGCATGCCGCGGCTGTCGCGGTCCAGCATGCTTACGTATTCCCGGAAGCGCGCCATTCCGTTGGCGTTGATATGGCAGCCTGCATCCAGATAAAGGAGGCGGTCGCCTTCCTCCATTTTTTGGAGGACATGGTGGATGGCCCAGGGTTTCCAGGACCAGTATCCGAATCCCCGGCAGGACGGGGTCAGGTACCGGCCCATGCGGCTGGTGAATTCTGCGGAAAGGTCATGTTCCGTGAAAAGCGTGATCTCATCAAAAAAATCCAGTTCTTCCGCCTGCCTGCCCAGCCGCTCCAGAGTAGCCGACATGCGGGAGTCTGCAAATGAGAGAAAACGATTCATTGATCCGGAATGGGAGGGTAAGGCAATTTACAGGGAAGGCGGCGATGTGTCAAACGGCTCTTCCAGAGAGGCGTTTTCTTGTTGGAATCCATTGGGGCAGACTTGGGAAAAATGTTCCGCAAGCATTTTTTTGCAGGAGTAATAACGTCCTCTTTGTCCGGGAAGCAGGGAACAGGCGGCCAGCAGAATGCGCCCCCAGCCGTGGGGAACCGGTTCCGCCGAGTTCAGCAGGTCCGCCAGTTGCCTGTCCCGTCCCGCCAGCGCGGAGAGGAAACGTTCTCCTTCCGCTTTCTGGTAGAACAGCTTCCATAAGTTCAGCGCAGAACGTTGCTGGACAGCGGTCATTTGATGGAAAAGGGGATGCTTGGAAACAAAAAAGGGCCTGATTTTCCGAACGCCGTAAGCGAACAGTCCTTCATTTTGCCACCCTTGTTTCTGCCAGTAGTCCACAATGTACAGCAGCCGCTGGAATTCCTGTACGCATTTGGAGTAGGTGGGTGTGTTGCAGCGGCGGGAGAGGGAGCCGTTGCGCATAAGGCGGTAATAATACAGGCAGTCGGGAATGAACAGGAGGCGGGAGGCGTGGGGAACGGCCATCAGCCGGAAGGTTTCATCCTCCGCGCCGGATTTCAGATGCACGTTGAAACGGAGGCGGTGGGCATCCAGCATGCTTTTCCGGAACAGCTTGCTCCATACGCAGATGTCCATTTTCCCCCAGATGGAATCCCGGAAAAAGCTGGCCGGAGAGGCGTTCTCTTCAAAATGCCGGGAGGGCGATCTTCTTTTGGCCTCAATAAGCCGGTCTGACGAGTCTTCAAAAACATGGTTGCCGCATTCCACGATGTCTGCGTCATATTCCAGAGCCGCCGAAAAAAGGCGGGAATACATTTCCGGGTCCATGTAGTCGTCTGGATCCGCAAAGCCGACATAAAGGCCGCGGGCGGCATCCAGCCCTGCATTCCTGGCTGCGGAGACGCCCGCGTTCCGCTGGTTCAGAAGGGTGATTCTGTCGTCCTTTTCTTTCCAGCGCAACAGGCGTGTCCAGGTCGCGTCCGTGGAGCCGTCATTGATGCAGATAATTTCAATGTTCCGCAGAGTCTGGCGTACCAGACTATCCAGACAGCTGTCCACATAAGCGGCTACATTGTAGCAGGGAACAATGATGGAAACGTCGGGCATCATAGGGGTGGGGAGGTGTGTAACGGATTTACAATCCGTGGTCAATGATAATTTTTGCAAGACAGGCATTACCGATTTTTTTAACGTTTCCAGCATGAAAAGGAGGTATGGGAGACGCATTCTCCGCAGATTGCGCGGGGATTGCGTTCCAATGGTTTTCCGCATGGAACGATCAGGGTTTGGAGTGTCCGGATTGTAAATTCGTTGAAAATTGGGAACCGGGGAACGTTTCAAATGGCAGTTGCCTAGGGACGGGGGGATGTGGTACAAAAAGCCGTACAACTTTTTTATTGATTCTTCTCTTATGATTATTGTCACGGGTGGGGCCGGCTTCATCGGCTCAAACATTGTCGCCGCTCTGGAAAAAGCCGGTAAAAAGGATCTTGTGGTGGTGGACGAGCTGGGCTGTTCCGACAAGTGGAGGAACATCGCCAAGAGAGAGCTGTGCGCCGTGGTTTCTCCGGAAGGCATGCTTGATTATATGAAGGCGCATGCGGAGGAGGTGGAGGCGGTCATTCACATGGGGGCCATTTCCGCCACCACGGAGACGGACGCCGATTTGATTATCCGGACGAATTTCACGTTGAGCTGGCATTTGTGGGAGTTTTGCTCCCTGTACGGCAAACGGTTTATTTACGCTTCCTCCGCGGCCACTTACGGGGACGGTTCCTTGGGGTTTGACGATGACGCCTCCCTGGAGCACGTCAACGCGCTGCGGCCCCTGAACGCATACGGCTGGAGCAAGGCCCTGTTTGACCGCAAAGTGGCCCGGGAAGTGAAAGAAGGGCGTCCGGCCCCCCCCCAATACGCCGGGCTTAAATTTTTCAACGTGTACGGCCCCAATGAATACCATAAGGGCGGGCAGAAGAGCGTGGTGGCCCATATATTCCCCCAGGTGAAGGCAAATGAGACGGTGAAGCTATTTAAGTCTTATCATCCCGATTACCGTGACGGATGGCAGCTCCGGGATTTCGTGTGGGTGGGCGACTGCGTGGATGTGGTGCTTTGGCTGCTGGAGCATCCGGAGGTGAGCGGCCTGTTCAACGTAGGTTCCGGGAAGGCACGCTCTTTCCACGATCTGGCGAAGGCGGCATTCCATGCGCTGGGCCTCCAGGAAAAGATTGCCTACCGGGAGATGCCTGAAGAGCTCAGGGGAAAATATCAGTATTATACGCAGGCGGATCTTTCCAGGCTGCGCGCTGCCGGCTATGCAGCGCCCATGACTTCCCTGGAGGATGGCGTGCGCCGGTACGTGCAGGAGTATCTGGACAGGGAAGACAGTTACGTTTAACCCCCATTTCTTTTTTCTCCCATGCCCGCACAGCGCATTCTGATTATCAAGCATGGCGCCCTCGGCGATGTGGTGCTCGCCATGGGGACGATGAAGCGGCTTCGCGAACTTCATCCGGAGGCGCATATCACCCTGATGACCATGGGAATGTTTGTTCCCATGGCGGAGCAGCTCGGGGTGTTTGACGATTTTATCGTGGACAACCGCCTGCCCTACCGGAAGCTGGGCGCCACCTGGGAAGCCGTCCGTTCCATAGTGAAGGGGAATTTTGACGTGGTGTACGATCTTCAGGAATCTTCCCGCACAAGAAAACGCTATTATCCCGCCGTGCGCTTCCTGCTGGACCATGACATGGACTGGGTGGCCTGCAATTCCGGGGAACGGCGCAGATTGCTGAAAAAGAAATCCTTCCGGTGGGGGAAGGTGGAACGGGCGCCGTTCCGTTTGGAACGCGTCCTGACGGATCTTTCCTTCATGCACGGGGAGGGGCTGCACTTTGACGAGCTTCCGGAACGCTATGTGATGATGATTCCGGGCTGTTCTCCCAACCATCCCTACAAGCGCTGGCCTGTGGAGAATTTCTGCGCCCTGGCGAAACGCCTGGCGGCACGGGGCGTGTTCTCCGTCGTGATCGGCACCCGGGCGGAGGCTGCGGAAGTGGAGGCCATTGCTGCCAGCTCTCCCCTGGCTGTCAGTTTTCTGGGCAAGTCTTCCCTGATGGATATTCCCCAGATGGCTTTACGTTCCCTGGCTTGTGTGGGCAATGATACGGGGCCTACGCACATGTGCGCCTATGCCGGGGTTCCCGTGACCGCCATTTTCTGCCACCGGACGCGCAACTCCGCCATTACGGCCCGGTGCATTTCCAACCTGATTTCCCCCGGCGCCATTGAGGAAATTACAGTAGACCAGGTATGGTCCGCTCTGGAACCCTTTCTGCCGCCGCAGGAGGGGCTTGAACAAATAAGGGCGGCAGGCTCTCCGTTGGCGTCATGACGGTTCCCGTGAACATTTCCGTGCTGGTTCCGGTTTACAATGTGGAGCCGTACCTGGCCCAGTGCCTGGAAAGCATTTGCTCTCAGACGCTTCGTGAACTGGAAGTAGTTTGCGTGGATGACGCTTCCACAGATGGCTCTCTGTCCATTCTGCGGGAATTCGCGGAGCGGGACCCGCGGGTGAAAGTGGTGCAAGCCCCGGAAAACGGCGGTTTATCCCGTTCCCGGAATCTGGCGATGAACCATGCTGTGGGAGAATATCTGTTTTTGGTGGATTCCGACGATTGGCTGGAGACGGATTTGCTGGAGGAGATGTATTCCCGTGCGAAGGCGCTGGATGCCGATAAGCTGGTATGCGGGTTCCGGTATTATTACGAGGCCGACCCCGACAGGGAAGACCGGTTCCTGCCGGAGGATATGGCCTCTCCGGAAAAGGGGTGGATTCCCAGCTCTCCGGAGACCATTGGGAAAATACATCATGGAGCGGGAGGTATGATGATCAGGCGTTCCATTGTGGAAAAGCATGGCATCCGGTTCCCCGAGGGCGTTGCCTGTGAAGACCTGTATTTCCATTACGCCGTTTTTCCGTGGTGCAGGAGAGTTTGCGTCGTCAGCAGGGCGGCTTACGTTTACCGCAAGCGGGCCGGGTCCATTACCAGTGGTTTTGCGTCCGGCAGTTCCCTCCAGTCGCTGGATTACCTGACGGTGGCGGAGCTGGTGCTGAAGGAATGGAAAGAAGCCGGAATTCTGGAGGAATACAGGACGGCATTTTTGAAAATGCTGGTAATGGGCGTGAGGAATATCCGCAAATACGCCCCTCATGCCGTTCAAAAGGAGGTTACCCGGAAGGTGGCCGATATGCTTTGTCAGGAAAATCTGTACCGTCCCGGAGAGGATGATTCCAGTCTGTCCCGCCGGGAAGGAAAGTTGCTGAAAACCTGGATGGGCGGAAAATCCGGCTTGGACTTTTCCTATTACTGGAAGAGAATACGCAAGGCGGGAGCCCGGTTGCTGCGCCGCTGACACCACCCGAATGAACGATCCGATGAAAAAGAATGAATTTGCCGTCGTCCTGGCCAGTGACAACCGGGGTATCCTGCCTTTGAGCGTTACTGTTTTTTCTCTTCTGAATACTGCCGGTCCGGAGACTTTTTACAAAATTTACGTGCTTTCCGACGGTATTGACGGAGAGAACCGGGCAAGCGTGGAGCGTCTGGCCGCTCCGTTCGATTGCCGTCTGGAATTCATAGACGTTTCCGGAATTCTGGAAGAGCACGACTTTCCCCATACGGAACAATGGCCGGTGCCCGCCTGGGGACGCGTGTTCATCCCGGAATTATTGAAGGAAGAGCGGGGCAATATTCTGTATCTGGACATTGACGTTTTGGTTTGCCGGGATTTAACGGAGCTGTTCCGGACGGATATGGACGGGAAAGCGGTAGGGGTGGTGTTTGAGAATTTTTCCAGACCCGGTTCCCATTTTAACGAGCGTCTCGAGATGCCGCTGACCTGCACGGGATATTTCAATTCCGGCGTGCTGCTGATGAATGTGGATGTTTTCCGGGAAAGGAATCTGGTCAGGGCTGTGCTGGATTACGCCGTCACTCACCGGGACAGGCTGACTTGCCCGGATCAGGATGCCTTGAATGGAACCCTGTGCGAACTGACTGTGCCGCTGCACCCGCGCTGGAACTGGCATGACGGTCTGACGCGCCGCATTTTGAAGAACGATCCCCGGGAACGGTTCTGGCGCGGCGTTACTCCGCGCCAGGCGGTGGAAGCGGCTCTGGAACCGGGCATTCTTCATTACCAGGGGGTGCACAAGCCCTGGCGGTATAATTGGCGTTATGAGGGGGAACGTTACGAACGGGTTATGCGTGAAGCCGGGCTGCTGTGCGGCCCGCTGCCAGGAAGAACGCTCCCGGCCGTCTTGAAAAAGCACCTTTACCGGCCTGTTTACCGGCTGACGGCGAGAAAGATTTTAAGGCTGAAGGAAAGGTTTGACCAACAGCCTGTCTGAAAATATGGCATCCGTCCGTTTTTTTCGTTTGTCTTGGGGGCGCCGGGATGGAGCGGGCGCGAGAACCGAAAAAGGAGGGTCTGTATTTTAACGGGGGAATGGGTTAATGCAGTTCCAGCAGATAGATCTCCGGAGGGCAGTTGAAGCGGAGGGGAAGCGTGCTGGTTCCCAGTCCCTTGGTGATCAGATAGGTATTGCCGCCGGAGATGTGCCAGGGGTAAGTGTAGGGTACGGAGTGGTCCGGGCTGGCTTCAAACCGCAGGAGGCCGAAGGGGAGGCAAACCTGGCCTCCGTGGGTGTGGCCGCTGATGACGATATCCGCGTCTCCACGGGAAAGTATGCGGTTCGTTTCCGGACGGTGGGAAAGCAGGAAATGGGGGATGTCCGGCGACTGGCGTTTAGGAAGCCGTCTTCTGGCATTGCGCGTCGTATCCAGTATTCCGGAAAGCTGGAGCCGCCTTCCATCCTTGAACGTGACAAGAGCGCTCTGGTCTTCCAGCACGGTGATTCCCGCCTGTTTCAGTTCCCTGCTCCAGTTGTTCCAGCCGAAGGTGAAATCATGGTTTCCCTGGATAGCGAAGACTCCGCAGGGGGCTGCCAGGCCTTTCAGCAGCCGGGCGGCCGTAGCGGGATCCATGCTGGCGTTTTCGCTGCTTCCCCGGGCATAGTCCCCGACCAGCAGGATCAGGTCCGGATGAAGTTGCATGATCCTCTGAACATAGCGCAGAGCCCTCACTTCATCAAATGCGGTGGGCATCAGGTGCAAATCGCCGGCAATAACGATTTTAACGGGTGTTCCCTTTCCTTTCCACTGGGGGACGCGGTAGTCCACTTTCCGGACAAACAGAAGATTGGGTTCTATCAGGTACGCCCAGGTCATGCCGGCCACGCCAAGCGCGCAGAGGCTCAGCAGGAGAATGCCGAAAAACCGGAGTATTTTGACGGAAAAGGGCATGAAAGGGATACAGTTTGGCAGAGATTATAATTACGGATAACCCCGGGCGAGCGATTTATGCGTCTTGCCTTTTGAGAAGGGCCCTCCCTGGGAGATTTTCGCAAATTTGATTGACGGGCGCCCGCATGGTATGCTTTTATGCTCCAAGATATTTTCATATCCTTTATCACTCATCATTTAACCACGCATATGAAGAAGATTACCGTTATGGCTCTTGCCGCTTTCGCGGCGAGCATCATGGCTTCCTGCTGTTGCCAGGATCAGGGCGCTCCGCCCCTGACCCCCCTTCCCAAGTTCAATGACCTGAACCAGCCCGCCATGGATGTGGCTCCGGTGGTCATGAAGTCCAAGAAGTAATCCTCTTCCGGGATTAAGTACGACTTTTCAAGCCGCACTTGGTGATTGTCCAGGTGCGGCTTTTTCTATAAAAACACGGCAGTACATATGGAAGATTGGAAACATTGTCCTCAATTCGCGCCCTTGGCGGATCTGATCCGCAGCCATGGCAGTTTTGCGGTAATTGCGCATGTCCACCCGGACGGCGACGCTATCGGTTCCACGCTGGCTTTGGGGGAGGCCCTGAAGCAGATGGGAAAGAAGGTGGTGATGATGAACGAGGACGGTGTGCCTTCCAATCTGGCCTTTATGCCGGGTGTGGAGAATATCATTCCCACGCCTGATGATCCGGTGGACGTGGAAGTTGCCATTTCCGTGGACAACGGCGCTCTCAAGAGGCTGGGAGAACGTAGCCTGAGGGCTTTGGAGGGAGTGAAGGTGTGGGCGAACATCGACCACCACCGGACGAATGAGTTGTTTGGAGACGTGCAGTGCGTTTTGCCGGACGAATGCGCCACGGGAGCGGTTTTGTATTATTTTTTCAAGTATCTGGGCATTCACGTCACTCCCGTGATGCGAGACGCTCTTTACGTGGCCGTCAGTACGGATACGGGGTCCTTCCAGTACCAGATGACGACGGCGGCCGTCATGGAGCTGGCCGCGGATTTGATCCGGATGGGCGTTGACGTCCAGGACATCAACCGCCAGCTTTACCAGGAGAAGCCGTGGGTGAAAATGCAGTTGATGCGCGAAGTGCTGAACGGAATGAAGCTGACGCCGGACGGCAGGATTTGCACATTCTGCCTGACGAATGAGGCAAAAGCGCGAATCGGAAGCCGTCCGGAAGATACGGAGGGCCTGATAGACCTTTTGCGTTCCGTGCAGGGAGTCTGGCTGGCCGCTTATCTGGAAGAAACGGAGGACGATCCCCGCATCCGTATTTCCCTGCGGTCCAAGACTCCTGAAATATCCGTTGCGGAGCTTGCCTCCCGTTTCGGCGGCGGCGGCCATGCCATGGCCGCCGGAGTGCGCATCCGGGGGCCTATTGACGAAGTGCGCCTTACCATCTTGGAGGCCATGCGGGAAGAAGTGGAACGAGTGCTCCGACAGAAAATTTCATGAATGTTTCAGATTCCATCCAGGTTCCTTCGGGCGTCCTGTTGATTGACAAGGCGCGGGACATGACTTCCCACGATGTGGTGGCGATTGCGCGGCGTTCCCTGGGAATTAAGAAAATAGGCCACTGCGGCACGCTGGACCCCATGGCCACGGGGCTGCTGATGCTGGTGGTAGGAAAGGCGACCAAGCTTCAGGACAAGTTGATGTGCGAACACAAGGAATACGCCGGAACTCTCATGCTGGGCGTGGAGACTTCCTCCCAGGATGCCATGGGAGAAGTAGTGGCGGAGTATTCCGTGGACGGAGTGACGGAACAGGCCGTGCGCGAGGCGTTTGACCGGTTTGACGGCGCTTTTGAACAAATCCCTCCGATGGTTTCCGCTATTAAAAAGGGCGGGGTTCCGCTGTACAAGCTGGCCCGGAAAGGTCAGGAAGTTGTGCGGGAACCGCGGCCTGTGGAAGTGTTCGGCCACAGGATTTCACGCGTGGCTATTCCGGAAGTAGATTTTACCGTTCAATGTTCCAAAGGTTTTTATGTGCGTTCCTATGCTTATGATATCGGGAAGGCACTGGGCTGCGGAGCGCATTTGAGCGCCCTCCGGCGCACCAGGTCCGGTTCTTTTACGCTGGACCGCGCCATTACGGTGGATACCCTGAAAACCGCTCCCAGGGAGGAACTGTTCCGGGCCATGCTTTCCCTGCAGGAGCTGGCGGATATTCTGATTGCCGGGTAGCAATATGGTCATTTGCCGGGAATTCAAGGAATTAAAACGCCTTTCCGCCCCCGTACACTGGGCCATGGGGATGTTTGACGGGGTGCATCTGGGGCATGCCGGAGTGATTGCCGCAGCGGTGGAAGGCGCTACCCGTGACGGAGGAATTCCCGCTGTTCTGACTTTCCGCACCCATCCGCTGGCCCAGGTGAAGCCGGAAAGCGTGCCTCCCGCCATTATAGCGGAGGATGCGGAAAAGTTTGTTCTGATGGAAGAGCTGGGGGTGAAGGCGGTGCTGTCGCTGGAGTTTTCTTCCAGGCTGGCTTCCATGAGTCCGGAAGAGTTTATCGGGGAACTTTGTTCCTCCTGCCGGGTGGCGCAGATTGCCGTGGGAGAGGATTGGCATTTTGGCCGCGGCCGGGCCGGGAATGTAGAGACCCTGCGCCTGTTGTCCTGCCGCTACGGGTTCCGGGTGACGGCCGTTCCTCCCATTTTGCGGGACGGGGAGCGCATAAGCAGCACCCGGATTCGCGAAGCCGTGCGCGCGGCGGATTTTTTGCAGGCCGCCGGCATGCTTGGCCGTCCCTACCGCTGGAAGGGGCTGGTGATTCACGGGCGCCGGTTGGGGCGTCTGCTGGACTACCCCACGGCCAATATGAGGCCCGGTTGCGGGTTGCAGCCCCCCCATGGCGTTTATGCCGTGCGCGCCCGGGTGGACGGCAAAAAATACGGAGGCGTAGCCAATCTGGGGGTGCGTCCCACCGTAGAAGGGGACGCGGGAGAGCTTTTGCTGGAAACGCATTTATTCGGTTGGCCGGGGGATATTTACGGGCAGGAGATGGAAGTGGAACCGGTCCGTTTCCTGAGGCCGGAAATCAAATTCCCTTCTTTGGAAGAATTGAAAAGCCAGCTTGCCCGTGATGCCTCCCATGCGGAAAAAGTGCTGAAGGGTGGTGAGTAAGACACAGAAAACCGTAAAATGGAGGATGACGGCTTGACCGGAAGAGCGATCGGGGGTTTGTTGTTCGAACGTCATGTTGGTTGAGCAGTTAAAATCAAAAATTCATCGCGCCATGATTACCCGTGGCGATGTGCAGTATGAAGGCAGCATTGAAATTCCTGCCGATCTGATGGCCGCCGTGGATTTGTGGCCGGGAGAAAAAGTTCTTGTGGCCTCCGTCACCTCAGGGAACCGTCTGGAAACGTATGCTCTCCAGGGGCCTGCCGGCACGGGGAACATCATCATGAACGGCGGCGCAGCCCATTTAATCAAGACGGGCGAACGGGTGGTCATTATGAGTTTTGCTTTGTCGGACAAGCCCATCATCCCCAAAAAAATCGTCTGCAACGAACATAACGAAATTATTTCCTAGACTTTACAAATCATCCGAATTCACACATACTCCCCGCGCTCATGAACCTTTTTTTAGCAGATTCGCTCAATATCAGCATCCAGTTGCTTTTTGCCGTCCTGGTGGTTGTATCGCTTCTCCTTCTGGGGGTGGTGCTTATGCAAAGGCCCAAGCAGGAGGGGCTGGGCGCCGCCTTTGGCGCAGCCATCACGGACCAGGCTTTCGGCGCCCGGACGACGGATGTGCTGAAAAAAGCTACGGTATATTTTGGAACCGCGTTCATGGTTCTTTGCCTGGTGCTGGGCATGCTGATCAACCGTCAGCATGTTAAGAGTTCGGAAAGTCTGTTGAGCCCGGAAATGATGAAAGCTGCCGCCAGGCAGGAAGCCTCCGTTCCCGCCAAGACGCCGGAGGAACTCCAGCAGGAGGAACTGCGCAAGCGCGCCGCTGAGGCGGAAGCCGCTTCTTCTCAGGTTCCGGTTTCCTCCGCGCCGGCGGCTCCGGCCCCTGCGGAACCCTCTGTTCCCGCCAACTAAGGGAATATTCTTTTTAAACGCCCCGGCTGTCGGAAGACGCCGGGGCGTTTGTGTGCCGGGGCTTGTTCCGTTTGTATGCCGTTTCGGAAGCAGGTTTTGAAATTAACGGCGCCGGCTGTTTTCCGCTTGCCCTGAACTGTAATTGCGCTACTCTTGGCAAAGTATGAAGACACCTTTTTTGAACCGTAAATCCAAGGGATTCACGTTGATTGAATTGCTTGTGGTGATCGCCATTATTCTGACGCTGGCCGGAATCGCCATGACGGTGGTGAACGGCGTGATGGAAAAATCCAAGGTTACGACGGCGCGGAGCGATTGCAACGGCCTGCAGACGGCTGTGGAAAATTACATGCTGGACAACGGTCGAGTTCCCGTGGCCTGGAGCGGCCGGGAAATGGCCAAGCAGGCCCGCAAAGACGGACAGTATTACGTGACAACCGCTGTGGACGATGATAGCCGCATCATGAGCATCCTGACCAATTACATGGACCGGGCAGATGAGGACAGAAAGCTGAACCCCAGAAAAACGGCTTATTTTAATACGACCACTACGGACGTGGAAGGCGCTCCCGGCCTGTTCTTCGAAAGCCGCGGCCGTGTGGGCCTGATGGATCCCTGGGAATCCCCCTATTACATTATTTTGAATGCCAACCCTGACGACCGCACTCCCCGTGTCCAGGTCGGTTCCCGCATGGTGACCAAGAATGTGGCCGTTTACAGCACCGGCAAGGACAAGCAGGGCAGCACGGAGGACGGCCATATCAACAATCCGGAATTGACGGAAGACAATGTGACTTCCTGGTAATGCATGGCAGCGCCTCCTGTCTTGAGGCAGCGCCGGTTTTTTAGGGGCTTCCGGCTTATGGCCGTGAGGCCCCGCGGCATATTCAGGCATAAAGGCTTCAAACCGTATTTTTTTCTTTTCAACTTCTCTCAAAAACCTCTCAATAAGCCTCAGACATGAACTGGTTCAAAACAGACGACATACGCATTCAAGACATTGAGCCCCTGATTTCCCCCGCCATTTTAATCAAGGATTATCCGGCGACCACGGAGATCGCCAAAATGGTGGCTACGACCCGCAAGAATGCGGAGAACATCATTTCCGGCCATGACGACCGCCTGCTGGTGGTGGTGGGGCCGTGCTCCATCCATGATCCCCAGGCTGCCGTGGATTACGCTTCCCGCCTGAAGGAACAAATGGCGCGCTTTGAAAAGGATCTGGTGATTATTATGCGCGTGTATTTTGAAAAGCCCCGCACCACCGTGGGCTGGAAGGGCCTCATCAACGATCCGTTCATGAACCATACCTTTGACATTAACCGCGGCCTTCACATGGCCCGCGGGCTGTTGCTGCGCCTGGGGGACATGGGGGTGCCCGCGGCCACCGAGTTCCTGGACACCATCACGCCGCAGTATATTGCGGACCTGATCACGTGGGGCGCCATCGGCGCGCGCACTACGGAAAGCCAGGTGCACCGTGAACTGGCTTCCGGGCTTTCCATGCCTGTGGGGTTCAAGAATGGCACCAGCGGCAGCCTGCAAATCGCTGTGGACGCCATTGTTTCCTCCTCCTGCCCGCACTGCTTCCTTTCCGTGACCAAGCAGGGAGTTTCCGCCATTGTTTCCACTACGGGCAATAAGTCCTGCCACCTGATTCTGCGCGGTTCCTCCCTGGGGCCGAACTTTGATGAAGAGCATGTAAAAGAAGCGGTAGCGGCCTTGCAGAAGGCCGGCATCAACAACCGCATCATGATAGATTGCTCCCACGGAAACAGTTGCAAGGATTATCGCAAACAACCGGCTGTAGCCGCCAATATCGCGGAACAGATATCCAACGGGTCCGACCAGGTTGTGGCCGTGATGATTGAAAGCAACATTGTGGAAGGAGCCCAGCCGCTGAGTTCCGACCTGGTGTATGGCAAGAGCATCACGGACCAGTGCATTGGCTGGGAGACGACGGAGGAAGTGCTGGAAACCCTTGCCGCCGCTGTCCGCAAACGCCGTGCCAAACGGCAGGAAGCGTAAGCTTTCCCATATTCCGGAGGCGGAGGATTATCAACGGAGTTGAAGGCTGGAACGGCTATGCCTTGGCTGACGGGGCAGCCGGACACTGCGGGGTTCATTTTTCATATCCGGATGATTTTATTGGCTCTTTGGTGTTTTTTGCCGAAGAGTCAATACTCGTCCCCCCACAGATAGGAATGGCGTTCGGAAATCGTTTTGCCGCGGTTGTCCTTCAGGACGAGTTTCCATGCGAGGATTTCCCCTTTTCCCTTGGCTTCATCCCCGATAAATTCGAAAACGGAGTTTTGCGTGCCGCCTTTTCTCCCGGCAGGATAGGAAATGGATTTCGTCAGGACGGCTGAACCTGTTTTTCCCTGGCGATACATCATGACCAGGGTTACCGCCTGTTCCGGATTGGCATCGTTCCAGGTGACGAAGTAGTATTGGCCCAGACGCTGAAGACGCTGTTGCTGGGAGACGGCGTCGTGCAGCAGGTAAGTGGCCTGGGTATGGTGCATGCCTACGT
The DNA here is from genome assembly GCF_030848305.1 of Akkermansia muciniphila. Taxonomy (NCBI): domain Bacteria; kingdom Pseudomonadati; phylum Verrucomicrobiota; class Verrucomicrobiia; order Verrucomicrobiales; family Akkermansiaceae; genus Akkermansia; species Akkermansia muciniphila. The sequence continues at coordinate 894,716 of NZ_CP114598.1, read as the reverse complement.
CTTCCGCAGGAACCACCGTGGTTTTTAAGGGAACCTCCCGCACATGTTTAATCCGGGAAACCTGCTCCGCGCAGGAAAACAGGACCGGCAGCAGGGCGGCGCAGAAAGGAGCAGGAAATTTCATGGATTCCATTCAATACATATCTGTCCGGGGAGTCAACCCAAAGGTGGGGAAGCTTCAGCATGAAAATGTGGTATGGAGACGGAAAGAATGCGGATATTTCAGCAGTAAGATTGTTCCGCCGCCAAATCCTGCGGATCGGCTTTTGCCATCAGGGGGCGGGACATCGGAAACAAGACGGAGTCATTCGGAAAACCGGAGGATTTTGGGCAGGCGGCACGCTTCAGGCTGTCCCGGGATTGATGCCGTGGTTCCACCCGTTAATACAATGGTACGACCAGGGTGGAACCCAGGGTCAGCCAGCAGGGCAGCGTGAGGAAGGAAGCCACCGTCGTTGTCAGCAGGATTTGAGTGCCCAGATCCGGATGACCGCCGAAACGTTTAGCCAGAATGACCGGAATGACGGCGGAGGGAATGGCTGCCTGGATGATGATGACGCGCTTGATATAATCATCCACCGGCAGGAAATAAGCCATCAGGAGCAGCAGCGCGGGGGCCAGCCCCAGGCGCGTCAGCAGGCCGCAAATGATGGGTTTGGGTTCCCATTTCATGTTATGCCACAAATCCCGCATGGAACAGCCGAACAGAATCAGGCAGAGGGGAGTGGCGCAGTTGCCGATCATTTCAAGAGTCTTCATCAGGGGCGGTTGGGCTACATAGGTTCCCAAACCGGACCAGGCAAGAGCCAGGCCCACGATAACGGCCAGCAGGGGGCCGCGGAAGAAAACGCCCATATTCAGATTGCCCGGGCCGCCCGCGATGATGATGACGCCGATGCTCCAGACGACCAGCTCACACCCCACATTGTGGACGAAAAGGACGCCCAGCGTGGGATCGTTGCCGGCGGCAAACAGCATCTGGATGATGGGAATGACGAAAAAAGCGTAGTTCTGCACTCCCGCCGTCAGGGTGAACGTACGAAGGCCCGTGCCGATGCGCATGCGCAGCATTTTCGCGACCAGCCATGCGGCCGCGATGCCCAGCAGAAGTTCCAGGGCCCCGGCTGCGATGGCCTGGAGGGAAAAGGAAACGCTGCTGAGCGTCTCATTTCCGGAGAGCACCATGTACTTCATGATGCTGTGGAAGACGAGGCAGGGATAGGCCACATCCATCGCGATGCGCATGATGGGCGCGTCATGGTCTGCCTGGATGACTTGCTTGTGGCGCAGATAGAAACCCGTGGCAAAGAAAAGATAAACGGGAATGGTGGAGAGAAAGGTGGTGAGGATGACGGCGCCGGTATCCATGGCAGAAGGAACTGTTTTTGGATAATATTATTAAAATATAAAATAATTTTAAATTATTTTAATTTGTATTTTATTACAGTAGGTGTTATTTCTTTTATTTCGTATTTATCAGGAAATAATTTAATAAGATTAAGGAATTTTTTTCTTCCATAAGTTATCCAAGTGCATCCATATGTTTTTTTTAAGTAATATGCAGCTGCTCCTATAGGAGCATATCCATTAGGATCCTGATTTTTTTTGACTGCTTCTTTTAACATTTCATGAATAGGGGGAATAGTTATTCCGTGGATGGCTGGGGCAGTTTGAGAGGATTTTGATGGATCCGCATTCGTTTTTATGTCAAGATCTTCCAGTTTAATAAACTTATCACATGCTTTTTGGAAGGATTCAGGAGTGTCCTTTTTCCCGATACCGATTACATAAACACCATGTTCCCTGACATATAGGGAAACGGGAGTGAAATCACAGTCGCTCGAAACAATGGCGAGGGCATCGTAAGATGACTGATACAATAAATCCAAGGCGTCAATAGTCAACGCCATATCCGTCGAGTTTTTTTTGGGAGTATAATTAAATTGCTGCTCCGCTTTTATGCCAAACCGGTTTAGCGAGTCTTTCCAGTTTTTTAAACTTTCCTTGCTCCAGTCGCCGTAGGCTCTTTGAATCACGATGCGGCCATATGCAGATATTTTCCGAATGACGCTTTCAAGCTTATCCAGAGCGACGTTTTCAGCATCAATCAGAAGGGCCAGTTTTTGAAATTTTTCCATCATGTTTTTCCTTATCCAAGTGAGGAGGATCTTCTAATTATTTCTCAATGGACAGGAATAATGTCAATTCCTTAATGCTGGGAAAAACCTTTGAGGAGTTGGCTTTTTCCAATCCGCCGACGTCTGCGGTCGTTGCCCAGGCGGCGGACAGGCAGGTCACCCCCGCTTTTTTGCAGGCGGCCACATCTGAAACCGCATCCCCGATATAGTAAAATTCATCTTTGTTCAAGCGGAAGTCGTGCAGAAGCTCTTCAATAGCTTCCGCCTTGTTGGGCCTGTCTTCCGCTCCGGTTTTGACGGAACAGAACAAATCCCGCATGCCGAATTGCTCAAGCGTGATGCGGCAGCTTTTGTCTCCCTTTCCGGTAATCAGGGCGACAAGCACGCCAGCCTTGTGCAGGGTTTCTATCAATTCGCGTATGCCTTCATACGGAGCCGGACATGATTGATGCATTTCTTCATAAACCGGGTAGAAATCATGGAGAGCTTCCCGCCATTTTTCTCCGGCGACTTTCTTGATCATTCCTACTTCATTCAGGCCGAAAGTCTGCGTGATTTCCCGTTCGCTCAGCGTGTGGCCGGCGTAGGGAGAAACCGCTTTTTCAAATGCCCTGATGCACATGGGGACCGTGTCCCCTATGGTTCCGTCCAGATCAAAAGCGATCAGCTTGATCATTGTTCCCGACTTCCGTTGATTTTACGAATAACCTTGCAGGGGTTCCCCGCCGCCAGGCTGTCGGGAGGAATATTTTTGGTGACCACGCTGCCGGCTCCGATGACGCTTCCTTTTCCGATGGTAATGCCGGGCAGGATAATGACGCCGCCGCCAATCCAGCAGCCGTCTTCTATCGTTACCGGAAGAGCGTAGGTATGGCGGATGTATTCAACGCCTTCATCCGTTTCCACGGGAGTGAGGCGTTCATTCAGCTCAATGGGGTGCGTAGCGGTGTAAATCTGTACGTTGGGGGCGATCAGCACATTGTTGCCGATGGTGATCCTGTTGCAGTCCACGAACGTGCAGCCCGTATTGACAGTGACGTTGTTTCCGATATGGATGTTGCGGCCGTAATCGCAGATGAAGGAATGGCCGATGGAGACCTTGGCGCCGATGCTGCCCAGCATTTCCTGCAGCACCTGCCGCTTTTCCTCCTTATGGTCGTAAGGCAGGGAATTGTATTTCATCAGGAGCCGGTGCGTCTTGTTCTTGAATTCCAGAAACACCTTGTCATGGCAGTCATACCATTCGCCCGCCATGCATTTTTCCAGTTCAGTCATTATTTTCTCCTTTCTTGATCCTTATTACCGGAGAGGAGGAGCGGGGCACCCTGCTGAACGAGCGTCAACAGGGCGCGGAAGCTTTACTCCCACTCAATGGAAGCCGGGGGCTTGGTGGAAATGTCGTAAAGGACGCGGTTGATGCCCTTTACTTCATTGAGGATGCGGTTGCTGGTTTCCCTCAGCAGGGCCGGGGGGAGTTCCACCCAGTCCGCCGTCATGGCGTCTTCCGACACGATGGCGCGCAGGTTGGTGGCCCATTCATAGGAGCGTTCGTCCCCCTTCACGCCCACCGTTTTTACGGGAATGAGGCCGGCGTAGGCCTGCCAGACTTTGTCGTACCAACCGTATTTCTTCAGGTTGCCGATGAAGATGGCATCGCATTCCCGGATGATGTCCAGGCGTTCTTTGGTGACCACGCCGGGGCAGCGCACGGCCAGGCCGGGACCGGGGAAGGGGTGGCGCCACAGAATGTCATGCGGGATGCCCATGGAAGCGCCCAGTTCCCGCACTTCGTCCTTGAACAGTTCCGCCAGGGGTTCCAATACTTTCCCCTGCGCCTGGAGTTCCAGCACGCGTTCCACGCGATTGTGGTGGGTCTTGATGACGGAGGCCTTGGATTTGGCGTTGGAGGCGCTTTCGATCACGTCCGGATACAGGGTGCCCTGGGCGAGCATTTCCGCGTCTCCCACGGCATCCCAGAAAACGTCGATGAACAGGCCTCCGATGATATGGCGTTTCTTTTCCGGATCGCTTTCTCCGGCCAGAGCCGCCAGGAAGCGTTCGGAAGCATCCACCGTTTCAATTTCCACGTTCATGCGGGCGAAATTGGCTCGCACTTCCTCTGCCTCGTTTTTGCGGAGCAGGCCGTTATCCACAAAGATGGCGCGCATGTTCACGCCCGCTTCATGCAGCAGAACGGCCAGTACGGTGCTGTCCACGCCGCCGGAGACGCCGCAGACCACCTGCTTGTCGCCCACGCGCTCCCGGATTTCCCGGATGAGTTCCCTTTTAAAGTCTCCGATGTCGAATTTTTTGAGGTTGGCCGCGCAGGAAAGGAAGTTGCGCAGGATTGTGCGCCCTTCATGGGAATGGGTCACTTCCGGATGAAACTGGATGCCGAAGGTGGTTTCTCCCCATTGGAGGGAGACAGGGACGCCTTCCGCATTGCGGGCGATGACGCGGCAGCCTTCCGCCAGATGGTCCACCGTGTCCGAATGGCTCATCCATACCTGGGAGGAGGGGGACATGTCCCGGTACAGGCCCGTGCAGGTTTCCGGCAGCAGGGCGGCGGGGCCGTATTCCCGCTTGTTGCTGGCTTTTACGGTGCCGCCGTGCTTGATGTTCAGCAGCTGCATGCCGTAGCACACGCCCAGGACGGGGACATTCAGGCTCTGGAGCCATTCAAAGTCAATGTCCGGGGCGTCCGCGTCCGTGGTGCTTTTGGGACCGCCGGAAAGGATGACGGCGCCGGGTTCGTGAATCTGGTCCAGGTCTTCCAGCGCATACAGCTTGGCCATGTAGCCCAGTTCGCGCACGCGGCGCACGATGAGCTGGGTGTATTGGGAGCCGAAGTCAATGACGGCTACGAGGTGCTTGTCGTCCATGTGAGGGAGGAGTTAACAGGAATAATTGACGGGTTCTTCCGTGATGGTGATATCGTGGGGATGGCTTTCTTTCAGGCCGCCGGAGGTGATTTGCACGAACCGAGCCTTGTTTCGGAGTTCCTCCAGGTTGTGCGCGCCCAGGTAGCCCATGCCGGAGCGCAGGCCGCCCATGAGCTGGAATACCACGTCCGCCAGCATGCCCTTGTACGGAACACGCGCTTCCACGCCTTCCGCGACGAGCTTGCCGGAACTGTTCTGCCCGTAACGGTCGCCGGAACCGCGGCGCATGGCTCCCAGGGAGCCCATGCCGCGATACTGCTTGAAGTGGCGGCCCTGGTAATGAACCACTTTGCCGGGGCTTTCTTCCGTACCTGCCAGCAGTCCGCCCAGCATCACCAGGTCGGCGCCGGCGGCCAGGGCTTTCACAATGTCCCCGGAATAGCGGATGCCGCCGTCCGCAATGACGGTGACGCCCGCGGGACGCGCCACGGAGGCTACCTCCTGAATGGCGGTGAATTGGGGCATGCCCACGCCGGAGATGACGCGGGTGGTGCAAATGGAGCCGGGACCCACGCCCACCTTGATGGCCTGCACGCCCGCCTTGATGAGGTCGGCCGCTCCTTCCGCCGTAACCACGTTGCCGGCTACGATGGGACGGTCCGTCAGCTTGCGGAGGTTGGAAACCACGTCCATCACTCGGGTCGTGTGTCCCGTGGCGGCGTCAATGAACAGGGCGTCCGCTCCGGCGGAAATCAGGGCTTTGGCGCGGTCCAGATAATCGGGACCCACACCCACGGCGGCGCCGCAGCGCAGGTGGCCGTGTTCATCCTTGGAAGCGTCTGCAAACATGGCGCGCTTCTGGATGTCCGTTTCCGTGATAAGGCCGGCCAGCACGCCGTGTTCATCCACCAGGGGAAGCTTTTCAATGCGGTGGGTGTAAAGGATGTGGCGCGCTTCCTCAATGGTCGTGGTGGGAGCCGCCGTAATCAGGCGGGGAAGGGGAGTCATGACGTCCTCGACCCGGACATTCTGGTAATCGTCCACGCCGCGCATGTCGCGGCCGGTGATGATGCCTTCCAGCTTGCGGTTGGCATCCACGACGGGGAAGCCGGAATAGCCTTGGTCCATCATGATCTGGTGGACTTCTTCCAGCGTCATGTCCTTGTTGACCGTGACGGGATTCGGGATGACCGCGTTTTCAAAACGCTTCACGCGGGAAACCATGGCTGCCTGGATGTCAATGGGGTTGTTGCGGTGGATGACGGCCAGGCCGCCTTCCCGCGCCAGGGCAATCGCCAGTTCCGATTCGGAAACGGTATCCATGGCCGCGGACAACACGGGGATTTTCATGTCAAAGCCGGGAACAAGCTGGGAACTGATATCCGCGTCGCCGGGAAGAATCGCGCTCAGGCGGGGCAGCAGGAGCACGTCATCAAAACTTAATCCAAGAGGGAAATCTGCCATGCGATAATCTACAGCCGGACAACCTCTGACGCAAGCCGAAACACAGGAGAATCTTATTTTTGAATGAGCGGCGCAGTTTCTTTCTTTGCCCCATGCCATATTCGCGGGCGTTTCCGTTTCCCGTGCAGAAACTCTTCCCTCTTGAAATGGGGAGGCCGCCTGCCTATCCTGAAAAAGAAATGACGTCCATGAATGCTCCCGAACCTTACCGAGTCCTGTTTGTCTGTCTGGGCAACATCTGCCGCTCTCCTGCCGCGGAAATCATTTTCAAAAAAATGGTCGCAGAACAAGGTCTGGAACATTTGATTGAGAGCGATTCCGCTGGAATGATCGGTTACCATCGGGGTTGCCCTCCGGATAGCCGGATGCTGACGGCGCTGAAAAAATACGAATATGAGGATCCGGGGCTTAAGTCGCGCCCCGTGCGGAAAGAGGATTTGGAACAATTTGACCTGATTGTGGGAATGGACCGTGAAAATCTGCGGGATTTGAAACGGTTGGATAAAAAGGGACAGTGGGTAGGCAAGATAGCGCCCATGTGTTTTTTCACGACTCGTTTTCCGGATGAAGAAGTGCCGGATCCCTATTATGGGGGGCAGGAAGGCTTTGAATATGTGGTAAAACTGCTTCAGGACGGTTGCGGCAATCTGCTGGAGCGTTTGAAGGAGCAGCTTTCCTTGTAAAATTCAGGCGTGGTGGCTGGGAAAGTGGTGGTTTATCCTGCTTTCTTTCCATTCAGACATGCCGGGGTTGCTGAACATGCCCGAAGGCGATAACCGTTTTTATGGATTTTGGATTTCTTTTCCAATTCAGGGAGATCATGCTTTTTTCGTTGAAGAGTTCATGAATCCATGTTAAATGAAAAATTGCTGTGTTTCATGGCGCGCAGTTAAAGGCCATTTGGATATGTTGCTTCCGGAATTTTCCATATGGGCCAGGGTTTTTCATTCGGAAGCGCAGAGAAGAAATTTTTACCATTTATTGAACCACGGCTGAGGCCAGGGGGCATCCCGTGTTGGACGTGTTGAAACAGGAGGTTTTTTTGTTATGGATAAGGAACGGATAAAAATTATTGCAGTTTTTCCAAGATTGGGATGATGCAATGTTTGCGTTTCAATAGCTAATCCGATTCAAACCATGAAAGAACAATCCTTTGATAACGATGTCAATTCCCTGACGGGCATGAGCAATTCCAATAGCGGAGCTCCCTCCGCGATCGACGAACAAGCGCCAACGGACGCTTTTGAAAGAAGCTGGGACTGGGATTTTGAAGTCAGGGAGCTGGGGCCTGATGAAACGGCCGAATGCAAGGTGACCATGGGCGCCGACGATCTGGCTAACTTGACCGTGGATGGAGAAGAACGGCTGGACATCGGTCCGCGCGGACAGTACGGAGGCGGCAGCTACGAGCCGCAGACGGCTTCTTTCAGCATTGAGCCCGGAATGCATCGGGCGCATGTGGACTATAGCAATATTTCCATTCCCAATGCCAATAACAACATGGCCAAATTCACCTTTGACCTGAAGGTGGAAATTACCAACAGGCAAACGGGTTCTTCTTCTTCCTATGTGCCCCCGGAGGCAGAAACGGAGCCAGTGGACAACAACGACGAGGGCGACGATGATCCATGCGGAGGCTCCAGCAGCGGAAGCAGCAGTTCTCCCAACAGCAGTTCCAGCAATCCGTGCCCGAATGGCGACAACGGCGGGGATGAGGATGAGACTGATCCGGACAATCCCTTTTCCCCGGATGACTGCATGGACAACCGGGGCGGTTCCCCCAGCGCGTCTGCCGTGCGCAGCCTAGTTTCCTCCGCCTCCGCCTATGGAAAGTTCTCTTCCGCAGGCAAACGGGTAACTGCCCAGACGCGGAAAACCAGCATGGTATGGCGCACCAGCTTCGGTTCCTTCCGCGGTATGGAAGGCGTGCCGTACGGGATGCTGGAAATTGTGGCTTATCACTTCTCTTCCAGGTTGTGGACGCCCGCAGCCCTGCAATACCTGCATCCCATGGCCAGCTGTATTCTGCCCCCTTCCGGTCCGGAGCTGGGGGCTGACATGGCATTCCAGATCCGGAACGGAGGCACCCGCGCCAACTATTACTGCTATGCCGGCGCGGCCAGTGCAGGCTCCATTGGCGGCTCGCGGAAAAGGACGGGTTCCGTTTCCATGGTGTATGCTGCGGCAGAGGGGCGTGCCGTCTCGGCTTTCGCCAGCGCGGCGGAAATGAGGGTCAGCAACGCCAGGGGCAATACAGTCATCTACGGTGGTTCTTCCGTTTCCGCTTTGGACGCGGCCTCCGGCTACCGGACCAAGCTGGGTTCTTCATGGACGACTCAGGATTTTGCCAATTACCTAGACATCGTCCGAAGCGCGGATGATGTCATCCGCCAGGTCTGGAACCTGTGGGACGGTCTGGCCAATATTGAGAACGTGACGGATACGGGCTATGTGATCGCCTTTTATCTGCCCGAGCAGGTGGGGGCCAAAAACGTCTCCACCGGTCTTTACGCCGTTACGGGGGCGCCTTTTAAAACCTTCACCATTGAGGGCAATGCGGAGACCGGCAAGCTCACCGTCACGGAGCAGGCGGAAGCGCGCGCACCTTACGTCACCCGCTACTGGCAGGGGACGGGAGGGGCCTGGTGCATGTCCCAGGGGGAAGGGGAAGACGCGATTTACACGATCCGTGAAAGGCAGGAGGTTTCTTCGGGGATTTGGAAGCTCTTTACTACCGTGCAGCGCGGGGAAAACGGCGCTCCTATTTCCCGGGTGTGCGAAACCTATGAACAGGGCCGCAGCGGCAACCTGTGCACCAGCCGTATTGAGGCTTATGGAACCGACTATGCCCGTGAAACGACTTACGCTTATAACGCCGTGGGCAAACTGATCCGGGAGACGGCTCCCGACGGAGGCGAAAAGACCTGGTCCTACGACGTCTTCGGGCGTGAAACCGTCCGGATGGAACCTTGGGCGGGCGGGGGAAGGAAGGGCACCTATACCTATTACCGCTGCTCCGACCATGCCGATCCGGATATTGCGCACCAGTACGTGGTGCTTACTATGAACGCCGCCCGGCTGACGGATACGCATTACGCCTATACGGAAGCCAACCATGTGCGCCGTGTGGAAAAACGCACCACGGCGTTGGGCGCGGAGGGAGAGCAGCTGGAAGTGACGGAAACGTGGCTGCCGGCGGCGCCTAACGAATACGCCCGGGGGAGGCTGAAGATGAAGCAGTCCGCCAACGGCGTGCAGACGGTCTATGGCTATGAGGCGGCCAGCCAGTACGGCGCCCTCTACAGGGAGACCAGGGAAACGCAGATAGCGGGGCAGGCCGTACCGGGGCACAGTACGAGGAAAGTCACGTACGTTTCCGCTCAGGGAAATAACACGCGCGTTGAGAAATACGCCTTGCTGACGGATGGAACCTGGGCGCTGACGGATACGGCGGATTACGAATACGACAAGGAAAACCGGTGGATTAAGCGTACGCGCGGCAACGGCAGGGTGACGGAACGGGAGATGATGTGCTGCGGCCCCTTGTGGGAAAAGGATGAAGACGGCATCATGACTACTTACTCCTACAATACGGCGCGCCAGCTGGTGGAAGTCAGCCGGTCGGAAGTCACGGACGGAGAAACAATCGTCACGCCTGAAACCATCGTCAGCTACACTCGGGACGCCTTCGGCAGAATCCTGCAAACGCGCCGGGACGTCGGCCCCATGACGACGACGGAAAGCAGGGCTTACGATTTGCTGGGGCAGCTGGTGCAGGAAACGGACGTATTAGGGAGGAGCAATACGCATGCCTACAGTGCGGACGGCCTGACGGAAACCGTCACCACGCCGACGGGCGCGACGCTCGTCACTATCCGCCATGCGGACGGGACCGTGCTGGAGCAGAGCGGCACGGGGCAGAGGCATCTCCTCTACCGTACGGAATACTCCGCGGAAGGCGTGGTCCGTTCCTCGCTGCTTCCCCGGGCGGAGGGAGAACCGGCGCTGGTGGAACAAACCGTCACGGACGGCAGGGGCAACATGGTGCGCGTCTCCCGGGCGAACGCCAACGACGGCCTTATTCATGACCGGCGCGCTTTTGATCTGAACAACAGGCTTTTGCGGCAGCAAGTGGATGGAATGGCTCCATTGCTTTATGACTATGACCCATTTGGCAATATCGTCAAAACCACGCTCAAACTGGCCGAAAACCCCACATCCGCCAACTCCCTAGTCACGGAGTACGCCTATGCCCGCCGGCAGCGGGAAGACGGCGTGTACCGGGTAACCACAGTCACGCGCTGCAACAGCCAGGGAACAACATATGCGGAAAGCACGGCCGAACTGGTTTCCTTCCTGTCCCCCTCGCTGGCCGGAAAAAACATCTCCACCGATCCGCGGGGCAATGAAACCCTGCAATGGACGGAATACGCGGCTCCGTCCAGACGGACGGTAAAAACGCAGTCTCCGGCTTCTTCCGTCATTGCGGAAACTGTCGTCATAGACGGTTACGCCGTATCCCGGAAAGACCATGCGGGAGTTCTGACCGCTTCTTCCCGCGCTTATACGGCCAGCGGCAGCACGGAGACTTATACGGACGCCCGCGGCAATGCCGCCGTTACCGTCTTTGACATCGCCGGACGTGAAACAGCCAGGACGGACGCCGCCGGCAATACGACCGCCATCCAGTATGACCCGTCCACGGCTTCCCCCTCCTGCGTCACGGATTCTTTGGGCAACACGGCCTGCTACGCTTATGACCCGCGGGGACGCAAAACCGCCGAATACGGTACGGCCCTTCAGCCCTCCGTCTTTGGCTACGATGATGCGGACAGGCTGGTATCCCTCATGACGTTCCGCGTTCCGGGGGAAACCATCGCTGCCGATCCGCGGGAACGGACGGACGGGGACGTGACGGCGTGGAGCTATGACGACGCCTCCGGCCTGATGACGGCTAAAACCTATGCCGACGGCCATGGGGAAAGCTACTCTTACGATGACTGGAACAGGCTGGCGGTTAAACGACAGGCCCGGGTGGTGGACGGGCAGGGAACGCCTCTGGCGACTTCTTATGCCTACGATCCGCAGACGGGCAACTTGGTCTCCGTCACTCACAACGACGCGACTCCTTCCATCACCTGTACCTACAATCACCTTAACCTGCTCACGCAGGTCACGGACGATTCCGGCACGAGGACGCTGGCTTACAACCAATATAATGAAGCGGAATCGGAAACTGCGGCAGGGCTGGCGGCAAGCGCGCTCAACTATCTGCGCGACGGTTTGGGGCGGCCTTCGGGTTACAGTCTGCATTACGGAGAGGGCGTTGTCCAGCAGACGGCCTGGGAATATGACGGTTGCGGACGTCTTTCTACGGTTTCGCTCAATAACGGTGCCGATCCCTTCGTCTATGGTTACCACGCCGTCAACGGACTGCTGGAAACGCTTGATTACCCCAATACCCTCCGGAGATGGTACACCCGGGAAGAAAAACGGGATCTGCTGACCAGAATCGACTATCTGCGTCCCGGCAGCGCCAACTACCCGGCCAAAACCGACTACGCCTATGACGCGCTGGGGCGGCCCACGGAAAAGAAGGATTACTTCAATACCCCTGCTCCTGACCTGACGCACAGCTACAGCTACAACGGCCGCGACGAACTGGCCGCCGACGCGATGAGCCGGGGAGGAACATATTCCTATGTGTATGACAACATCGGCAACCGCGTCACCTCCCGGGAAGGTTCGGGCGCGTCAGCGGCGGCGTACACGGCCAACAGCCTGAACCAGTACACGGCCATCACCCGGGAGGAAGAAGTGCCTTTCGCGCCTGGCTATGATGCCGACGGCAACCAGACAAAGATTCAAACGTCCACAGGAGAATGGGAAGTTTCTTATAATGCCCTGAATCAGGCGGCAAGGTTTATTCAGGGGAACAGGCGGGTGGAGTGCCGCTATGACTATCTGAACAGACGGATTGAGAAAGCCGTCTATGAAGGAGAAGTCCTGATGTCGAAAAAAACGATTCATCTATCACGGCTACCTGCAAATCGCGGAACTGGACGCCGCCGTTGCGACGGAAACAGCAATGCCCGTACTGCGGAAAACCTATCTGTGGGATCCGTTGGAACCGGTAGCCACGCGCATCTTGGCCATGAGCCTCTTTGATGAAACGGGAACCTGGGCGGAAGACCTGTACTACACGCACGACCTGTTGAAAAACGCCACGGCGCTCTTCGGCATCCGAGCGGGACGCCGCGCCTTGTACGAATACGGTCCGTATGGTAATATCCTCAGGATGGAAGGAAATGCCGCAGAGGACAATCCGTTCCGGTTCTCCAGCGAATACGCTGATGACGAACTGGGGCTGGTTTACTACAATTACCGCTATTATAATCCTCAAAATGGCAGGTGGGTAAGCAGGGATCCCATTGGAGAATTCTACGCAAGAAATCTCTATGAATTCGTAAATAATAATCCCCTAATTAGATTTGATTATATAGGGTTGGATATGATTCCTTGGGCAATTGATCCATCTGTAATATCGCAAGCTGGTTTTGCTTGGGCAGATTTGCAAAGGCAATTGGAGGAAGCTGCCAAAACAGAAGAACAAAGGCAAAAAGAAAAAGAAGAACGTAAAAAACAATATGATGAATGTGTGAAGCGATGTGATGACCAAAGACAGGCAAGTGCAGAAGAACTGAATAGAAAAACTGAAGATACTCATTCCAAAGCGTGGGAGGATATGATGAAAACTTCTAAAGAATGTGATGAATCGCGATGGGATAGAGCGATTAAATTATTGAGTGAAAGTTTGGGGGCGGCTCAGGCTTGTAGTCCAGTCAATGGCCCCCCTATACGATACAATCCTGATTGTCTAGGATCTTCGATACTAAAAGGGGGCGGTCAATTCATAACTGTGGCATCTATTCAGGTTAAATACAATGAATGTGTAGAAAACTGTAAAAAACAATTTCCCCATGTATAAAATATTAACCATTTCGTGTATAGCCAGCTGTATGTGGAACACAGCATCAGGAGAAAACAACCAGTTTTTGAAAAAATGGGAGATAAGCCCTTCTTATTTGAAAGAACTGGAGTCTTCTTCTTCCGGATTAAAATTATTTTCTTCTGAAGAGAGGAAAGCCCTTTATCACTACATTAATCAGGATTATGCTGATAAATTCCGTTTGATGGCTGGTTTTTTGAAACAGTCTCAAGAAGGAGAAAATCCCGTGATAGATTTTGCCGATCCCCAATTTCTTCAGGGTTTAAAAGGTGTGGTGGAGAAAGGTATTAATTCTGACTGGTTCTCCAAGTTGCCTATTTTTTATCAAAAGCAAATAAAGATTCAATATGAGGAGTTGTTGAAGATTACGCAGAATAAGAGTAAGCAAGTAACTCTAGATATAGCTGAAAAGTTGCTTGACAATTCCTATGGAAGTAGAAGCAATAATATTGAATATTTGAAAGAACTTCAAAAATACGGATTTAGAAATAACGACGATCTTTTTAATAGATTTTCAAATTATAATCTAACTCTTGCTCGAAAAGCTGTAACTGCTGTTTCTTCCAAGTTGTCAGCCAGTCATGGATATGCGGAGGCGTTTTTGGAGATAGCTAAAATTTTAGAAAAGGAAACGGAAGAAAATGAGTATTCCCCCTCCGAAATGCTTTCCGCTATGATAATAAAAAAAGCTACCCAGGGTAGCATGAATGCTCAGAACGTTTTAGGTCTCTATTATTTGCAAGGGTTGGGAGGTTGTCCGCAGAACTTTAAGAAAGCATCTGAATGGTTAAAAAAAGCAGCGGAGCAAGGTTGTGAAAGCGCTAAAAAAACGTTGGAACAACTTCCCTTGCAACTGAAATAATATGAACTAAGAATTTCTACATCATCGGCTCTTTTTTGAGAGGGACAAGAACCAAATTCAAAGGATGGGGAGGTAATATTAATCTTTTTCATTGAAGATAAAATAATTCATCTAATATGACACTTAGAATGGCATCTGTTACTACTATTATTTTACACATAGAAGGTTGTATTCTTGAAATTGAACTTTAATCCTGGCCATGAGCCTCTTTGATGAAAAGGGAACCTGGGCGGAAGACCTGTACTGCACGCGACCTGTTGAAAAACACCACGGCGCTCTTCGGCATCCGAGCGGGACGCCGCGCCTTGTACGAATACGGCCCGTATGGTAATATCCTCAGGATGGAAGGAATGCCGCAGAGGACAATCCGTTCCGGTTCTCCAGCGAATACGCTGATGACGAACTAGGGCTGGTTTACTACAATTACCGCTATTATAATCCCCAAAATGGCAGGTGGATGAGTAGGGAGCCTGCTGGAGAAATAGATGGATGGAATTTGTATTTTTTTATCAACAATAAATTGACTCAACATATTGATTTTTTAGGATTTCAGGCAATAGACGCGTCTCTGCTTGGTACTGGCCCAACAAATTCCGTCGGCGCAGCTACATTGATAGAACCTGCCAAAGTGGCACTGGCAGCAGGAGTAATAGCAGCGGCTGGAACAGTAGCCATAGTCTCTAAAGAATCCCTTCAAAGATCTATGATGAGAAGCGGAATCAAGGTTGAAGAAATATTAAAAGAATTAAAACATCGGAAAGGAATGTGGGTATGTTACGTTCGAGGAAGCACTCTCCCGACGAAGGAAAATAAAGGAACATGTTGTTCAGAAGTTATTCATGGTTATGGTGTAGGAAAAACTCAAAACATTGCTCATGAGGCTACAAAGAGATACGCTTCCTCTAGAACTCCCAGGGGATGCACAGCCAAACATGAATCTAACAACTATAAATGTGCGAAATGGTAAAATATGATGGAGTCAATCACAAAATATGAATTAGTTACAACTTTGGAATTCCAACTTGCAACAGAATCTTCTTTGCCTGATTGGATTGTTAGGCTAGATTTGTATAAAACTAAAAAAAATAAGGAAGTTCTTTATTATCCACGAATTTTTAGTCGGGAACTCTATATGATTTCAAGACATGGAAAGCGTTCGGTGTCTCATTGGTTGTGGACAGAAGAATCGTTTAGAGATTTATGCTGGGATGCTCATATTCGGGCAAAGGATGAAGATCATGCAGTACAAATTCTGGAGAGCTACCTCAATCATTGGATCAATAACAGGGAAATACCACCCAATGTAAAAAACTGTATTATAGATGAAAATCCATTAAACCATGGCTGAATTAATTAAATCAGGGAGAAAAATCAGAACGGATTATTATTGGTTCAAAGAATTTTGTTTTTTACCAGATGCAGGAAGAGATATTGAACGATTGAAAATAGAGACGTTTTTATCATGTAAACAAGAGTATTATGCCCGTTGTTTTGTGGAAATGGAAATGGATTTATTCATTATGCATCCCATGATGCATGCTAACGTAGCAGAAAGTATTGAAATTGAATGTTCCATGATGAGAAATCTAATAAATTCAAGTAGAGCTTGGTCGTGCTATCAGGCTCGGATTCATAGTTGTATTCGCAAGGGGATATTTTTAAAAAATGTTCGTAATTTTAGCGATGTTGTAAAAAAACAGGCTCGTAAAAAACGACGAACTTCTCGTTTCTCCTTTTGCAAGTAGCAATTGAAACTGACGCATGTAGACAAAGAAAAAAATACTAAGATTAGTATCATAAATGAGAGTAGAAGTATATATTCCATTTGAAAATAAGGAATGACAGTTTGCTTCATTTGGTTTTTTAATAGGATAAATGCTTTCTTTAGATACAGTCTCCCGGAAGATTTTTACAATGATTTGAACTAATGATATTATGAATTTATATTAACGGAGTTGTTGTATCCAGTTGGATTGATGGTTACTGCTGTTGCAGTAACCACCGTAACCATTACTGAAGTTATTGCCCCAGGAACGACAGAAGAAGTTATTAAAAAATATCTGAGAATGTAATTCCTAAAGTCGAGTCAATTGTTGTGCCTGTTTCAAATACAGTTCCCAAAGTAAATTGGGAAAAATTAAAGCGGAAAAAGAAAGAAGCTAAAGAAGCATCTCGAGGTCAATCATGCAAAAAATTATGTATCCCAGAGCATCCAACAGCTTCTGTTTGTGATGAATTTAAGAGACGATCTCAAAAATTAAAAAATGCTGAAGAAGCAAGAAAAATGTATGATTCAAATTGCTTTGATGATGGAGATAACGGACATATAGAGCAGTCTGAAGGGATAGGAAAAGGTGCCGAAAGATGTTGGAATTTATATAAAGAATGCAGGAAAAAATTACTATAATGGTGAATTATTATACTCATAAAAATTTGAATGATATGATTCGGGAAGTGGAAAGAGAATTTCCTTTAGAAAACTCTTTTTTCCCAACAAAAAACATTCGAAGGCTAATAAAGAATCCAAATTATCCGGATGAGGAAGCGACTGAATGTGCTGAAGCATTTTTAAATAAACGTTGGATTGACGTTTCTGCCATCCAATGGTATCATAATTCAGAATTTGTTAATTTTTCATCTAATCGCGCTATTTCCTATTTTTTCCCTTCTATCATAAGGAATTCTTATATGGAAGAAATATCAGGGGTAAATAATTATATGGCTGACTCTGAGGAATGGATGATGAATAAACTTATTGTCGTTTGTTTTTCGGAGAGAATACGTACTTATGTGCAAAAAGAATTAAATTATATATACCGTTCTTATACAAAAAATCAGCTTGAAATTGTAAGGAAGTGGATATTGTTTCAAAATAAAGATAATTATTTTGCAGATAGTTGTGACAACGCTCTTAAAATATTAGATTCGGCAATGAAAAATATTAAAAATGAAAGAAAATGTTAAAATTTTTCAGTAGTAATAATTACGGTATTAGTAAGAAATCGGGGGATAATATGCGTATCCATCTCTATAATCCTAACAGATCTGCAGGAAAAACGAATGCAACATTTATTAATGGAATAAGACAGTGACTATGAATATTATTTATTTATTTTTATTATTTTTTATTTCGGCGGGTAATATTTTATTTGCGGGAAACAATAATATTACCCCGTTGGATGCAGCTGTAGAAACCGCTTTGCATAAGATAAAAGAAATCAGTTCAGATATTGAAATAATAAATAAAAGTCTGTCTACATACATTCCCTTTTCATGTGAAGAGAGAAGTATTTTGCCTTTTCTTGGTTATGAATGTTGGGTTGGAGAACATCCTTGTTTAAAGGCTGAATTTCCTGATAAGTATGATATTTTATTTTTGAAAGCAGATGAAGAAAGAAAAAAATATAATATTTTATTTTTGAATGATAATAAAATATATTTTTATTATATATGTCTTCTTGAAAATAAAATGATGAAACAATATTCTATTATGGTTTCCGATTCTGAAGACGTCGTCAGTAGCGCTTTGATGAAAATAATGAAACAATATAAATTATCAAATATGATTAATCAGCAAGTGTCGTTAGAAAATCTGGAGTTTATAATTAATTTATTTGGAGCATATGGAAATGAAGTTTCTGGAACTCCTCTGGTTGCATACGGATACAATTCAAAAATTTTTGGAGTAGTTTTTGGGGGGCTGTTATTACCACGTGAGGATTCAACAGCCTTTAAAATTTATTCACTATTCAACTCAATGATGGCATATTTTGAGAATTTGAAGAATAATGATATACCTAGATGTGATTCGTTATTTATTAATGGATTAAATTCAAATATTGAAAAAATCATTTTGAATAGTTCTCTCTTTGGAACTGCTAAAACTTTGGATGGTTGTCCCGGGAGCCGATGATGGAAAGGCTTCAGGAAAATCTGTATGGCTATGTGAGAAATTTCCCCAGCGCTTTTATAGACGTACAAGGAAAATTTGGGTTTGCATTGCCGGCGTTGTTGAATCCAGTTGGATTGATAGTTGTAGCTGTTGCAGTAATTACCGTAGCCATTACTGAAGTTATTGCTCCAGGAACGATAGAGAAAGTTATTAAAAAATAGGGATCTACATACTTGACTAACCATCCAGTATACCTTTCATTTCTTAGAAATTTTGGAAAATAAAAAACGATTTGGGTAAGAGGAAAGAAAATCATTCATAATGATATGAAAAAAGTCGTCTATGAAGAGAAAGCCCTACTGTCGAAGAGACGGTTCATCTAACAAATGGCAATAGTTAAAATGTTCTCAAAACCTTACGGCAAGACTATTCCATGCAGTTCCGGGGAAATATCATTCAGGCATGAATTAATTAATGACATATTCTCTCTACATCATTGGATTTCCTTCACTTTACGGCGGTGCGGGGGCCGAGCTTTATCACCAGATTAAGGTTTGGAGACAGATGGGGGTGGAAATGCATCTTATCCCCACCCAGAAAAATGCACACGGTGCCGGACTTTATCCGGAGATGGTGAAATTGGGTGTTGCGGTGCATGAAGGCTATGATTGGGAGGCCATTCCGGCAGGGGCTCCCGTCATCAGCTTCTGTAATGAAGAGTTTTTAGCTGCTCTACCGAAGATACGAAAACGGACGGGGAGGACAGTTTTCGTCAATTGCATGACCTGGATTTTCGGCAGGGAAAAGGAAGCCATGAGGCGGGGAGATATTTCCCTGTTTCTTTATCAAAATAACAACGTAATGGGAAACGTCATGCCACGCCTGAGGGCTTTAAATCCTGATCCGGCCATCCGGTTCATGACGTTTAGACCGTATTTTGATGCGGCAGATTTTCCTTTTGTTGCAGGGCGTTCCACGGACTGGTTTGGAGCCGGACACATTTCCCGGCAGGATGAAGATAAGTTCAGCAAGGATACGTGGCATATTTACGAGCATTTTGCTTCTCCTGTCCGGAAGAAGGGCACGTTTCTCGGTTTTGATCGGCGGAGCGAGGCGAAGACCGGCAGGCCTCCCGATTGGGTGGAGACTTTCCATGATCAAAAATCTTTGTCCCAACAGGAGTTTTACCGGCGCTGCCACATCGTTTTGCAACCCACCGATACGACGGAGAATTGGCCGCGTGTGGGTTTTGAGGCCATGGCAAGCGGGAGTGTGCTTATTGTGGACAGGCGCGGAGGATGGGAACAGATGGTGGAACACGGGAAGACCGGATGGCTGTGCGAATGCCCAGGGGATTTCATCACGTACGCCACTAAGATGGCTTGGGAACCCCACTACCGGGAGGACATGGCCGCCGCCGCCCGTGAGCGGGGCATGGCCCTGGGCGGACAGGAAGCTTCCATGGAAAGCTGGCGGGAGGTGTTTGAGGCAATCAGCCGGATACCGGATTCGTGAGTGCCGCTTTTACCCTGACCGGAATGCTAACCGCTTCCTCTCTGCGGGTCAGATGAGCCATGTGCCGTATTGGCGAAGGTTTTTCTGCCTGTTCATGCTGTAGGCAATGATGTATTTGAGAAGGTCCGCCTGGGAATAGCCGTGTTCCGCGGCCGCCAGGCAGATGGATCCGCTTTTGCCCAGGTGGCAGCAGATGTTCATTTCCAGAATGCGCCGTTCTCCCGTCTCGAAGTCGATTCTGTAGTCGATGCGAAAATAGTCCATCGGCCCCAGAGCGTTCCAAATTTTCCGGACGTCACTGGCGATGTCCTGCTCCATATCCCGGACGGAGACCAGTTGATAACCCAGATGGTCGTGCAGTTTCAGGTCTTCCGTGATGATGCTGCCCGGTTTGTCGGATTTCGGCTGCACATATCCCAGGATGACGGGGTTTTCCCCGCCCAGTACGGGAACGGTGACGTCAATGCCTTCGCAGTATTGTTCCACGAGCACTTCGTGCCCTTCTTCCATCAGGCGCCGGGCACATGCTCCCACGGCTTTCCATGAGCTGCAGATGCTGTCTTCCCGGATGCCGCCGGAAGCGGCTCCAAAACGCTTTTTGACAAAATAGGGTCCAGGGAAGGGCGCCTGGGCCGGAATGCCTTTTTCCCCGGAAACTCCAATGCCTTCCGGAACGTTTAATTCCAGGGAGCGGAACACCATCTTGGTCAGCAATTTGTCTTCCGCTATGGCGCGGATGTTGGGAGGGGCGCCCAAGTAGGGAATCTGAATGAATTCGCAGTAGGAGGAAATGAATATTTCAGGCCTGGACATGGCGAATCTGTTCATCAGGGAGAATACGTAGTCCACATTCCCTTTGGCGAATTGGACGGAATAGGGTTTGGAGGAGGAGACGACGTCGTAGCCTATGTCCTGAATGGCTTTATAAATGTTGTAGTGGTATTGGGGATAGCCTCCATTGCCGGTGTAAGGTTTTTTGGAAAAATCGGGAGCGTCGGGTGCATATGGAGCCAGGAACATGATCCTTGCCGGCTTGCCATATTGATTGAGTTGGATGTCTGGTATTTCAAACATGGCTTGTGGCTGTCGCGTGCGATGTTTTTTGGATTATGGAACTGGCCGCCATGTTCAAATATAAAAAATAAGGGACGGCATAGCCGTTCCCGGAGGAGGTGGAATAGAAAGGGGAGAATCTTTTCCTTATTTTTTGGACATTCCCCTGGCGACGCGCTGAACATATTGTTCCATGGCCGGAAGTTCCTGTTCAATGCATTCCACCAGTTTGAGCTGCGTACGGCAACGGATGAGATTGTGATTAGGGCGCGAGACCTTGAAGTATTGGTCTCCTTCCAGATAGTCCGTCAGGAACCGGATACCTATTTCCAGCGTGATGAGTTTTCCGGAGAAGGCGAGCTGGTCTATTTCCGCCTGGGTGAGGAAACCGTGGGCAGCGGTCAAATAGCCTTCTACAATGGATTGGAACATGGGCATGCGCATGCGCACCTTGTCCAGATCTTCTTCGTCTTCTTTTGTAGGCGGAGTGACGGTGCGCACCATATCGCCGAAGTCGTAAAGCACCAGACCGGGCATGACCGTATCCAGGTCAATGACGCAGACGGCGTGGTCGGTGTCCTCATCCAGCATGACATTGTTGATTTTGGTGTCGTTATGAGTGATGCGGGTAGGAAGCACGCCGTTTTTCTGAAGATCCAGCAACCGGTCCACATCCTGCTCACGGGCTTTGATGAATTCCAATTCAGGCAGACAGGAGGAAAGACGTCCCTGAGGATCCTGTGCCGCCACTTCCATCAGGCGGTTGAAGCGGTTTCGGGTATGATGGAAGCCAGGTATGGTTTCCACAATGTCGTCCGGGTTCATGTCACTGACTAAATCCTGAAAGGAGCCGAACGCAAACCCGGCCTGATAGGCCTGGCGGGTGTTTTCCACCACATCGTAAGTGTGGGTGCCTGCCAGGTAGTTATAACAGCGCCAGATACCGTCGCCGGGAATGTCAATGTAGTTGCGTCCTCCTCGCGCCGGATAGAGGTTGAGGGTTTGCCCGGCAGAATGTTTTATACGACGCAGGACTTTCCAGTTGATGTGACGCGTCACTTTTTCCACATTGCGCATGACTGCTTTGGGGTCTTTGAAGACGTAATCGTTGATGCGCTGGAGGATGTAGGAGTCTTTTCGCCCGTCGCTTTTACGATAGGTGGCCTTGTAAGTGGTGTTGATGTGCCCACTGGGGATTTCCTTGCCGATGACGAATTCCCCTTCAATGGCGAAGAGGTCTCCAATTCCGGCGATGCGGTTCAAAATCTGGTCAGGGTCTGTCGTTACGGAGGGATGGTCAGTCATGTCTAATTTTGAGAGAGTTGAGTGAAGGAGTTAACGAATGAATTTGTAACCTACAAGCTCATCAAGCTTGCTTTTGAGACGGGAAACACCGTCCCCGTTGAGCGCGGAAATGGGGATGACGTCCACTTTCGGAAAACGCATGCGGAAGTTAGTCAGATTTTCTTCCGCTCCTTCCAGGTCCATTTTGTTGGCGACGACGAACCAGGGCTGTTTGGCCAGGTCTTCGCTGTACAGTTTAATTTCCGTGCGGAGGTTCTGAAGGTCTTCAATGGGGTCGCGGCCTTCGCTGCCAGCCATGTCCAGGACGAAGACGAGCACTTTGCAGCGCGTGATGTGGCGCAGGAATTCATGCCCCAGGCCTCGGTTGTTGTGCGCGCCTTCAATGATGCCGGGAATGTCCGCCACAATGCAACGGCGAAAGCTGTCGAATTCCACCACTCCAATGATAGGCTGAAGCGTGGTAAAAGGATAGCTGGCTACTTTGGGCTTGGCTTCCGAAATGTCTCCCAGCAGTGTGCTTTTGCCCGCGTTGGGGTAGCCTACCAGCCCGGCGTCCGCAATGCGGCG
Source organism: Akkermansia muciniphila (assembly GCF_030848305.1). Lineage (NCBI taxonomy): Bacteria > Pseudomonadati > Verrucomicrobiota > Verrucomicrobiia > Verrucomicrobiales > Akkermansiaceae > Akkermansia > Akkermansia muciniphila. The sequence goes on along the minus strand of NZ_CP114598.1, from coordinate 872,029 downwards.
CAATTCCATGAAGAAGACGCCTTCCTCCCCTTCCGTTCCCATCTCGGCTTCCGTAGGCGCCTGGTTGGTCGCGGAGCGGAAATGCCAGTTTCCCTTGCCGCCGAGGCCGCCCTGGCACAACGTGAACCGGGTGCCGATTTCCGTCAGATCCGCGATTTTTTCCAGTTCAATGCCTTCACCTTCCCGTTCCAGCCAGGTTGCCTCCGCCATGGAGGAGGCATTGCTGCGGTAAATAATGGTGCCGGGAGGCACTTTCCCGATGACGGATTTGCCGTTCTTGCCATGTTTTTTGGCGCTTTGGCCGCCTACTCCGTCTGTGGCGATTAATTTGGGATCATAAAAAAAAGAACGCAGGTCATTCGTGTGCGGATCCACTTCCAGAATGACGCTTCCGCCATCGCCTCCATCACCGCCGTCCGGGCCTCCCTTGGGCACGAATTTGGCCCTTCGGAAGCTGACAAGCCCGTTTCCTCCCTTTCCTGCCCTGGCGAATATGCGGATGTTGTCAACGAACATGTTCTAAATATGAATCATTTTTCTTCAAAACGCAAGACATGTGCAGGACTGCACGGCTTTTCCATGGTGTGGGCCGCTGATTTTTCCGATGCGTCGGAAGGCTTTTTGATGAAAAAGGAGTTCATATTCATCACGGAAACTCCGGATGTTTTTACGATGGCCCGGATGGGTTTGTGCCGTGCCGGCTGTTTTCTCAGCAATAAATGAAGAAAAGATTCCTCCTGTTAAAGAAATCCGGGGATAGCGGCAACATGCCGCTTTTATTGGCGCCATGCAGTCTCTGCGCGTGACGGACGGAGAGGGGCCGGGAGTAAAAAGGCTTCATGCCGGAGGAGGGGCGGGAAAAACAGAAATCGGGGAGTATGGGGCCGTAGCATGAATCCGCATGGAATTCTGTCTCAGAGAGAAGGAGGATATGGACGTTTCTTCTTATACGTGACGGGGGAACGGTCTTTTGGATTGAAAATGAACATGGGCGTGGCATGATTTCCGGAAATCATGCCACGCCTTTTCATCTACCTTCCCGACGGTTCCGAAAAAACCATAGTGCTTCCGAAGAACGGTGAATATTTCGCACGCATCGGACGTGACGAGCATTGCGAGATAGCGCTTCCCTTTCAGTCGGTTTCCGGAGAGCATGCTTTGCTTCAGTTCAAGGAAGGGGGATACGTCCTGGAAGATCTTGGCTCTACTAATGGGACTAAAATCAACGGCCTGACGCCGATGGGCGCCGCCACTCTTTACGATGGCGATGAAATCGCTCTGGGGGATGCCAGGCTCCGGTTTGCGGAAGAGCCTTCTCCGGGATTTCCTGCCGAATCTTCCGGAAAGGAGGAAAAGGCCGCTCCTTCGGCCGCCATGCGGAATTTGCAGCAGTTGGCGGATGAAGCCGCCCGCACGACCCGGAATCATTATTTATGGATGTCCCTTTATGCCGTCCTGATATTTTTTCTGGCTGTTTTTGCCGGATTAACCTACAAACATTACAGGGTGACGGGCGAATTGCTGCCTCTTCAATGGCTGGGTATTGAATCTCCCAAGGCCGCCTTGAAAACCATGTCTCTTCACCAGGCGGAAAACGGCATGTAATACTGACCGGAATTTCTCAGTCCTGCCATTTTCTTTTGCATGGTATTTCGCCATTTGGCAGGAGAAAGGAGGCATGAGACCCCGGATAGATGTATTTTGTTTGAAAGGCTGCGGAATCAGGTGCAGTATTGCTCCGTATGAAGAAGAGCCTGTTTGCCGTGTTGTTGACTGCATGCCTTTGCATGTCTGTAAAAGGAGAAGACTCCAAACCACCGAAGACCCTCCCAGGCGGGTGGGTTTATGTCTGGGGTGACGAGTTCAATGGTTCCAGGATAGACGCCAAGAAATGGAAGCCGGAGTTGGGAGTAATCCGAAACCAGGGATCCCAGCAGACTTATACAGGCCGGCCCAAGAATATGAGACTGGAGGATGGCTGCCTTGTTTTGGAAACCCATTTTGAAAAGTTCGCTAATATCAATTACAAAAAAAGTTCGGCGGATTGGATCAAGAATACCAAGTTCATGCCTTATACCTCCGGTTCCGTTACGACGATCAAGACCAAAAATTTCATGTTTGGCAGACTGGAAGTGCGTGCCAAGGTTCCCAAAACCAAGGGCATCTGGCCAGCTATCTGGCTGCTTGGCAAGAATAAATGGGGCTGGCCCGCCAACGGAGAGATTGATATGCTGGAGAATATTTCCCAACAGCCGGATGTGGTTTATTCCACTTTCCACTTAAGTCCGGACGGCGTGTCCAATAGGGATGCTTCCCGCGGAGGGACGGTGAAGATTGATCATCTTTCCGATAATTTTCATACTTATGTCATGGAATGGGACAAAGATTCCATCAAGTTGATGGTGGATGACAAGCTGGTGAAGTCCATTGACCTGAACACCACCAATTATGCCAATGGGGCGGGTAATCCGTTCCGTACGCCGTTTTACCTCATTCTCAATTCCGCCGTGGGCGGCACCTGGTGCGAGAAAGCTCCTCAAGACGGGCAAGGGTATCCTGTAAAATTCCTGATTGATTACGTTCGATTCTATCAGACGAAGGAACATGTCCGGCAAGCCAAGCAGTTTGATCCGGAAACCGGCCTGCCCAAAAAGAAATAGCGTTGCTTTTCCGGGTTGAGGCATGTCCGGCGCCGGTGGCCGGACATGCAAGATGCCGCTTGCCTTGTTACGTCACAGGCGGAGTGGTTCTTAGTGTTTGAGCTTTCTGCTGCATCTCGGGATGGGGAGGCCATGAAAGCTGCGGGTTTTTATTTCCAGAGGAGCCTGCCGTATTGCCGCCTTGGGAATGTGTTTGCCTGTGTTTTCTTTTTTATATTTACACAGTAACGCAAAAAAACGGCTCCGCCGGATGACGGGCCGTTTTCTTTAATCAAAGGGGAGATGCCGATTCTAGCAGGATGTTCCCGTGGTCTGGGTCAGTTCCTGGAAGCGGGCCAGGATTCGGGCCGTGACAGGACCGATTTTTCCAGAACCCAACTGATAGCCGTCCAGTTTGGTTACGGGAACGCACTCCGCAGCAGTACCGGTCAGGAAGCATTCATCCGCACAGGTGATGGTAAAGCGGTTCATGGTTTTTTCCTTCGCCGGGATTTGCAGTTCCCGGCAGATTTCCAGCACTACCCGGCGCGTGATGCCGTCCAGGCAGCCGTCTGTAACTGGCGGCGTGAACACGGCGCCGTCCTTCACAATGAAAATGTTGTCGCCCGTGCATTCGGCCACATTACCCAGGTCATTCAGCATCAGGGCTTCCGCCGCACCCTGGCGAACAGCTTCCATTTTGGCCAGGATGTTGTTGAGATAATTGAGCGACTTGACCTGCGGACAGACAGTATCCGGACGGTTGCGCCGTACGGAACTGGTAATCAGGGCCAGTCCGTTTTCATATACGGCCGGATCGTACAGGGAGATTTTATCCGCAATGATGAAGACGCAGGAACGTTTGCAGTTGAATGGGTTGAGTCCCAGATTGCCGACGCCGCGGGTAACAACCAGACGGATATAGCCGTCGTTCAGGCCGGAGGCAGCGACCGTTTCACATACGGCGTTGGAGAGTTCTTCCTGAGTGTAAGGAATATCCAGCAACAGATAATGGGCGCAGTCGTACAGGCGGTCCATGTGGTCTTCCAGGCGGAAAACGCGTTTGTTATAGAACCGGATACCTTCAAAGATGCCGTCTCCGTAGAGTGTGCCGTGGTCAAAAACCGAGGTTTTCGCTTCTTCTTGTTCCACCAGCTTTCCATCTAACCAAATCTTCATTGTTATCTAGAATTGAGAAATTACTTGTGCCCAAGCAGAATACTCCTATTTCAGGAGGGGGGAAAGCTATAAATGCACCGGAGGAACATAAAAGTTCCAGCACTTGCGGCAATAAGGGCAGGGTGACTTGCAAATGCTGAAAATATAAGCGGTATTCATGGAGCAGACTTGACATTTATTTTCCAGTGTTTTTAGCTCTCGCGCGCAATGTCAGACCCTTCCAAGTTCCGCAACCTCGCCATTATCGCTCACGTTGACCATGGGAAGACGACCCTGGTTGACCAACTTTTGCAGGCGGGGGGCGCCTACCGTGCCAACCAGGCCGTGCAGGAACGCGCCATGGATTCCATGGATCTGGAACGAGAAAAAGGCATCACGATCAAGGCCAAGAATACATCCATCCTCTGGAATGGGTACACGATCAACATTGTGGATACTCCCGGCCACGCGGATTTCGGCGGGGAAGTGGAGCGCGTGATGAAAATGGTGGATGGCGTGCTTCTGGTGGTGGACGCTTTTGAAGGGCCGCAGGCCCAGACGCGTTTTGTGCTCCGCAAGGCCCTGCAGGAAGGGCTGATGCCCATTGTCGTCATTAACAAGATTGACCGTCCGCATGCCGATCCCGCCGCCGTGCATGACCAGGTGCTGGAGCTTTTTCTGGAGCTGGGCGCCACGGATGAACAATTTGAAGCCCCCTTCGTGTACGGTTCCGCCCGCGACGGCTACTTCATGAATTCCATGGAAGGGGATCCCCCCGTGGACTGCACGCCTCTTTTGTTCAAGATTGTGGAACATATCCCCGCTCCGAAGGATGCCGATCCGGAGGGTGAATTCAAGATGCTCGTTTCCAATATTGACTGGGACGATTATGTGGGCCGTGTGGCCATCGGGCGCATTACTTCCGGCACCGTGAAGAAAGGGGATACCGTGTGGCTCCATCAAAGCGACGGCTCCTGCATTTCCGGAAAAGTGACCCGCATGTTTGAATATTCCGGATTGAACACTACGGATTCGGCCATTGGCGTGGCAGGCAACATCGTGGGTGTGGCGGGGTTTGAAAACGTCAACATCGGGGAAACCCTGGGCGGTTCCGCGGATACGGAACCCCTGCCATTCGTGGCGATTGATCCTCCTACCATTTCCATGGAATTTTCCATCAACAACGGGCCTTTCGGGGGACGAGACGGCAAGAACGTGACTTCCCGCGTGATACGCGACCGCCTGATGAGGGAAATGCGGACGAATATTTCCATCCAGGTGGAAGATACGGACAAGGCCGGCGTTTTCTCCGTTTCCGCCCGCGGCGCCATGCAGATTGCCGTGCTGGTGGAGACTATGCGCCGTGAGAATTACGAACTGTGCGTTTCCCGTCCTACCGTGATCATGAAGAGGGATGAAAACGACCGTCTTACGGAACCGTATGAAACGATGTACGTAGAAGTTCCGGACGAACACGCCAACGGCGTCATGAAGCTCCTTAACGCCCGCAAGGGACAGATGGAAGACATGGTATGCAGGGAAGGCACGGGCCATACGTTCATTCAGGCTTATATTCCCACCCGCGGTATTATCGGGTTTGAATTTGAGCTGGTTAACCTGACGTCCGGCCACGGCATTTTCTCCCACCTGTTCCGGGATTACGGGCCTTACGCCGGGGACATCACGACGCGTACCACCGGCACCCTGGTTTCTATGGAAACGGGCGTTTCCACCCCGTTCGCGCTGGTGGCGCTGGAAGAACGCGGACGTCTGTTTGTGGGGCCGCAGGAAGATATTTACGAAGGGCAGATTGTAGGTGAAAACCCGCGGCAGATGGATATGCCGGTCAACCCGTGCAAGGAAAAGCACCTGAACAACATCCGTTCAGCCACGAAGGGAGACGGCATCCAGCTCTCCCCTCCCGTCATTTTTTCCCTGGAGCGTGCCATTGAATACATTGAACCTGATGAACTGGTGGAGGCTACGCCTCATTTTATCCGTTTGCGCAAGCGCATCCTGAACGCCAATGACCGGGTAAGAGAATCCCGCAAAGCTGGAAATTAAGGGGCCTGAAGCGCTGGGGAAAGGTGCCTGTGTTTTACAAGCGGGCCGAGGTAGAGCCGCCCTGCCGGATTTTCTGTATTCCTCTGAGCGGAGGAATATCCTTGTTCCATTGTAAATGTTTCCCGTTTTTCCTGTGCGGCTATCGTTTTATATGCCCGCGACTGTTCCCTTGTGGAAGAATGCGTGTTAATGGTCCCCCCATAATCAATCGGAGGGGGAGGAACCTGGAGGGCAGAAAAGAAGAAGAAGGAGAACGGTTCGTTTTTCCCGTCGTCTCAGAGGGATAGATACCCGGTGAAAGTGTTTCCCTCCTTACCCTGCTGGCGGGCTTTTCCAGAAAAAATGCCCGGTTTCTTTTAAGAAACCGGGCATGGCATCAAATTCGTTGAGGGAACTCTTTTTAGATTTTGCCAAAGAGGGTCTTGCCGGCGGACATGAGGTTGTCTGCGGCTTCCTGAAGACGGGCGGCGACTCCCTTTTCACCCTTGGCGAGATAGGAGCGGGGATCGTAATCCTTCTTGTTGCCCACTTCACCGTCAATCTTGAGCACTCCGTTGATGTGTTCGCACATATGGGAGACGATCGGGCGGGTGAAGGCGTATTGCGTGTCGGTGTCGATGTTCATCTTGACGACGCCGTAGGAAACGGCTTCACGGATATCGGAGAGTTCGGAACCGGAACCGCCGTGGAAGACGAGGGGCATGCGAGCCGCTTCGCCGTGTTTGGCGACCACAGCTTCCTGGCCGTCCCGCAGAATGCTGGGCTTCAGCTTGACGTGGCCGGGCTTGTACACGCCGTGCACGTTGCCGAAAGTGGCGGCCAGCATGAATTTGCCGAGGGGAGCAAGGGCTTCATACGTCATCAGCATGTCTTCCGGAGAGGTGTAAAGCTTGTCCGCGGGATGGCCGGAGTTGTCCACTCCGTCTTCTTCTCCGCCCACAACGCCGATTTCGATTTCAAGAACGATGCCCAGTTCGGCGCATTCCTTCAGCAGTTCCCGGGAAAGCTTGAGGTTTTCCGCCATGGGAAGCGTGGAGGCGTCCAGCATGTGGGAATTGAAGAGGGGGGCTTCACCGCGTTCCACGCGGCGGCGGGATTCGGCGATCAGAGGACGCAGGAAGGTATCCACGTGTTCGGGCTGGCAGTGGTCCGTGTGGAGGGCCACAAGAACGTTGTGCTTTTCAGCCAGACGGCGCGTGGCTTCCGCCAGAACAATGGCGCCAAGGGCGGAATTGCCTACGGAGCTGCCGGAGGCGAATTTGCCGCCACCGATGGAAACCTGAATGATGCCGTCGCTTTTGGCTTCGGAGAAAGCGCGGAGGGCGCCGTTGATGACTTCGATCGTGGTCACGTTAACGGCCGGATAGGCGTAGCCTTCCTTTTTGGCCGTTTCAAGCATGGTAATGTATTGTTCTGGTGTGGCTATTGGCATAACGGGGATATGATAGGTGTTTTTTTCCGGGAGGGCAAGGCTGAACTCAGGTGCACGCCGGGGTTGCGGCGCTCTTGGGGGCATGTTCATGTCCGGCGCATTTTTACTTGCGGTCGAACTGGTCCTCCGGAGTCCGTACGGCAGTAGCGTGCGGCGTCTCCGGAAAGGGCTCCGCGTGGACTGGCGGACCTGAAAATGCTGCTTTGTTTTCCGCTCAGTACGGCTGAAAGGAGATGCCCCTCCTTCGTTTTGCCGTTGGAAGGGCATCCCGTAGTAAAGATGGGGGAGGGATGGGAGATATTATTCCGGAATGGATTCTCCCCGGATGAGGTCTTCCCAGCTTTGGCGGTTGCGAATGACGTTCCATTGGTCCCCGTCCACCAGGACTTCTTCCGCCATGGGCCGTGAATTGTAGTTGGAAGACATGGAAAAACCATAGGCTCCGGCGGACAGTACGGCCAGAAGCTCTCCCTGGCGCACATCCGCCATGTCCCTGTTCTGGGCAAGGAAGTCTCCTGATTCACAGATGGGACCCACGACATCCGCTGTGACGCAGGGGGCTGAGGGATGTTCTTTGACCGGAATAATTTCATGATATCCCTGGTAGAGGGCGGGGCGGATAAGGTCGTTCATCCCTGCATCCACAATTTTAAAGGTTTTGGCTTTCCCGGTTTTCTCATACAGGCAACGCGTGATGAGCGCTCCTGCATTTCCTACGATAAGACGGCCCGGTTCCACAATAATGTGTAATCCCAGCGGTTGCAGTGTGGGGACGACGGCCTGGGCGTACGTGCTCAGCGTGAGCTGAGCGCAGTCTTCATTCCACCATTCCTGAACGCCGGAATTCAGCGTGCCCTGGTAAACGATGCCAATGCCTCCGCCGATGGATAAGAATTCAATGCCGTATTTTTCTTTCAGGGAAGCAGCCAGGGGGGCAACTTTCCTGACGGCTTCCAGGAAGGGGGTCGCCTGGGTGAGCTGGGAGCCGATGTGCATTTGCAGCCCTTTCAGATGCAGGTTCGAAAGCTCGCGCGCCGCCATTTCATAGAGGGATTCAATGCGTTCGAAATCCACGCCGAATTTATTTTCAGCCTTGCCGGTAGTAATGTATTTATGCGTTCCCGCCTCTACGTTGGGATTGACGCGCACGGCTACCGGGGCTTTGACTCCCATGGAGGCGGCAATGGCGTTAATGGCGCGCAGTTCCGCTTCGGATTCTACATTGAAGCAATAAATGCCCTGGTCCAGGGCATAACGGATTTCCTGCTCGGTTTTTCCCACGCCGGCATAAGTGCATTTGGACGGATCCCCGCCGGCTTTGAGAACGCGGAAGAGTTCTCCGCCGGAGACGATGTCGAATCCCGCCCCGTTGCGGGCCATGAGGCTCAGGATGGCGATGTTGGAGCAGGCCTTGACGGCGTAGGCCACTTCCGCGTTAAGCGGCGCCAGAGCTTCCCTGAGACGGTGAAAGTGGTTTAGAATGGTTTGTTTGCTATAAACGTACAAGGGTGTGCTTTCCTTGTCCGCCAGTTCCTGAAGGTTGACGTTTTCACAGTAGAGCGTGCCGTTTTTGTAAGCGAATGAATGCATGGATTATTCCTTGGTTGTGCTTTCGTTGGTTTTCCCGGAATGGAGAGGAGGGAGAGGGAATCTGGGAGTGGGAGGGTTGTCGATGAGCTGGGCGATCCAGGCGAGATCCTTGGAGCTTTCCAGCCCTAGTTTAATCAACATGGTAATGGGTACGGCCAGCAACATGCCGATGGGGCCCCATACCCAGCCCCAGAAGATGACGGAGAGCAAAACCATACTGGTCACAATGCCGAATTGCCGTCCCAGAAGCATGGGTTCCAGGCAGCTCCCCAGAGCTGTGTTGATCACCAGGTAGCCGCCGGCTACAATGATGCCCGCAGTAGGGCTGATCAGAAGCATGGCAAGAAGCGTGGGGGGAATAGCCGCGATGATGGAGCCGAAGGTGGGAATGAAGTTGAGGGCGAAGGCCACGATGCCCCACAGCAGCGGAAAGTCCACGTTCATGTAATAGCAAAGCAGGAATGCCAGAAGCCCTGTAACTGCGCTGATGAATGTTTTGATAATCAGATATTTCTGAACTCCGGCCAGAGCTTTGGAAAATTTGCGGATGCCAGTGTCGCTGTTATGCCCAAGCTTGTTGATGTTCGCACGGAAGCGGGGAGCTTCCCCCAGAAAGAAGGTCATCAGGATCAGAATCAGGGTAGTGAAGGTCAGCATGGAAGCCAACTGCCCCATCACCCCTGTGGAAAACGCCACGATGCGCTGCCCGTTGAGCAGATCCGGAAGTTCCTGAAGCATCTGGTCAGCCAGGTTGTTCCAGTCCCGTTCAATCAGGAAAGCGCGAAGTTCATGAATTTTCTCCATCATGAGGGGCTGGTATTTGACCGTGGCCGTTTTGGCTAAATCCTGCCCAAGATATTGGGCCAGATAGCCCAGGCCCACCAGAATTCCAAAATCCATGATGACCGTGAAAGTCACCGCCAGCCAGTGCGGGAAGCAAAGTCGGCCCTTGAAAAAGGTTGTCAGCGGATAACTGACGATTGCCAGAAAGCTGGACAGAACAATGGGCAGGAGCACCGGTTTCCCCGCCTGCAACCCGGCCGTGATAACAATGACACTGGCGAGCATGAGCAGAACTTTCAGGCCCTCTTTTCCGGATTCTTTCTGGGAAGTCATGGAAGGATTGATGTGAACGGGGTGGATAGCAATAGCCTGTTTTCTGTGGGATTGCAATCTTAAAGGCCTTTATTCCCATGATGTTCCCGGAAGAAACGTTCCAGGTCTTCAAAACGGGTCAGGAGAAAGTCCGGCTTTTTTTCCCTGAGGCCGTTGATGTCCGCCTCCGCAGCCCATCCTGCGGCGAGAATGCGGATAGGGACAGATCGGCATGCGTCCACGTCTGTGGGGGCGTCTCCAATATAGATGGCTTCCGAGGCAACGGAATTCAAACGGGCCAAAGCCCGTTTGATGCGATCCGGTTTTACGCCTCCCTCCGGGGAACCTGTTTCCAGAATGGGAAAGAATTCGGACAGATGGAAGAACTGGAGGGATATTTCCGCGCTTTCCAGACGTTTGCCTGTGACCATGGCCAGCCGAATGCCGAGGTTGCGGAGAGTGTTCAGCAGTTCGGCTGCTCCGGGGAAGGGGACGGGCGCCAGGTCTGCGTGCAGCTTGCGGTAATAGTGAATAAATAATTCCCTGCCGCGTTCATGCAGTTCCGGCTTCCCGGGAATCAATTTCCGGATAACTCCCAGATCGTCCGGGCCGAATTGGAGTTCAATTTCTTCATCCGTCAATATTCTGCCGTCCAGCTTCCGGATAGCGCGGCGGAAAGCCTCCCGGCACAGGGGTATGGTGTCCGCAAGAGTTCCGTCAAAATCAAAAATGGCGGTTTTGATCATCAGACGTACCCTACATGCCGACAACGGCCGGTTCAAGGGGAAAGCCGTGCCGGAATAGTCATGATGAAACTGAATCGGCAGGACGTGTCATCCCGTGCGGAAAGGTCAACGTTTCATTCCCGTAGTCTTTCTAAATCCCTTATGTACGGGAAGACCCCAAAAGAATATCTGTCCCTGTGGAGCGTCATCGCGCTGGGAATAGGGTCCATGGTGGGAGCGGGGATTTTCGCCCTCATGGGGCAGGCAACCCTGATGGCGGGAAAAAACGTGTACTGGTCCTTTTTTCTGGGAGGCGTTGCTGCCCTGCTTTCCGGGTACACTTACGCCAAACTGGGGTCCCGTTATCCCGGTTCCGGAGGAATTATGGATTATTTCAACGAAGCTTTTTCCCATAAAACCCTGTCCGGCGCATTGACTCTTATTTATCTGGGGACATTGGTCATTACCGTGGCCCTGGTGGCCAAGTCCTTCGGGGCTTATGCGTCCCGCCTGTTTTTGCCGGACAGGGCAGTCACCATTTATTCCACGGCCCTTTTTGCCAGTGTGGCTATTTTGCTGCTGGGAGCATTGAATATGGGGGGAGCCAGGGCCGTCGGAAAGTCAGAAGTGATCATGGTCGCGTTCAAGTTGTTGATTTTGACTGTTTTAATGCTTGCCAGCTTCGGTTCTTCCGTGCCAGTGGGAGCGGATTCCATTCCGGTGAAAGGGCTGGATGGTTTGCTGGGCAGCGTGGGATTGACATTTTTCGCGTTTGCCGGCTACGGAATGATGGCCAATACGGCGGGCAATCTGAAAAATCCTTCCAAAACGCTGCCAAGAGCCATTTTTCTGGCTATTGGCCTTGTGCTGGTCCTGTATTTGATCCTTTCCTATGTAGTACTGTCCAACGTTCCGGCCACTTCCCTGGAGAGCCATACGGAAACAGCCGTGGCTCAGGCCGCTTATCCGGTTTTAGGCATGTGGGGCTTCATGGCCGTATCCGTAGCGGCGCTCATTGCCACGGCATCAGCCATTAATGCCACCATGTTCAGCATGCTGGACATTTCCCGGGCGCTGGCGCGCAACGGCCAGCTGGGAGCTATTTTTAAACAGCCTTTCTGGGGACACGGGACGGAGGGGTTTTTCTATCTCCTGCTGGGGATTCTGGTGATGACGAATGCCTTTAATCTGGTAGCCATCGCCAATCTGGCGGGGGCCTGTTTCCTGATCAGCTACCTGGCGGTGTTTGTCGCCCATTGGCGGCTCCGGAAAGAGACGCGGGGAAATGTGTTGCTTATCATCCTGGGCTTTCTTCTGATGCTGTTTATTCTGGGGGCGTTCTTTTACCAGATGTTCTTCAGCCAGCCTTACCTGATTCCGCTGATTGTGCTGTTTGTAGCCGCCTGTTTTATTCTGGAATTCCTGATACGCAGAAAGATTGCGAAAAATGCTCCTAAAGTTTCTTGAGCCGCAGGTGAGGGAGAAAACCGGGGCCCTTTTCCGGCCTTTTTAATGCAGGAAGGACGTCAGGGGGCTGGTGGGTGCGGCTTTGGAGGAAACGGCGGGAAGGCCGGCCAGATAAGCCATGCGTCCGGCCCGGCATGCCAGGGCGAATGCCTCCGCCATGGCGGAGGGAGAGCCGGAGGCGGCGATAGCCGTATTGATGAGCACGGCATCCGCGCCCATTTCCAGAGCTTCCGCCGCGTGGCTGGGCGCTCCCAGCCCGGCGTCCACCACCACGGGGACAACAGCCTGTTCAATGATGATGTTAATCAATTCCCGGGTCAGAACTCCCTTATTGGTGCCGATGGGGGCGCCAAGAGGCATGACGGCCGCCGCTCCGGCTTCCTGGAGGCGTTTGGCCAGCACGGGGTCCGCATTAATGTAGGGAAGCACGGTGAAGCCTTCCCTGACCAGAATTTCCGCTGCTTTCAGCGTTTCAATGGGATCCGGCATCAGATACTGGGCGTCCGGGTGGATCTCCAGCTTGATCCAGTTGGGCAGTCCGGCTGTTGCCGCCAGACGCGCCAGGCGCACGGCTTCTTCTGCCGTAGTCGCTCCGCTGGTGTTGGGGAGCAGGAGGTATTTTTCCGGATCAATGAAATCCAGAATATTGGCGGCGGGATCGTGGGATCCCGTCAGATCCGCCCGGCGCAGAGCCACCGTCACAATTTGGGAGCCGGAGGCTTCCAGAGCTTCTCTCATGCTCTCATTGGAAGAAAATTTCCCCGTTCCCATCATCAGGCGGGAGGTAAACTGGCGTCCGGCTATCTGCAAAGGTGTGTCTGTCATTGCGGAATGGAAAGTACCTCTGCTTGCCTCTCCAGGCAAGGGAGAATGGATAGAAAGGGAGCGCATGACGGCTGGCCGGCACATAATCCGGGAAGAAAGGCCATGCTTTATTCGCCGCTGAAGGAAGCGCTTCGTAAGGCTCTGGGTTTCCCAAGGATTTCCCGATAAAGAACAGCCGCTTTCAGGGAGTTGGAGTGGTGCAGGGAATTTTTCAGGGAAAGAGATTCCACTGCGGCTGATGGCGGAAGAAAACCAGGCTGAGATTCCTTCATCCCCCTCTTTTGCAAACGTTGCAGAGCTTCCTGTTCCGCATCGGAAAGGGAGTGGATGGACTGCCGGGCTTCTTCCGTAGCTTTCACATAGCGTTCCAGTACATTTTGCTCCGCCTGCCGGGCAGCTCCCACAGGTTGCGCGGCTTCTGGCGCCGGGGTCTGCCGTGTTTTGCGGGTCACGGCGGGGGAGGGAAGCTCTACAGAAGGGGCTGAGGGGCGCGGTGCGCGGGAAGGTGCAGCAGATTGATTCGGCTGGATTTGCCGCGGCTGCGGCTTGGTCCGGCGCATTTCCGCAATAACTTCCTTGACGCGTTTTTCATGATGGTCCTCCGTATTCGGAACAGGCGGTTCCTCATCCTTTTCATCCGGTTTCAACAATTCGATTACTTTTTTGATGAGAAAAATCACCCCGACAATCAGCCAGAACCAGAGTTTCAAGCTATTGTCGTCACCTCCGGAGGCGAGCATGTATGCCGGTAAATCCATAAAGAATAAAGGCTTCCGAAAAAGAACCTGCCTTTCCGGAAGCCGGGGAATTTATTTGATGGAAGAGGGGGAAGTATCCGGTTGGGCGATGGAATCTCTCATTTTAGTATCAGCCACCACATTTTGGTAACGGGCGTAGTCCAGCACTCCCAGATTGCCGTTGCGGAAAGCTTCCGCCATGGCCATGGGAATCTGTGCTTCCGCTTCCACCACCTTGGCGCGCATTTCCTGCGTTTTTGCAGCCATTTCCTGTTCCGTGGCTACGGCGGCGGCGCGGCGGACTTCCGCTTTGGCCTGGGCGATTTGTTTGTCCGCTTCCGCCTGCTCGGCCTGGAGGCGTGCGCCCACGTTGCCGGCTACGTCCACATCCGCAATATCAATGGAAAGCACTTCAAACGCCGTGGCGGCATCCACCCCCTTGTCGCTTACGGTGCGGGAGATCACTTCCGGCTTTTCCAGAACATCCTTGTAGGAGGGGGCGGAACCTACGGCGGAAACGATGCCTTCCCCAACGCGGGCGACTACCGTTTCTTCCGTGGCGCCCCCTACGAAGAGATCCAGGTTGGTGCGCACCGTTACGCGGGCGCGCACCGCCACCGCGATGCCGTCACGGGCCACCGCCGTCAGGCGCGTTTGGCCGGAGCTGGGATTCGGGCAGTCGATGACCCGGGGATTAATGGAGGTGCGCACGGCTTCCAGCACGGTTTTGGAGGTGCCCTTCACGGCCAAGTCAATGGCGCAGGCGCGGTCGTAGCTCAGCGGGATGCCGGCCTTCTCCGCCGCAATCAGGGCGAGCACGCAGTCCACAATGTCACCGCCGGCCAGAAAATGGGCTTCCAGTTCATCCGTACTGATGTCCAGACCTGCTTTGGCGGCCGTAATGCGGGTGTCCACCACCAGAGGGTAGGGCACTTTCCGGAGCCACATCCCCAGCATGTTGCTCATGGAGACGGGCGCTTTTGCCAGACGGGCGCGCAGCCATGTTTTGAAGAATTTGGCGATGATGGCGAAGAAAATGACCAGAAAGATGACGAGGACGACGACCAGAATTGTTCCCCAGGCGGTCGCGTTGGAAATGTTTGCTGACAGCAAGTTGTTCATGTGTCCTTCCATACCATATGAGCCGAAGCGGGGTAAAGATATAATTGTGTTACCTGCGGTTAAAGGTATTGACCTTTCAGTGGATTCGTGGCAATGCACTTGGCCGTGCGCACCATTGATTTTGATTATCCGCTGCCGGAAGAACTGATAGCGGACCGTCCCCTTCCGGATCGCGCCGCGTCCCGGATGATGGTCATTCATCGGGATACGGGCATGATTGAGCACAGGCATTTTTGCGATTTGCCGGAGTATGTGCGGGAAGGGGATCATTTTATCCTGAATGACACCAGGGTGGTTCCGGCAAGATATTTTTCCAACGACGGTTCCATTGAAGTAGTGCGCGCAGAGGCGCTTAATCCCCTCTTATGGAAGTGCATGGTGCGTCCCGGCCGCAAAATGAAGCTCGGGCGTACGGTTGCCATCGGGGAGGCGGTAGGCATCGTGGAAGACATTGATGGGGAGGGATACCGCCTCATCCGGTTTGACCGGGAAGTGGATGAGGAAAAATACGGCCGCCTGGCTCTTCCCCATTACATGAACCGGGAAAGCGACCCCTCCGACAAGGAGCGTTATCAGACCGTTTACGCCAGACATGAAGGGGCCATTGCCGCCCCTACGGCCGGGCTGCATTTCACGCCGGAGCTGCTGGCGTCCGTCCCTCATGATTTTTTGACCCTGCATGTGGGCGTGGGAACATTCCGTCCCGTCAAGGCGGACAGGATTGAAGACCATCAGATGCACACGGAGCATTTTTTTCTTCCTGAAGCCGCCGCCCGGGCGGTCAATAACGCCAGAAGGGTCATTGCCGTGGGCACCACCAGCGTGCGGGTGCTGGAACATGTGGCGGCGGCAGAGGGTCTGCCGTTGAGGGAGTGCGCCGGTTCAACGAACATCTTCATCTATCCTCCCTACAACTACAAGGTGGTGGACGCCCTGATCACGAATTTCCATTTGCCGCAGAGCACGCTGCTGATGCTTGTCAGCGCTTTCGCGGGCAAGGAACTGATCATGAAAGCCTATCTGGAAGCTATCCGGGAACGGTACAGATTTTTTTCCTACGGAGACTGCATGCTGATTCTGTAACATCCCGGCGGTTTTTCAAATATCTTTTGGAAAAAGTGCGGATGTTTGTTAAAGCCTGTTTTACGAAGGGCGCTGCGGACGGAGGGATGGCGGCGGAACGCCGCCCGGAGAAGAATGGGGGTGCTGTCTTCTTCTGAATTCCAGCAGGCTCCTTCCGTGGTTCCTGAGTTGGCGGAGGGTAATCAAGGCATGCAGTATTTCTTCCAGCAGAATATGCATCATGTTGGCATAATGGCGGTCCGTGCTGTTCCGGCACAACCGGGGGAAATAGGAGGCTTCCAGCTCCGGAGCGTTCCATTTATTCCGGATGATGCGTCTTCTGCGGGAGGCCCGCGGCCAGCAGGGATATTCCCGGTCCCTCAAATAAAGAAGGTAGCAGTCTTTCAACATGTCGAGCTGGAAGGGTGCGCCGGCGCATGCCGGAAGGGAGATGAAGGGGTGCATGTCTTTTACCCCTTCCAGCGTCATGTGGATGGTTGTTTCCGCAAGCACGGTCCAGTAGAGAATGGGCTCCGTGACGGAACGGCTCCTCCTGCGGAACCGCAGGTAGAAATGGCGGCTGAGTTCCAGGGCTGAAAGGGCTTTGATATAATGCGCCAGGACCGCCCGGCCGTATTGGCGGAAAATGAACTGTTCCAGTTTTTGCTGGAGTGGGGCGTCTCCTATGGCCATTTCCTTCTTGAGAAGGTTCCACAGCTCCTTGAATATGGCATCTTCAGGCATAGATTAAAAACAATTATTTCCAATATAAAATAAATTAATTCATGGAAAATCCAGATATAATTTTGCAAATTCTTCCCAATTCCGTCATGCGGGCGTAGAGCATATCCGAATACAAGAACGAAGGCATCTGGCCGGCCGCCGTTCCTGGTTTGATTTTTTCCGGGCCGCCGGATCATTTCCGTTATCCGGAAACGGGATGTAAAGGTTTCCGATGGCGATGCATGGCCGTTTGTCCGGCCTCCAGTGCAGGACAATGGCCCGACAGATTCACGAGGGTGAACAGGACGAAAATTTATGAACACGTTTGATAGGAATCCCGTGTGGGAAAATGCAATTGGGAGCGGTCGCAAATAGAATATGGTGAAAATTTGCCGGGGTCATTTTTTCATGTAAAAAGTGCGACTGCATTTCCATGCGGCGTAATGCGTTCTTGTGAGGGCAAATAAAACGCGATAGCGTAAAAACGACTCGACGGTTAAAGATACCCCTTATCCCTGTCACGCGCGTATGGATCACGATTTCAGTCTCATTCTCACTTTTGTCGGCGGATTGACCGCTGCCCTTCTTTTCGGCCTTATTGCCAGAAAACTGCATTTATCCCCGCTGGTGGGCTATCTGCTGGCCGGAGTGGTGGTTGGTCCGTACTCGCCGGGATTTGTTGCGGATTCCCACACGGTGGAACAATTCGCGGAGCTGGGCGTTATTCTGCTGATGTTCGGGGTGGGGCTCCATTTCCATTTGAAGGATTTGATTGCCGTGCAAAAAGTGGCCGTGCCGGGAGCGGTTGTCCAGATATCCGTGGCTACCGTGCTGGGTGTGCTGGTCGGGTGGATGTTCGGATGGTCCACGATTTCCGGGCTGGTGTTTGGCATGGCGATTTCCGTGGCGAGTACCGTGGTGCTGACGCGGGTGCTGGAAGACAACCAGAACCTCCATACGCCCGGCGGTCATGTGGCCTTGGGATGGCTGGTGGTGGAAGACCTGTTTACCATTCTGCTTCTGGTTCTTATCCCCGCCGTGATGGAAGCGCGCCAGAGCGGCGCCGGAGACTGGGGCGGCATTCTTTCCGGGCTTGGCTGGATGTTCGTTAAGCTGGCGCTGCTGGTGGCCCTGACGCTGTTTGCCGGGAAAAAAGTCATTCCGCTGGTGCTGCGGTACGTGGCGCGGACGGGCGCGCGCGACTTGTTTACGCTGGCTGTGCTGGTCATTGCGCTGGGCGTGGCGGTATGCTCCGCGGAATTTTTTGGCGCTTCCATGGTTTTGGGGGCGTTTTTGGCGGGGATGGTTGTAGGGCAGTCGGACTTCTGCGCGCGCGCGGCGGCGGAAGCCATGTTGATGAGGGATGCTTTTGCGGTTCTCTTCTTTGTTTCCGTGGGGATGATGTTTGACCCGATGTCCGTGGGGGATTGCTGGCCTCTGGCCTTGGCAACGTTGGGGGTGGTGATGATCGGCAAGCCGCTGGCGGCTTATGTGGTTGTCCGCTGTCTGAGACGGCCGGTGCCGCTGGCGCTGAGCGTATCCGTGGCCCTGGCGCAAGTGGGTGAATTTTCCTTCATTCTCGCCGGAATAGGCCTCATGTACAACATCCTGCCTCCGGATGCCAATCAGGCCATCATTCTGGCGGCGGTTGTCTCCATTTCCTTAAATCCCATCCTGTACCGGCAGATTGGGCCTGCAGTCAAATGGCTGCAAAAGCGCGGCGTCGGCCTTGCGGACCTGGGAGGCGTGAACAGCCTGGCGCTCCCGTCAACGGATGCGCGGCGCGTAGTGCTGGTAGGGTTTGGCCCCACGGGGCGCATCCTTAAAAGGATACTGAATGACAACGGGGTGGAAGTCGTCATCGTGGAAATGAACATAGACACGGTTACCGCTATACGGGAACAGGGAGGGGACATTGTTTACGGGGATGCCAGCCAGCGGGAAATTCTGCGCCATGCGGGCATTGAATATGCGGAAAGCCTGATTCTCTCCGCTTCCATTCCGAATGCCAAGGAAATAGTAGGCGTGGCTCTGGATCTCAACCCTCATATTGATGTGATGATTCATACCAAGTACATGAGGGATGTGGATATTCTGAAGGAAGCCGGCGCTTCCCAGGTTTTTTCCTCGGAATCGGAAGTTGCCCTGTCCATGGCGGAATATTTCCTGCGGGAAGGCGGCGCGGACGACGAACAGATCGTTTCCGAGCGCCTGCGCATTCGTGCGGAGCTGGACAGGGAAAGGCTCGGAGTTTCCGTTGCGGGTCATTCATAACTGTTGGCTCCGCTTTGTTCGGGCGGAGACGTCCATGCCCGGAGCGCTCCCGTGCTCCTTCCGCATGCCGGCAGCGTTTGCTGAACCCGCCTTCCTCCGGATTCGGAATATGTTTTTACGGGAATCCGGTAACAGTCATTCCACTGCTGTTCTATTTGGACGGTTTAAGAATGACGGTAACGCGTCCCAGGTGGTGCAGTGCGTTTTCTATCTGGTTTTCCAGCTGTGAGGCGATCTGGTGGCATTTCCTAATAGTCAGGGCGGCATCCACGGAACATACGCAGATCAAGGTCGGGAAATTGTCCTCCCTAGTCAGGTCCAGCTTGAGAACCTTGCGGATGTTCCCGTGCTGCTGGAGAATGAGATTTACCTTCAGGCATACTTCCTCCGGAGAAACTTGTTCCGTAATGGCGTTTGTTTCCATGTCGCGGCAATCCGGTTCAATGCGGCAAATTACTTTCTCCGGCTTGAGCTCATGCAGAACGGAATTCCTGAAAGCCTCCACCACCTGGTAACCGCGTTCCAGAGGCCAATCCGCAGGAATTTCCACATCCATGAAATAACAGGGGGCATGTTTGCCGTGGCTTGCATAAAAACCGTGAATGCGGACGTGGTGGCGCAAGGCCAGCCGGTGGATAATCATATCCGGTTCCATATGGGAAGGATTCCCCCGCGCCGGTTCGATATGAACGATGACATCCGCTTCCGGCAATTCATGCTTTACAATGTTTTCAATGGATTCCGCCACGTCATGGGCGTCGTCCACGTGCAGTTCCGCAGGCGCTTCTACGTCCAGCTCTACGAAGATGCGCGCGCCGCCGTCGCGCAGGCGGATGCGTTTGACCGGATAATCCGGGGCATTCTTTTTCATGGCGTCCAGCACCTGCTGCGTCAGGGAGGAAGAACCTCCGTCCATCAGGGCGTGAATGGAGCGTTTGGCAAGGCCGAAAGCCACGGAACAAACCAGAGCCGCCACAAACAGGGCCGCAATGGCGTCCGCCTTCTCCAGCAGGCCGTGCCAAGCTGATTCTGCGGGAATCAGATGAGACAGCCATATGCAGAAAAGACCCAGGAGCACGACTGCGGAAGACCAGATGTCCGTGGTGAAATGAAGTGCATCCGCTTCCAGGGCCTGGCTCTTGTGCTTTTTGGCTACCCGGCGGAGCATGGCGGAACGGTTCACGTCCACCAGCAGGGAAACGGCCACGACGGCAAAAGCCCACCAGGTGAGGGTAATCTCCGTCTCGTTGTAAAACAGCCGGTCCACGGCCTCCCAGACAATCCAGGCGCAAGTGACTAAAAGGAGGGCTGTTTCAGCCAGGGCGGACAGATTCTCCACCTTCTCGTGCCCGTAGGGGTGGCTTTCATCCGCAGGGCGGGACGCCACTTTTACGGCGTAAAAAGTCATGGCCGCCGCCATCAGGTCCAACCCGCTGTGCAGCGCCTCGGAAATAATGCCGAGGCTGCCGGTTACAATGCCGGCCCAGAGCTTGATGACCGTCAAAAAGGCGGACCACAGGACGGAGGAAAGGGCCGCATGTGATTTTTCCTGGTGCGCTGCTTGTTCCATAAGACAGGGGAAAAGAAAGAAGAGCACATCTAAGCCCGCCTCCCTTTCTTAGTCAATGATAACAGAGGCGGCGTTAAAACTTAGGCTCTGACCCATGACGGAATCACCCCCTTCATCATCGGGGCAGGACGGCATAATAAGAGCCTGCTGCGCGGATATATTTTTTTATTTCCACTATTAAAAAAATAGCAGTTATTATTTTAAATAATCAAAATATATTAAAAATTCATTGAAGGCAGAAGGAGATAGTTCTGAAAGCAGCCGGTCGCCGTGACCTAAAAAAGTATTGCCAATGCTGGGGAATACGTTATTTTGCGTGTGTTGAGAGTGACTGCCAAGCGGTAGCCGGAGCTCCTGAGAGCACGCGGCATGTTCCCCGGCAGAGTATCCGGTACCTGTAGCGTATTTACGGATGGCCGCACCCTGATTCCCTTCCTGCGTGGTATTTGCAAATGACAATGTGTTGCCCGGGTTGAAGAACAGTTCCACTTGTTAGTTTTTCTCTTTTCACCTACACTTACTATTATTCCCAATTCTATGTCAGGACATAATAAATGGTCTAAGATCAAGTACGTTAAGGCTAAGGAAGATGCCAAGAAGGGTAAGGTTTTTGCCCGCTTTGCCCATGAAATCATGCTGGCTGCCAAGAGCGGCGGCGGAGATCCTGATCTGAATCCGCGCCTGCGCGCCGCCATTGACGGGGCCAAGGCCGTGTCCACCCCCAAGGAAAATATCGAACGCGCCATCAAGAAGGGCACCGGGGAACTGGGGGGAGCTACTATCCAGGAGATTACTTATGAAGGCTACGGCCCCTCTGGTACGGCTTTCCTGATTGAAGTGGCAACGGACAACACGAACCGTTCCGCTTCCGAGCTGCGCACCCTGTTCACCAAAAACGGAGGCAGCATCGGCACCCCCGGTTCCGTGGCTTACCAGTTTGAACGCAAGGGAGAGGCCCGCATTATGGCGGAAGGCCTTACGGAGGATTCCGCAATGGATCTGGCGCTGGAATGCGGCGCGGATGATGTGGAACAGGGTGATTCCGACAATGAATGGGTGTTTGTTACGAGCCCAACGGAGTTGAATAACGTGTGCGCCGCCCTGCGGGAAGCCGGACATACGGTGATTTCCATGAAGCTGATTTCCGTGGCGCAGAATGCTTCCGTGATTAATGATCTGGAAACGGCGAAAGCCGCCCTGCGCCTGTATGAAGCGCTGGACGACTATGATGACGCGCTGAATGTCTTCTCCAATTTCGATGTGGCGGAAGAAATCCTTGAGCAGCTTGATTAACGCTGTTGTCTTTCAGAAGACGCCTGTTGTTGCAGTTCAATTTTCTTTTCCATGTCTGATACCCCCCCAGATTTGACTCCGGAACAGGTTTCTCCGGAGCCGGCGCCTAAAAAACGCATTGTCCGCAAAGCCAGGTCTGCGGCGGAAGCTCCGGCAAAGTCCCAATCCGTTGCGGAAGCGCCCGGGACGGAACAGGATTCTTCCCCGGCGCCCCGCAAGCGGGCGGTAAGGAAGAAGGCCGCTGAATTGGCGGATGGCGGGGTGGAAAGTGTTGATGTGCCAAGGAAGAAGACTGCCCGTAAAAACAGTGCTGAAATCCCGGTGGAAGAGGCGCAGGATGCCCCTGCCAGGCCCCGGCGCGGACGCCCGCGCAAGAAGCCTGTGGAGGAGGTCTCGGAAACTGACGGTTCTCCGGTCGTCTCCGGGACGGAGGCCCCCGTCAAACCGGTGCGCAGGCGTGCTGTCAAGGCTGTTGCGCCGGAGAAAGGCGCTTCGGCAGGCCCCGAGGCGGAAATGGCCGCCCATGTAGCTCCTGCCGAGCCGGCTTCCGATTCTTCCGATTCTGTTCCGGAGCAGCCCGCGGAAGGCAGACCGAAGGTTATTCGCCAGAGATTTGTGAGGAAACCAAGGGAACAGGAGCCGGAGGCGGATGCTTCCGCTCCGTCCATCAAGGTGGTGCAGGAAGGTGCGGCGGATTTTTCCGAAGATGCCGCCCGGGAACCGCGCCGGACGAATGAGCCTCAAAGGCAGCGTTTTGACAGGCAGAACCGCCGGAATAACAACGACCGTTTCAACAAAAACCGGAATAACCGCCAGGATGGCCGCAATGGCAGAAACGGCAATGACCGGGTTAAAAACCGTTGGAATAATAATCACCAGGAGGGCGGAACCCCTCAGAACAGCGCCCCCCGTGAGCTGGCTCCGCCGGAACCGGTGGACGGGCTGCTGGAAATTACGAATAAGGGGTTCGGCTTTTTAAGGAAGCCGGATAATGATTTTGACGCTTTTGCGGAAGCCGTCTATGTGCCGCAGGATATGATCCGCAAGTTCGGTTTGCGCCCTGCCGTGTGGGTGCATGGGCAGGCCTGCCGCCATGACCGCGGCATTCTTCTGACGGAAATTGCCTCCGTTAACGGGGTCGCTCCGGAAAAGGCGCGCAAAAACCCGCACTTTGAAGAACTCAAGGCGGTCAATCCTAACAAGCGCATTTCCTTTGAAACCCGGCCGGAGCGCTATACCACCCGCACATTGGATCTGATTGCTCCAATCGGGCGCGGCCAGCGCGGTCTGATTGTTTCTCCGCCCCGCGCAGGGAAGACGACGCTGCTCCAGCACATGGCGGAAGCCATTCTGGAGAATTACAGGGATTCCATTCACCTGATGGTGCTTCTGGTGGACGAACGTCCGGAAGAAGTGACGGAGTTCAAACGTTCCCTCCCCGGAGCCGAAGTGTACGCCTCTTCCAATGATGGAAGGGTGCGCGATCACTGCCGCATGGCGGAACTTTGCATTGAACGCGCCAAGCGGCTTGTAGAGGCGGGACAGCATGTCTTCCTGCTGATGGATTCCATTACGCGCCTGGCCCGCGCCTACAATAACGCTGACAAGGGAAGCGGCCGCACGATGTCCGGCGGTATTGACGCCCGCGCTCTGGAAATGCCCCGGCGCCTTTTTGCCGCCGCCCGCAATACGCGCCAGGCCGGTTCCCTGACGATTATTGCCACCGCCCTGGTGGAAACCAACAGCCGCATGGATGACCTGATTTTCCAGGAATTCAAGGGGACGGGCAATATGGAACTGGTGCTGAACCGCCGCATTGCGGAGCAATATATCTTCCCGGCCGTGGATATTCTGAAATCGGGAACGCGGAGGGAAGAGTTGATTATGCCGGAAGCATGGCTGTACAAGATGAACCTGATCCGCCGCGCTTTAGCCGGGCATAAACCTGTAGAAGCCATGGAGCGTTTCCTGTTCTTCCTGAACAAGTACCCCAGCAATGCCCAGATGCTGCTGGATTTGAAACAGAAAGCGTAAGCTTCCCAAATGACGCGGAGCTTTGGGAGGCTTGCGGAATTCCGTTCGGAAAAGCGGGAAGCATGGTCTTTCCCGATTGAATCAGGCGCGTCTTCAAACGCCCTTTTTGCTGTCCCAGATGGCGATGTGCAGACGGTCTGAAAAACGAAGACTGTAGCGGAGGCACCATTCCACCGCCTGCGCACGCATGGCGTCCAATTCATCCCGTGTGGAGGCCAGGGGCATGATCAGAATTCGTTCCGGGGGGATGCCTGTTTCGGAAGCCTGCCGCAGAACGGCTCTGACATCGTCCTCACACGCCACGACGAATTTGAACCAGGCTTTTTCCGTACCCGCCAGACGGCGCAGGATATCCGGTTTCCACGTTTTAACGGCATTATTGCCTGAATGGGGCAGTTTGGGAGACACGTTGAATTGCGTGACGCGTTTCAACAGCGCCGTATCCGGCATAATGGTTCCGTTGGTTTCCATCTCCACGGCATGCTCCGGCAGCAGGCGCAGCAGGGCGGGAAGCGCTTTTTGCTGAATAAGCGGTTCCCCTCCGGTCAGGACCAGGCGGCGGCAGGGATAATGGAGCACCAGCTCTGCCGCTTTTTCAGGCGTGAGCCGCACTACGGGAGCCGTTCCGTTCCAGGAATACGCTGTGTCACACCAGGAACAGGCCAGATTGCAGCCCGCCAGGCGCAGGAAAACGCAGGGTGTTCCCTGGGAGACTCCTTCCCCCTGGATGGAATGAAAAATTTCCGGTTGTCCGTGAATCTGGGCCAGTGTGAGCATGATCGGGCTGGCCTGAGACTATCATATCCCCGTCTCCCGTCAACGGCTCCCTGCAGGAAGGCGAGGGCTTCTTTTTTCTCCGCGCATTTTATTTTCCGGCGCGCGTTCAACTGTTGCTGCTGCGGAAGGCCGCACCCGTGAACAGGAGCAGGATGAATCCCGCGACGGAGGCTGCGCCCGTGAACAGCTTTTGAAAGGAGGCATGGTCTTTTTCCTTCTTTGCCAGCTTGTTCACTTCTTCCCTGGAGGCTTTCCGCATGGCCGCGCGGGCTTCGTCATAGGCCCGGGATGCCTGTTCTTCTTTTTCACGGGCCTGTTGCAGAGTTTTCCGCACGTCTCTGGACAGTTCCCTGTATTCGGCCGCAGCCAGCAAGTCTTCGTCGCCCGGTTCCGGGACGGCAGGTTCGTCCCAGCCATCGTCCGTCAGAACCTTGTTTTTCTGTTCGGTGAGTTTTTCCTCCGCTTTCTGCATCAGGCGTTCCTGTTTGCCTGATTTCTCTTCCAGAGTTTCCAGCGCAGCATCTGCGGCCCTCATTTTTTCCTTAGCAGCTGCGGTTTTCTGGCGGATAAGGTTCATTTGTGCCTGAAGTTTAGAGATATTCCCCTTCTGGGGGGCAGTCCCGGACAATTTTTTCCTGCTTTTGGCCTCTTCCCGTTTTTGGGCCAGTTCGCGTTCCGCCTGTTCCAGTTCCGTCTGAATGCTCCTCTGCTGGTCGGTCAGCCTGTCAAGCTGGTTTCTCATTCCTTCCCTCTTCCGGAGCAGCTCCTCCCTGGCGGATCTGGCGCTTTCCCTTTGCCTTTTCATGCGGCGGCGCAGCCGGTCAATTTTCTGGTCGTGTTCCTTCACTTCTTCCTGCTGGTCCGCCACGCTTTTCTGGTAGGCGGCCTCCTGGATTTCCTGATGCTGCTGCCTTTTTTGTTCGAGATAAGCTTGCTGGAATTTTTCTATGTCTTCTTCCGCCGCCCGGGAGGCTTCCTGGGCAGCATCCAGTTTTTTTCGGGATTGGATAACGGCTTTTTCCAATATTGCGGCCTTCTGTTCCAGGGCAGTTTTTTGGGCGGCCAGTTCCTTTCCTTCCGGGGAAATGCGGTGTTGATAATACCAGACGGAAAATCCGGCGGTTAACAGGGTCAGGAGAAGCAGTACGTAACGCATGAACATGTTCCGGCGATTCGGATAACGGTATAAAAATGGGTGAGCCCTGTCAATGTGGCATCAATAAGAATTGCCCGCTTCCCTCCGGAGATGGAGGAAGCGGGCTGTCTGGAAAGCAGGTTTCCGGAAACGCGTTTTTCCCTGTTAAAGATTCAGGGAGAACGCGGAGATAGCATCTATCTCTTTCGCGATTTTATCCAGCAGCTCATCGGAAACCGGCTGGTTCGTCTTGATCACGGTCAGGGCCTCCCTGGTGGCGTGGTCGGCCGGGGCGGCGATGTTGTCAATGTTGATTCCATGGGAAGACAGGGCGGAGCCGATGCGAGCGATAACACCCGGACGGTCCTTGTAGCGCAGGCATAATGTCGTGCCGCGCAGGTCCGCGTACAATCCGTTGAAATTGTTCAGGCGGGAGATCATGGGGATGCCTTCCGTCACCACGCCGCGCACGCTGGTGTGGAAATATTCCTCTTCCTCTTCCATGGCCACGTCCAGCGTGATGGAATCTTCATAAGGTTTGTCGTCTTTGGGTTCCCGCGCTTTGAAAACGATGCCGTGCTCCCGCAGGGATTCTTCCGCGGCGGCAGGCATGAGCCCTTTTTCCGCATGCGGCAGAAGGCCTTCCAGAATGGGGGCCGTAAACCATTTGCGGAAAATGCGCAGGTTGCCGTAAAAGGTGCATTCCACGCGGCGGATGGGCTTGTTGCCGCCGGCCTTGCGCGCCAGGGAGGCGAGCAGGAACGCCAGTTGAAGATGGGCCGGATTGAGGCCGCTGGGGGATTCCCCGTTCACCACGCAGGAGGTGTCGCCGTCGGAAAAGTAGGCGATCATCTGTTCCGCGGCGCGTTTGGCCGCTTTCGTATTGGCCTCCCGGGTGTTGGCTCCCAGGTGGGGAAGAATCAGGTCCGCAATGGGGGCGGAAGGCTTCTCTCCGGGCGCGTCCTTGGGGTGGACGTCCGTCAGGTAGCCGATGTTTTTGCCTGCGGCCTTGGCGGCGGCCAGCGCCTCTTCATCCACCACGCCGTAGCGGGAGCAGTTGATGAGCACTGCGCCGTCTTTCATTTTGCCGATGAGTTCCGCGTTCACCATGTGGTGGGTGGAGGGACCGCCCGGAACGTGCAGGGTAATAATGTCGCACTGGGAGAAGATATCTTCAATGCTGGTGGGGGTGACGCCGATGTTCAGGGCGCGCTGGCGTGCCAGAAAGTGGTCGTAGCCCAGCAGAATGGGTTCAAATCCCTGAAGGCGCTTGACGAGGTTGCGGCCGATGTTGCCCAGGCCGATGATGCCCACCGTCTTTTTGGTCAGCTCGCTGCCCATGTATTTTTTCTTTTCCCACAGGCCTTCCCGGGTGGTGGCGTCCGCCTGGACGATGTGGCGGTAGTAGGCCAGAATCATGGCCATGACCTCTTCCGCCACGGCATTGGAATTGGCTCCGGGGGTATTCATGACATCCACGTTTTTTTTACGGGCGTACACAATGTCGATGTTGTCGTAACCGGCTCCGGCGCGGACGACCAGCTTCAGGGAAGGAAGGGCGTCCATGATTTCCGGAGTGACTTTTTCGCTGCGGACGATCAGAGCCACGGCATCCGGATGGGCGGCTACCTGTTTTTCCAGAGGCGTATCAGCGTCCTGGATGACTTCATAGCCGGCCGTTTTAAGCGTGTTGGCCGCTACGTCGGAGAGTTTGGTGGGAATAAGGACCTTGTTCATGTTGGTGCGGTGAAAGAGATTATTGTTCAATGGTATGGATGAAAAGACCACTGCGAAGCTTGGGTTCAAACCAGGTGGATTTGGGAGGCATGATTTCCCCGGCGTCCGCTACGCGGAAAAGGTCGGCCATGGTGACGGGGTACAGGGAGAAGGCGAGCGCCATTTCTCCGGAACAGCGGCGTTCCAGTTCTCCCAGGCCGCGGATTCCTCCTACGAAGTCGATGCGGTCGCTCGTGCGCGGATCATCAATGCCCAGAATGGGAGCCAGCATATTCGCCTGGAGAATGGCGCAGTCCAGGCTTTCGATAGGATGGTCGGACGGGAAGGTTCCCGGTTTGGCCGTGACGGAATACCAGCGTCCATTCAGGTACATGCCGAATTCGTGTTTGGCGCGGGGGGCATAGCCTTCTCCGGGAATGGCATCCACAGGATTTACGTCAAAGGAGGCACGGAGTTTTTCCATGAATTCCTCTTCAGTCAGGCCGTTCAGGTCGCGCACGACGCGGTTGTAGTCCATGATGAAAAGGTCTTCATCACAGAAGACGACAGCCATCAGGTAATTGAATTCTTCCTGCCCCGTGTAGTCCGGGTGTTCCTGGCGGCGTCTGGCGGAAACGGCGGCGCTGGAAGCCGTGCGGTGGTGCCCGTCCGCAATGTAAAGGGCGTCCACTTCTTCAAAGCTTTTGCGGATGTCTTCCACCGTGCCGGGTTCGGAAACGGGCCACAGGATATGGGTGACGCCGTCCTCCGTGGTAAAATCATATTCGGGTTTGTGGAATTTAATCCATTCCCGGATGATGGCGGAAAGACCCTCATGTTTGCGGTAGGCCAGGAATACCGGTTCCGTCTGAGCGGAACAGGCGTCAAAGTGCTCGATCCGGTCAAGTTCCTTTTCCCTGCGGGTCAGTTCGTGCTTTTTAATGGCGCCGCTGGCGTATTCATCCACGGAGGCGCAGCCGACGATGCCCGTCTGTACGCGCCCCCACATGATTTGGCGGTAGATGTAGAAAGACGGCCGTTCATCCCGGAGGAGGTAACCTTCGCGGACGAACCTTTCCAGGTTTTCCCTGGCTTTGGCGTAGGTTTCCGGGGCATGAATGGCGGCTTCGCCCGTGTCGATGTCGGAACGGCAGATATGGAGGAAGGAGGCGTCGTTTCCGGCGGCCATTTCCTTGGCCTCCCGGTGGTTCATGACATCATAGGGGAGGGAGGAGACCCGCGCGGCCAGTTCCCGGGGAGGGCGCAGGGCGGGGAAGGGATGGAGAATGGACATGGTAGGAGAAGTTCGGAAAGTCAGTAATGGGGAGGATGATATAGCGCACGAATGCTGCAAACAAGCCCGGCCAAAATGCATGCCGCAATGAACAGCAGCAAATAACGTGAAATGGAATCCTGAAAGAACCGGTTGCCCCGGAAAGCTCCTGCCTGATTGAAGGCTTGGACGATGCTGAATGCCGCCGGGATGCGGAAGAGACCAAAGATGAACAAACTCTGGGATGTTCGCGAAGTCTCCTGTTCCCGGCGATGGTTCCGTTTATGTTCCGGCGGAGGCGTTCTTCCCTCTTTTCCGGACGGAGCCGGAAAAGAGGAAAGGATACCCGCTTATTTGAGTTTCAGGATATCCACGATGTTGGATGTGATGGAGCGCATGTCATCCATCGTCAGTTCACCCATGTGGGCAATGCGGAACGTTTTGTTCTTCAAGTCCCCGTAACCGTTGCCGAGCTGCATGCCGCGTTCGATCAGGGCGTTGTTCAGGGCGGCGATGTCGATGTCCCTCGTGTTGCTGATCACCGTCAGGGTGCGGGAAAGGTGGTCCCGGTTGGCGAAGACGCTGAAATATTCATCCGCCCAGGAGCGCACGAATTCCGCCATGGCTTCATGACGCGCGAAGCGGTTTTCCACGCCTTCCTGCATGATGCGCTGGAGCTGGAGGTCCATGGCGTACATGATGGAGACGCAGGGGGTGTTCGTGTACTGGTAGTCCTTCTTCTGGATGGTGTCGTAAATGGAACGCAGGTCAAAGTAACAGCCGCGGTTGGGAACGGAGGCGGTGCGTTCGTACGCTTTTTGGGACAGCGTGCAGACAGCCATGCCGGGGGGCAGGGCAAGCGCCTTCTGGGTGGAAGTTACCAGTACGTCCACGCCCAGCTTGTCCGTTTCAATCCGGGAGCCGGCGGCGGAACTCACGGCATCCATGCACCACACGACATCCGGGTATTTTTTAAGCACTTCCGCAATTTCCTCCACCGGGTTCTGGATGCCGGTGGACGTCTCATTGTGCGTGATGCAAATGGTGTCGTATTTGCCGGTGGAGAGGGCGGCGTCCACCATTTCCGAGGTGGTGGGCTGCCCCAGTTCGCTCTTGAAAATATCGGAGGGAACGCCGTTGCCCGTGGCGATCTTGTACCATTTGTCGCCGAAGGCGCCCACGGAAAAAATGGCGGCGCGTTTGGCGGTGCAGGAACGCACGGCGCCTTCCATCAGGCCCGTCCCGGAGGAAGTGGAAAGCAGAATTTCCTGTTCCGTCAGCAGGATGCGGCGCAGATTGTTGGAAATGCGGCGCTGCAGGGCGGAGGCCGCTTTGGATCGGTGCCCCATCATCGGGCCGCTCATGGCGGCAAGTACTTCAGGTGCTACTTCAGTGGGTCCGGGAATGAATAATTTGGTTGCCATTTGTTTTTAAGAACTGGGTACGCATACTATAAGCGTCTCCAAACGGTTTGACTATGAATTTTTGTTGAGTCTTGCCGGGAAAATCCGCAGCAGCAGCGGAGAAAGTAAAGAGGGGATGTCTGTATGGGGCGGTCCGGACGGCCAGTCGGGAGTGATGCGGGCAGCATGCGGCGCATCGCATGTTCCCTCATTCCTGGCGGCATGGTTCCTTCGTTGATTCTTTTCAACCGGATTTTCTGGCAGGGAACCGGGATGGAGCGGTACGGTGAACCTGCGCTGAAACGGTTTTCACGTCCTGCCGGCGAGACGGCTTTTTCCCGTTCGGAAAGGGAAGGCGGGGGTCCTGCTCCCTTTCCTCAGAAGGAGTGTTTTGGAGTTTAGAAGCTGATCAGCTTGACCAGCCAGTAGCCTCCAAAGAAAAGCCAGATATACAGGAAGCCTGCAAGCAGGAAAGGCCGCGCTCCGGCTTTCTTAAACTTCTCAAAGCTGGATTCCGCGCCCAGGGCCGTCATCGCCATGGTCAGCAGGAATGTGTCCAGGGCGTTGATGGCGTCTACAAGTCCGGCAGGCAGCAGGTGCAGGGAATTGAAGCCAATGACGGCGAGAAACAGGAAGGCGAACCAGGGAATGGTAATGTTCCGTTTTTCCCCGTTTGCGCCGGAAGAGGAGTCCCTCCGGGCCAGGACAATGCTCAGGACGACCAGCACCGGGGCCAGCATCATCACCCGGATCATCTTGACGATAATGGCCGGATCGGAAATAGCCTGCCCCATGGCGTTGCCGGCGCCCACCACATGCGCCACTTCATGAAGGGTGGCTCCGGTAAAAAGCCCCATTTGTTCCGGCGTCAGATCCAGTATTCCGGCCCGGTGCAGGGCTGGATACAGAAACATGGAGAGCGTGCCGAAGATGACCACGGTGGAAACGGCCACAGCGGCTTTGTAAGGTTTGCTTTTGACGACGGGTTCCGCTCCCAGGACAGCTGCGGCCCCGCAAATGGAACTGCCGATGGAAGTCAGCAGGGCCGTGTCCCTGTCCATTTTCAGCAGGCGTCCCAGCCCGGCTCCCAGAAGAATGGTGAGAGTGACCACAATAAGGTCGAGCGCCAGGGCGGAGCCGCCGATGTCGATGACGCTTTGAAAAGTCAGTTTGAACCCGTACAGGACAATGCCCGTTCTCAGAACCTGCTTGGTGCAGAACTGAATGCCGGGAACCCATGTTTCCGGAAGGTGGTTGCGCAGACTGTTGGCGTAAAGCATCCCCAGCACGATGCCGACGATCAGCGGGCTGAGGGAAAGATGCTTCACCCATTCAAAGTCCGCAATGTAAAACGCGGAAAAGGAAAACAGAACAATAAGCAGGATGCCGTGGAGGGGATTGGCTAGATGTTTGGGAGACATGATCGGTGAGTGATGGTTACGTCCGCCCGTGGTACCTGGCCGGGAGCGTACCGGGGCGGCTGCTGAATGATATACGACGCAATTATCATTAAATCTAATTAAAAAATATTATAGCCAATTAGATTTTGTTATAGTAATGGCGGCAGAACTTGATGAACAGTTCATTGATTCTGCTATGGTCTCCATGTCCTGAGACGAAGTGGAAGGTGCGGCGGATTTCCAGGTGGCGAAGATGTATTTTCTTCAAATTCCCGCGTTTGAATTCTCCCCGGGCGGCAAGGGAAGAAAGAAAAGAGCACGCCGTAGAATGCTCCAGGTACATTTTAATGCTTTCCGTATTGCCCAGCGTCATCAGAATATGGAGGTCGGAAACGGAGATTCCGTGTTTTTTCAACGCC
The DNA here is from genome assembly GCF_030848305.1 of Akkermansia muciniphila. Taxonomy (NCBI): domain Bacteria; kingdom Pseudomonadati; phylum Verrucomicrobiota; class Verrucomicrobiia; order Verrucomicrobiales; family Akkermansiaceae; genus Akkermansia; species Akkermansia muciniphila. The sequence continues at coordinate 840,096 of NZ_CP114598.1, read as the reverse complement.
TCCTCCACCACCCGGCGCGTGCCGGACCCCGGTTCACGCATAATCAGGGGAACATGGGAGAGCTGCGTGAGGGAAAGCCCTTCACTGGGCACAGCGGCCTGCATGCTGCCCGCCAGAATAATCTCGTCCTCCATAAATGGCTGGTAATGCAGGTCCGCACGCGTTGCCGTGCCCTCCACAATGCCAAGCTGCACGGATTCGTCCTGAACGGCCTGTTCTATTTCTTCCGTATTGCCGCTTTTCAGCCATATGCGTATTTCCGGGTAATGGCGGTTGAACAGGGCCAGCAGCGGAGGCAGCACATACTGGGACATGGTGGAGCTGGCTCCCAGGCTCAATTCTCCGGAAACAGGGGCATCCCGGCCAAAGGATATTTCTTCCGCCAGCGTTTCATATTCCTTAAGGATGCGGCGGGAATGGGCCAGCAGGCGCGCCCCTTCCGCCGTCAGGGCAATCCCCCGTCCCTCCCTTTTGAACAGACGGGCGTCCAGCAGGCGTTCCAGTTCCTTGATATGCCGGGTGACGGCTGGCTGCGTGATGAACAATTCTTCCGCCGCGCGGGTAAAATTCAGGCGCCGTGCGACGGTTTCAAACACTTTCAGCCGGAAATCCGTAATCATGGAGAGAAAATAATATTCAACCATGCCTCCAGGGGGGACGGCAAGCTCCTTTCCTCCGTATGATAGTATGCGGCGCTGGACAGGGCGCTAAAGCGTGAGGCCCGTGACTGCCCGTAATAGGCCGGAGCCGTACATCCTCTGAACGGCCGCGGGCGGAAAAGAGTCCAACGTTTATATGAAACTGCATTCCATGATTATTGCCGGCGGAGCCGGCCTTTTGTTATTGGGGGCCTGTTCCCCTTCTTCCTATCAAACCACATTTCCGGAACCGGCCTATGTGAAGGTTTCCACCAACAACGGAGCTTATGCCCCTTATCCGGACAACCCTGTCGGCCAGCAGGAACTGGTGTACTGGTATAATTCCCTTGCCGCGCCGATGACGGTGGTTGCGGAGGTGCCGCCCGCTCCCATCGCCGCGCAAGGCCCGGGTCCGGTTGTTCTTGATTCCAGCGATTTCTCCGCGAAATTGTACCGCGACAGAACGGAAATCAAGAAGAAGGATAAAGACGGCAACTGGGTTACCAGCGTGCGCCCCACCACCCCCGCAGACCAGCGCATGAGGAATTATGTGATGGCTTCCAAAAAAGCCCGTTAGATTTTTCCTCCGTTGGCGAAAGACCTTTCCGGCCTGCTTTCCTCTTCGGAGGAAGCGGGCCCGGCTTGTTTACGGACAGACTTTTCTTCCCATTCTTCCGGGGAAATGGGACGCCGGCGGATAATTTTTCCCGGCCAGGGCAAATAGGCGTCCGTGTAAAAGGTGGAACCGCAGCCCCGGCATTCCAGCATGATTCCCGTATCCGGCTTGCTTTGTTCTTCCGGAGTTTGCTGGGCGGAGTGAAGCCCGGCGTTTCCGCAGTGCGGGCAGCGGATGGGAAGGGGGACGGTGTGTTGGACAATCAGCGTTGCCGCGTAAGCGAGCGCCCAGGCAATATAACCCGCCCAGAAAGGCCATTCCGGATGAAACAGCCAGACTGCCGCGACAAGGAGAGCGGAGCACAAGGCATACAGAAAGCTTCGCTTCTGCCTTCCGGCAAGAAGATGGAAACAATAAACCGTATTCCGCATGGAAGGGGGAAGAGGTGAATTTACAGGTCATCCAGCGTCCATTCGTCCTTCCATTCCAGTTTGATCTGGTCTCCGTCAAACTGGATGGGAAGCCACATATAGCGGCCGTCAATGGCGTTTTTGGGCCGCCAGATGTCCGCCATGAAGATGAATTTGCCGGGTTTGCCCTGCACGGGCAGGATGAAGGCGCTCTGGCCGCCGAACGTGATGCCGGCCCTGGGCCCCACGCAGGGATTTTTCAGTTCCGTCCATGGGCCGGTGATGTTTCTGGCCATGGCGCTGCGGGCGGCGTTGGGAGCCCAGCCCGTGCATCCGGAGGCGATGAAATAATATTTGCCCTTGTGTTTGAAGATGGCGGGAGCTTCCATGAAGCGTCCGGGAAATACCCGGACGAATTTTCCCGTATGCCCCGTGTAGTCCGGCGTCAGCTCCGCAATGTGGGTGGTGCTGTTTTCTTCGGAAGAATAGATGTGGTAGGCTTTGCCGTCGTCGTCCACAAAGATGGTCATGTCCCGGCTCATCTGTCCTTTTTCAAAGTCCTTCTTGAACATATCCTCGGAACGTACGCCTTCGGGCAGCGCGCTGGAAGTCAGGCCGGGGACTCCCTTGAACGTCTCCATGGTTTGGTTCTTTTGATCCATGTTCAGGGGCCATTTGCCCGGATTGACGCGCCCGGCCTTCAGGAACTTGAATGGCCCCGTGGGTGTTGCGGCCGTTGCCACCCCGGCGTAAGCGGAACCGTATCCTTTCCCCTTGAGTTCCAGATGGAACCACATCACATACTTTCCGGTCTTCCTGTTGTAAACCACTTTGGGGCGTTCCAGGATGCAGCCCCTGGCGATGGGGTGGGAATTGTCCCCTTCCGCCACCTTCAGGGCGATTCCTTCGTCCTTCCAGTTATAGAGGTCTTTGGAGGAATAGCAGTGAACCCCCACCTGGGCATAGTTTCCCGCGTCCCCCTCCACCTTGTGCTCTCCATACCAGTAATAGGTGCCTTTGTCGTACAGGATGCCGCCGCCGTGGGCGTTGATGTGCGCGCCGTTGTTGTCCGTCCAGATTTCCCTGGGCCTGAAGGAGGTGTGTTTAACCGGAGTTTCCGCGGTGGAGACGGAAGACGCGCTGCAAAACAGGCAGAGCGCCAGAAGCGATTTCATGGTGTTTGTCATGGCCGGGATAGTGTGGAAACAGAGGCTGGAAGCGGTTCCGGTTGTCCGTACAGCCTGTCCCAGGCGCGGGAAAGAGCGTACAGGGCATATCCGGTGCCGTAGAATTTATGGTAATTGTACAGGGGGTAGTCCCACCACGCCCCGTCTGTTCCCTGGCGGGTGAGGATATCGTTGGCCAATAGGGACGCGTGCCGTTTTGCCTGGTTTGGAGCCAGCATGCCCAGGCACATTCCCGAATAATAGTATCCGTAATAGAAAAAATAGCCGGAATTCTGGGCGAAACTCTCGTGGGGAGTGGGTTTGTGCAGGGCCATCGTCAGCCATCCCCTGCGGCTCCACAGGCGGTCCAGGCCGTCCACAAGCTGGCGCAGGGAGATGCCCTCCGGTTCCCAGAGCCTGATGGCGTAATCGCAGGCGGGCGTGCGGGCCAGGCTGCCGGTATGGCGGTTGATGGGCCTGCCGGGATAGAAGGCATGGGAAAGGGAATAAACGTAGGTCCCCGCGGGCGTTCTCTGGGATTTAAGAAATTTCAGCGCGCGGGCGAATATTTTGTCGTCAAGGGAAAGGCCGAATGATTTTCCTGCCATCCAGGCGGAGATGAGGACGGTTCCCGTCAGAAAAGAGGTGGGCTGGGCCGCGGGGCGTTTGCTGAAGCCGGAATAAGTGAGGTAGCCCCAGCCCCCCATGGCGGAAGCCAGATCATTGAGTTTTTTCACCTGGGAGCGGGCGCATTCCTTCAATTCCCGGTAGCGCAGGCTGTCCGGGGCCAGTCTTGCGGCCCTCATGCTCATGGCGTCCAGCACATAGGTATGCGCCCAGGTGTTGTAGACGCACAGGGCGTCGCCGCGTTTCAGATGGGGCATTGTGCGGATGAGGTAGTCTTCCGCACGGGTCATGGCTTCCTGCACGGCGGGTTCATGATGCAGGGGGCTGGCGTTGAGCCCTGCAATGCACAGGGCGGTGCTGGCCGTTTTGAAAGTGAGCGGCCCGTCCGGGTAGGGGCAGAGGATGTTCCAGGTGCCGATTACCCGGTGGTCGCCCCAGGAGCCGTCCTTATTTTGCGTTTTCAGCAGGAAATCCACGCCGCGGCGGAATGCCCTGTCAAATTGTCCGGGTTTCGCGGGGGGGATATCCGGGGTTTTGGCAATCGGAATGACATCCGCCTTTTCCTCCGGCGCGGATTCCCCCTGCGCTGCGGAAAGATGCAGGCACAAGGCGGCGAAAAAACTGGTCGTCAGCAGGCGGAACATGGGTCATGAAGTTGTTGCAGTATCGGAGGGATACAGGGATTCCCTGACGCGGGAGACGGCATACAGGGCGTATCCGGTGCCGTAGAATTGATGGTAGTTGTACAGGGGGTAGTCCCACCAGGACCCGTCTTTTTCCTGCATGGGCAGGAGGTCGCTTGCCAGATGGGCCGCATGGCGCGCCAGATGTTCCGGCGCCACTTCCTCCAGGCAGCGGGCGGCGTAATAATACCCGTAATAGAAGAAATAGCCTGCGTTCTGGGCAAAGCTTTCATGGGGAATGGGTTTCTTGACGGCCAGAGAAAGCCAGCCGCCGCGGCTCCAGATGCGTTCCAGGCCGTCTTCCAGCTGCCTCCTGGAAATAAAGGACGGGTCATACCGCATCAGGGCCAGATCCCCGGCGGGGGTTCGGGCCAGGCTACCGGTGTGGCGGTTGATGGGCCTGCCGGGATAGAAGGAATGGGAAAGGGAATAAACGTAGCTGCCGGCGGGCGTCCTCAGCTTTTCCAGACAGGCGACGGCGCGTTTGACGACGCGGTTTTCCGGCTTGAGGCCGAAGGCCAGTTCCGCGTCCTTGTAGGCAAGCAGGACGGTGGCCGTCAGGAAGGACGTGGGTTCCCCAATGGGGCGTTTGGAAAAAGTTTTAAATGTGTAATAGCCCCAGCCGCCCTGGACGTCCGCCATCTGGTCCAGCGCGTTGATTTGAAGGGAGGCTGTCTTTTTGAGTTCTTCGCGCAGAGGGGCATCCGCGGGAAGGTTTAGCGCCGCCCGGCTCAGGGCGGAAAGGCCGTAGGCGTGGCCCCATACGCCAAGCACGGTACGGGTGTCTCCCCGTTTCAGGGTGGGCAGCGTGGTCAGCAGGTATTGCACCGCTTTGTCCAGGGCTGCCTTGACGGCGGGGTCTTCTTTCAGGGGGCTGGTCAGGAGGCCGATGACGCACAGGGAGGTGGAAGCCGCTCTGAACGACCTGGGGCCTTCCGGATAGGGGCAGAGAACGTTCAGGCCCTTGGTGCGCGTATGGTTTCCCCAGGAACCATCCCTGTTCTGTTCCTTCAACAGAAAGTCAGCCGCCTTCCGGATAGAAGCGTCCAGCGTTTCCCGGGAGGGAGGCGGAACGTCCGGAACCCTGGCAATGGGAATGGTATCTCTTTTTTCCGTTTTTTTCGCCGGGACAGGAGCGCAGAGCGCCGTACTGGCTCCAAGAGCGGCAAGGAAAAGGACGGCTTTATTCATGAGTATCCGTTAAGGGAAATCAGGTCTGCTGGTCCTTGATGGTCACCTGGACGGGAAGTCCGGGCGCGAAAATCTGGCTGGCGGGAACCTTGGGCGTGATGATAATCCGGCGCTTGCCGTCTGCTCCCGGAATGGGGCTGGCTTCCGTAATAATGCCGGGAATCTGCATGTTCGTTATTTTGATGACGACGGGTTCCCCCACCTTGGGCGTAGCGGTGGAGTCCGGAAGAGTGGCCTGGACAATCAGTTCCGAATCCGGCGGAACGATGGTGGCGATTTTGTCAAAGGCTTCCAGTTTGCCGCCGGGTTTCAGCTTTTCCGCCACCGGGATGGCCACCCATTTGTCCGCCACATATCCGCCGTACAGCAGGATGCCGTTTTCCGGAGCCTTGAAAGAGGCCATTTCCCGGTCCGCTTTCAGTTCATTGTACTTGTCCTGAAGGCGCCGCAGGGACACTTCCGCCTCCGTCAGGGCTATTTTTTTCTGTTCCAGGTCAACATCCGCCTGCTTCCGGGCCTGTTCCAGATCCATCTGCTTTTCCCTGACCGCCGTCGCGTAGTCTTCCCCCAGGCGGTGGATATTGCGCAGTTTGGCCAGCTCCGCAACGAGCCTGGCCCCCTGAACGGCGAATTCGCTTTCCCCAAGTTCATTTTTTAGGCGCTTCAGAATAATCTCTTCCGTTTCCTCCGCCACCTGGTCGTCCTTGTACATCTTGGTAAGCTGGTTCAGTTCTTCCTGCTTGTAGGACATGTGGCGCAGGGCCTTGTTGACGCGTTCTTCTTCTTCCGCCAGCATGCGGGCCTTCCGTTTTTCCAGGAAATCCTTTTGATCCTCTTCCGTCCGGGCCAGGGCCGTCTGGTATTTTTGCAGGGCCAGGGCGGAACGTTCCTTCTGCTGGTCCAGGGCGTACCGGAGCTTCAGCACTTCCAGGTTTTTGCTCTTAATGGCGCGTTCATAATCCTCAATGCTCCTGTCCAGTATGCGGAAGTCCGCCTGGGCTACGGATTCCCCTTTCTTGACGGAGCTTCCCTGCGGCATGATGCCGAGCAGGAAAATGTTCGAGCTTCCCTGGGGGGAGAAGGAAATGGATTTGGTATTTTTTTTGGGAAGAAGGATGCCCGGGGCAATGGAATCCGCCAGGGAGGGAATTCCCATGAACAGGGCGGCCAGAAATCCGGCCATGGTGAGGGAGGTGCGGTTCATAAAAATAAAATGGGATCAGGACTGATGAGCGGAGAAGGGGACGAAGCGGCCCTTCTTTCCAAGAATAACGGTGTGAAAAGCGGTTTTCTTTCCTTTATGTGAGGCAGGAACGGCTTCCGTGCTTACTTCGAACCCCGCTTTTTGCAGTGTCCGGGAAAGCCGGGCGTCCGGGCGCGCTACCGTGATGACCAGCAGGCCGCCCTGCTTGAGCGCGGCAAAATAGTCGGAAGCCTCGGCGACGCTCAGATTCATGCGCTCGTGCGTGGAATGGGACAGAATGGCGTGGAAGCTCTTCGGATTCTTGCGTGCGATCTGGAGCGCCGGGGCAAATTCCACGCTGACGCGGGGATCGTGCAGGAAGCCGGGCCGTTCCTGGTCCATCAGTTCCTTGTGCCAGTCGAGGAGCGGTTTGCAGGGTTCCGCCACGATGAAGCGGGCTTTTTCCCTGCGGATCTGATCCATCAGGGCAAACAGGGTGAATCCCAGGCCAAGGCCATCGAGAAGGAAGGAAGGCTGGTTGGCCCTTTTGACCGGCGCCGCCGCCATGGCCGCCGCCGCTTCATTGCTTCCGTGGGAAAAACTGGACGCCGTTTGTACGCCGTCGCGCAGAAGAAAATGGAAACCGTCCCGTTCCCATAGGTCGAGAACGGAGCCGTCGGGCAGCGTGGAGGAAGCTAGTTTGGTAATGGGTTTCATATGAAATAATGCCGGATACACAGCGTAGGAAAGAACGCTTTTCAGGGCAAGTCTGGACAGCGTGTTTGAGATGGAATACGCTTCAAATTAAAAAAAATTGCGCGGAATTCAGGTTTTGCGCATTCTTTTTCTTGATTTACGGGCTGAAATAAGCGAGAGCTATCGTTCAGCACAGTTATTTTTCCGATATGAGTAATCCACCTCCCCCCCCCATTCCGGGCGGTACTCCGCCTCCGCCCAGCATTCCTACTCCGCCGGCCGCTCCTGCCGTGCCCAAGGCGCCCGCCGCTCCCGCTGTTCCGCCGGTAGCCGTCGCGCCGGCCCCTGCGCCTGCTACTCCGCCCGCCGCTGCTGCGCCCACCATTCCCCTTCGTCCCGCCGGCCTCGGCGGAGGCATCAAGCTTGGCGGCGGTTTGAAGACGGTTGCCCTCGGTTCCGCCACGGCGCCCGTGGCTCCCGTGGTTCCGCCTGCTGGCGCTGCGCCCGCCGCTGTCGCTCCTACCGTTCCCCTGACTCCTCCCGGAGCAGGCATGGCGACGGCCCAGCTTCCGCAGGCTACCATCGGGCTGAAGACCGCACCCGCTGCCGCCCCGGTTTCTTCCACCTCCTTTACGGCCAGGAAGTTTCAGGAAGATACGGAAGCGGCTCCCAGTACGCTGCTGAATGTCCTTTCCTTTGTAGCCCTTGCCTTTGCGCTTATTTTCGTCGGTTATCAATATGCTACGGATACCCTGGAAGCCCGCAGCATGACCGGCTGGCTGGGCGGGGACTCCAAGCCTGCCCCCGCGGCGGCGGCCGATGAAGAGATGGAGGATGACGATTCTTCCGAAACTTCTGCCGACGAGCCTTCCGATGATGGCGCCGATGCGGAAGAATAAGTGAACGTAATAACTGTTGAAATACTCTAAGCGGTACTATGGCAAACGTATTTTCCGAAGCAAATTTTGAGGATGAAGTTCTGAAGTCCGACATTCCTGTGCTTGTCGATTTCTGGGCTACATGGTGCGGTCCCTGCCGCATGATCGCCCCGATTATCGACCAGCTTTCTACGGAATTGGCAGGCAAGATCAAGGTGGGCAAAGTGGATGTGGACGCCAACAACGGACTGGCTGCCACCTATGGCGTGCGCACTATTCCTACCCTTCTGATCATCAAGGACGGGGAAATCATGGATACGATGGTGGGCGCCTCTTCCAAGGATGCCATCATGCAGCGTTTGCGTCCGTTCATGTAAATACTGGACCGGGGTTGATTTATTCAGGCCGGCCTGCTGCGGAATTCACTGCGGCAGGCCGGTTTTTTTACCGGGAAGGATTATGGGAATAAGGCAAATTGGGGCAAAGGGAAAGAAGGGATAGTTTGCCGGAGGAAGGTTCATTTTTTCTTGGCAGAACCATCATGGGAGAATAACATGATCAGCGTAGATTCCGTGCAGCGGGATCATTCTCCGCCTTCTTTGCCGTTATGCGACTTATCTCTTCCATTCTGCCTTTCCTTTCAGTCTGCTGCTTTCTTCCCTCCGCCTGGGGCGCGGGCGACATGGCGCCGGATTTGAAGTCTGGCGCGTTCTGGAAGCTGCCTCAGCCGGATTTGTTCGGAAAATATTTTAACGGAGAGTCCGGCGGCTGGGTGGACAAAGGCAAGACCCAGCTCCGGATTGCGAAGCCCTCCATCAAGATAGGGGACATGTCCCTGGGGGAAATGCTGGTGAACTGGAAGGAAGGAGCCCCCCAGTCAATGACGATCATGATGTACAACAAGGGGGACAACGGGGCTATTGGCAAGGATGAATTTGACAAACGCCTGGAGCTCATCAAGGAATCCCTGACGGCTCTTACCGGAATTCAGCCCAGGGAGTACCGGGCCTCCCGCAAGGAGGCGGTGGTCAAGGTCAACGGCTGGTCCTGGATTTGGGATAACGGGGCCATTACCCTGGAAATCAATACATCGCGGGAGGGCAGGGAATTTGAAGCGGAATTTATCCGGATGAAGGCCGGTCCCACGGAAGATTCCATCGCAAGGAGCGATGCTTCTTCCCGGGCCAGAAAGGCGGATATCAAACAGCACGTCAGGAAAGAAGGAAAGCGGGTGGTGATTCAGGATATTCCCATGGTGGACCAGGGCCAGAAAGGTTATTGCGTGGTGGCTACGGCCGCCCGCATTTTTGCCTATTATGGAATGGATTATGTGGATCAGCATGAACTGGCTTCCCTGGCCAATACCTCTGCGGGCGGAGGCACTAATACGGCGGCAATGGCGGAAAACCTGAAAAAAATCGGGACCCGCTTCCAGATACGGATTAAAGTGCTGGATTCCCTGGCGAATTCCCGTGATTTCAAGAATCTGTTGAAAGCCTATAACCGCGCCGCCTCCAAGCTGAAAAAAGAGAAGGTGGAAAATGAACATGACTGGTCCGGCTTCTGGGACAATGCGGACGGGGAAGTCCTGAAGCTGGCGCGCGCGGGGTCACCGTCCCAGGTGGACAGGTGGCTCAATACCATTAAACCCTATATCATGGCGGGCATCCCCGTGTTCTGGTCCGTACAGCTTGGCATTGTTCCGGAACCGCTGCGTTTGTCCCAGACGCGCGGAGGCCATTTGAGGCTGATCACCGGTTTTGACGAGGAAAAGAAAACGCTTATCTTTTCAGATTCCTGGGGGGCTGCCCACACGGAAAAGGAAATGCCGCTGGCGGATGCCATCGCCATTACGACGGGGCGGCAGGTCATGCAGCCTTCCAAGTAACAGAGTGCGGCGTATTTCTCCTTCTCTGCCGGAAGATACGGAATATTCTCTCTGTGGTAGAGCAATTCTTCTGGCATGGGCAGGGCGCTGTATTATACTTGCGCCATGATGAACAGAACATTGGTGAAACATGTCCTGGCCAGCGAGGCGGAAATGCCGGACGTCCTGATTCAGGGATGGGTGCGTACGCGCCGTGATTCCAGGGCTTTTTCCTTTTTGGAGGTAAATGACGGTTCCTCCGTCGCCTCTCTCCAGGTGGTGGCGGATGCAGGCATTCCCGGCTATGAACGGATTGGGGAAATGGCTACGGGGTCTGCCGTGAGCATCCGCGGCGCTCTGGTTGCCGGGCAGGGGAGGCAGCGGTGGGAATTGCGCGCCGCCTCCCTGGAGCTGGTGGGGGCTGTTCCGGATTCCTATCCCCTGCAGAAAAAAGGGCATACGCCGGAGTTCCTGCGTTCCATCGCTCATTTGCGCCCCCGCACCAACCTGTTTGGAGCCGTGTTCCGCATGCGCAGCAGGCTGGCCTTCGCCATTCACCGCTTTTTCCAGGAAAGGGATTTTTCCTGGGTCAGCACTCCCATCATCACCGCCAGTGACTGTGAGGGAGCCGGAGAAATGTTCCGTGTGACGACGCTGGATGTGGGAGACGCCGCCTCCCGTGACGCCTCCCGGGATTTCTTCGGCAAGGCGGCCTACCTCACGGTAAGCGGCCAGCTGGAAGGGGAAGCGTTCGCATGCGCCCTGAGCAACATTTATACCTTTGGCCCCACATTTCGGGCGGAGAACTCCAACACCACGCGCCATGCGGCGGAATTCTGGATGGTGGAGCCTGAAATGGCTTTCTGCGATCTGTATGGAGACATGGACATGGCGGAAGAGTTTGTCCGTTTTCTCGTCGGGGACGCCTTGGCGAACAGCGCGGAAGAAGTGGAATTCCTGACCCGTTTTGTGGACAAGGGGCTGCGGGAACGCCTGGAGCATGTGAAGGAAACGCCGTTTGTGCGCTGTTCCTATACGGAAGCCGTTGATATCCTGCTCAAGAGCGGCAAAACATTTGATTACCCCGTTTCCTGGGGCATCAATCTGCAGAGCGAGCACGAACGTTTCCTGACGGAGGAACATTTTAAATGCCCCGTCATCGTTTATAACTACCCGAAGGAGATTAAACCCTTCTACATGCGCCTGAACGAAGACGGGAAGACCGTCACCGCCATGGATGTGCTGGTGCCCGGCATCGGTGAGATCGTGGGCGGCAGCCAGCGTGAAGAGCGGCTGGACATTCTGGAGGAAAACATGCGCCGCATGGGCATGAATGCGGAAGCGTACCGCTGGTATGCGGATCTGCGCCGTTACGGCACGGTGCCGCACGCCGGATTCGGGGCCGGGTTTGAACGTCTGCTGATGTTCGTGACCGGAGTGACCAACATCCGCGACGTCCTGCCTTTTGCCCGTACCCCGCGGAACTGCGAGTTCTGACCTTGCCCGGAACACGGATTTTCCCCGTCTGGAAGGGCGTTGCCCGGTTCCGCAGGATAATGTTGCGGTAATGGAGAAGGAAGGAGCGTGCGAACCGGGGCGGCGGCAAAAGAAAACCCCGGCTTTCCTTTGGGAATAAGCCGGGGTGGAATTAACGTGCGGAAAGGGCTACTGTCTCTTTCTTCTCAGCAGCAGGCCGCCCAGTCCCAGAAGGCTCAGCGTGGCCGTTGCGGGTTCCGGAATCATTTCATAGCTGATCACTACCTTGGTGACGTCGTTCTCCGTAACCTGTTCAGCGGTCGCTTGTATTTTCTTGTTGCCGACGAATTGCAGATTACTCAAGTCCAGGTTGATATTGCCTCCCTCTTGGGAAGATTTAAGGGAAGCAAGTTCAATGGTTCCGCTCCCGGAAAGCTTACGCATATCCAATGTGCCGAAGAAGGTGACGGTTCTTCCATTGGTCCAGAAGTTGGCGAGATTCGTGGCAATCCAGGAACCGTGTTCTTCCGCCGTAAAAACGCCGAAGTCCATTGTAAAGTCGCGTTGCAGTCCGAGGGCGTTGCTGGATTCAAACACCAATTGGGCATTCTCTTCCACTTTGAACAGATCAACATTGATATCTCCCGTTCCTGTCCCCGTGGTACAAAGCAGGGTGCTTCCAGACCCTATTCCAACTATGCTGGTTTCCCCGAAATAGGATTGGGCGGGGGACCAGGTGATCGTTCCGGCATTTTCTCCGATGATGGCTTCATCCCGGCTGCTTTGCGGGAAATAGCCGTTCGGCGTGCCATTTACCGTCCAGTTGTTGGCGTCTCCATAAATTCCGTTTCCTGCCGCTCCGCTCCAGACATAGACGGCAGCTTGGGAAAGACCCGCGGAAAGGCAGCATAAGATGCAGAATGTAGATAACTTCATATTCAGCAGATACTTTAGAAAAGAGCACATAACGGATTCTCAATCCGTTGTCAATGTAAATATCTGAGAAGGGAGCATATCGCCGGAAATATTTCATGATCACTTGAATGAGAAGAGAATATGAGAGTGGAGCTAATCATAATATTTTTCATTGTCTAAATATTTACTCCTGATAGAAAGATGCCGGATTGAGAATCCGCAAAGGAATTTCCTGTTTGTCAGGAAATGTTATTTCAAAGAACGGATGCGGAAATATACGGAAAACCCTTTCCCGCGCGGGGCGGGAAAGGGCCTACCATAACCAAGTAAAAGCATGCGCTGAAGCGCTCTGCCTACTTAGAACGTATAGCTGATGGCGCCGTTGATGCCGTGGGCGGTCAGCTGGTTGCGGGTCTCGAACTGGTAGCAGACGCGGGCTCCCCACTTGTTGGAGAAGATCATGTCAACGCCGGCGTTCAGGCGGAATGCGGTGCGGCCAACGTTGACGCCGCGGGCATTCCAGGTCCCAAGAGGTCCGGAGACATTGGATTTGGGATTCATGCGGCTCACATCCTGGGATACTGCTACTGTCAGGGCCGGGGTGATGGTGGTGCCTCCGTCCGTCTGGTAGGAGCGGGCGATCGTAATGCCGACGGGAATGGTCCAGTTCTGGGCCCGGGCGTGGCCGAAGGTGCGTCCGTAAGGCCCGCTTTCAGAGAAACCCTTGAGTTCGGACGTCATGAATTCAATACCCGTGTAGGGCGTCACAAAGGCTTTTCCGAGCGCGAAACGTTCCGTCCAGGTGCCGTAAAGGGCGCCGCTGAAGGTGTCCGCATCCGCTCTGCCGTTGGCGGCGGAACCCATCATGTAAGAATCGCCCTTGAAACGGGAGCGGCCGTAAGCGCCGTAGCCGTCCAGCGTGAACTTGCTGTCCTTGAAGGGATGCATGCGTCCGTAGATCATGGCCAGGAAGGAGTCCACGTCATAGTCGGCGCCGATGCCCGTTTTGTCCTTGAAGTCGCCGAAGCTCTGGCCGGCGGCGATGCCGATCAGGGAACCCTGCGCAGCCTTGTAGTCAATGCCTACGGCATAACCGCCGGCATTGTACTTGTAACCGGAAACTCCGTCGCGGGCGTCCTGGTCATCCCAGATGCCCATGCCGCCTACCCAGATATTGCCGTTGCCCCTGGCGATTGTCTTGCGGGCGATGGGAGAACCTTTGGCGTCCACTACTTCAACGGTGTCTTCCGTCTGGCGCGCCATGGAGGCGGCGGATTGAATGCGTCCCAGGTCGGCGAAGTTCCGCACGGTGCGGCTGGCCGCCCAGGTGAAGTTCACCACATGTTCACCGCTGACGGACTGGATGATGCGGGCAGCTTCATCCGCGCTCGCGGCCCGGAACAGGTTTTCGTAGAACTGGGAGGCGGGAGAACCGGCGGCCACGTTCAAACGGTTGTTTTCCAGGGCGGCCGCTACGGTGTAAACGTTGCCGTTGTAGCCGGACATGGGGCCGTCAATGCCCTTCATGTCCTGGGTGATGATAGTGGTGCCTTCCGCCGTTCCCGGAGCCATGGTGGTGCTCAGGAATACGTTGTTCAGCAGGCGGCCGGAAATGTCCGTGCCGTTCAGCGTGGCCGTCACGCTTTCCGTGCCCTTGTGGAGCTGGGCGAGCGGAACGGGGTTGCCGCTGGCGTCGGATACCTGGATGCCTACGCGGGAATTATCCTGGAACGTGGCGGGAGCGCCTAAGTCCAGCACGGAACCGTCGCTCAGCAACAGGGTGGAGTCGCCTCCGAAGGTGGCGGAAGCTCCCTTCATGGTGGAATTCTTCGCCAGGGTCACCTGTCCCGTCCGAATGTCGTAAACCGTATCGTCCGTTCCCATCACGGCGCCGTCCATGGACTGGAGGGGACCGGCTTTTCCGGTGGCGGAGTCAGCGGCGCCGAAGGCGGCATGGCCGATGATCAGGTTGCCTTCAAGCTGCTGGTAGGTTCCTCCGAACGTATCGGCGGCTTCAGCGCCGCCGTAAACGAGAGTGCCCGCTCCGGTCTTCGTCATCACGGTCTGGTCGGCAGCCAGCGGGGCGGCGTCAGCCGTGGGAGCGGGGGCCGCGGTGGAGATGCCGTCATTGATGAACGTGTAGGCGGTGGCGTCCGTATAAACGTTGATCTGGGTGTTCTGGCCCGCCTGCACGGAACCGGAAACTCCGTTGGACGTATTGCCGGAAAGAATTGCGCCGGAGCCGATGTACAGGGTCTGCCCGTCCGCCAGGTTGATGGCGGCTTTGCCGGCGGTGGAGGCGGTGTTGTCCAGGACCTGGACGCCGTCCCCGATGGAGATCTGGCCGCCTGCGGAAATCACGCCGTCAGCAGCGGTATTGCCGGTGATGACGCTGTTGTTGCCAATGGCGATATTGTCATCCGCCGCCAGGGTGGAATTTCCCTTGACGGTCGTGTTTTCGCCAAGCGTGACGCTGCCTTCGATGGAGCCCAGCTTTTCCGTGCTTGCGACGGTGTTCCAGCTGCCGTCGTCATTGCTGTAAACGGTTTTATTGAGGTCGATGGATTCCGCGGAAACAGCAGTGCCGTCCAGGACGGAATTGTCTCCCAGGGAAATATTGCCGCCCTCGGTTTTAAGGGTGACGGCGCCGGCTGCGGTTTCTCCAAGGATGATGCCTCCGGAAACGCTGTCATCCATGGAGTCGATGACGGTTTTGCCGGTCTGAGCGCCGGATGCGTCAAACTGTTCCGTAGTTACGGCGCCAATGCCCGCCGTGGAAGTCACATCTCCGTTCAGGGCAACTTTGGACGCCGGATCGCTTACGATCTGGCCTGTCGCCGTTACGGCATCCTGCATCGTGACGTTATTGCCCAGGACCACGGCCCGCTCATTGGATTTATTGTAAGTATTGTACGTCGTCCTGGTATAGGCTTGTCCCGCCGGCGGCGTTGCCGGGTCTGCGGTTTGAACTGCCTGGCCAGTGACGGTAACGGCTTTTTCCATGGAAACATTGTCGCCGATGCCTACCTGTCCGTTCGTGGAGGTGACGGTTGCTCCCACCGTCCTGGGATTGGCGGCGTCATTCGTACCTTCGATGGCAATATTCCTGCCGTCAATAGTGGTGGTAGCTGAAGCATTCGTCACCACAATGTCATTGTCGCTTCCCAGAGGTTCGCTCAAGGTGATGTCGTTGAAGCTGACCTGGTTGTTAACCAGATCGTAATTGAAATTAACCAGTTTGTTGCTGGCGTCCGCCATTTGGACGGTGACATTCCCCGTTCCGGAGATAGCGTTCAACTGGGCTCGTTGCTCCTGGGTCAGCGTGATGTTGTCGGAGCCGGAAGGTACCGTAATCGTGATGGTTGAAGCTTCATTGGAAGCGGCAGCCTGGTTCCAGGCAGTAACGAATTCATCGGCGCTGTTGACTGTATAGTCGGCTGCCGTAGTAATGGAAAAACTGCCAAGGCAGGCGATGACAGCTGCCAGCAGCATATGTGGGAGTCTTAATTTCATGCTTTTTTTATTTGTTTAATGATTAGGTGGTTATGCGTTCGTGACAATCACGGCGCCCGAGGTTTTAGATGATTCCCATTCCGAGCTGTTCACCGGGATGACATGAGAAATTTTAATGAGAATAATAATTAAAATGGCTCGTTATGAATTGCTTATGATTATTATTCAAAGGGTTCAATCATGACAGGATTCTGCGGTCTTGGGCCGGAAAGGAATTTCAAGAACATTCAGGTCAATTCATTTTTACTGGAAAGATTAATCTGTTTCCATTGATAATAAAATTGTTATAATATGTTAACATGGTCCGGTCGCAACGTTTTCCCGCCGGCGCAGGAGGAGCTGAGGTAACGGTTCCATAGGAAGAGACGTATTCAACGCTGGCCGGACAGGTAAATACGTTGTTTCTAATAGATTATATAATTAATTAGGAAATCCGGGAAGGATGGAGGCCAGGGCATCTCCCGGATGAAGAGAGCGGCTTGTGAAGCCCTGCGAATAAAAATCTGGCCAGGCTGTTTTTTGAAGCGGCCCGCATATGCGGGCGGGGAATTCCAGCCGGAAGAGACCTTCCCCTATGGGCTTTGCCGGGTATGGCGGTAAGAGCCGCGGCGTCAGGGTGTTCGGAATATGGCGGGGCCACCGGGGAATTCCTTTTTACGGGAAAGGAGGAAACATCCCCGGATGAGGGGTAGGCGTAAGAATTCAAGTGGGTGGAAGGAGAACTTTTCGGAGGCTTCGCGCCGCGTGTTCCCGGCCCGCCGGAAGAAGACGGAGAGTCCGGCGTTTCCCGGATATGGCCAGGGAGAAGAGAGCAGGATTATTCCACCTCCCATTCCTCCACCAGGCCGGCTGGAAATTCATCCAGAAAGCGGGAGGGCATTTGCATGAAGGTTCCTCCCTGGGCGCGGCAGTTCCAACGGGGGTAGGTCAGGTAAAGCTGATCCTTGGCGCGGGTAATTCCTACGTAAAAGAGGCGGCGTTCCTCTTCCAGCCCGGACAGGTCCCCGTCGTCAATTACCCGCTGGTGTGGAAACATGCCGTCGCACAGGCCGATCAGAAAAACGACAGACCATTCCAGTCCCTTGGCCTGGTGGATGGTGGACAGGGTGACGGCGCCTCCGGAGAGGTCCGCTGCGGCGCTTTCATCATCCGTGTTGCCCAGAAGGGAAAGCTGGGAGAGAAAATCCTCCGTGGATTCAAAGCGTTCGGAAAATCCGGCCAGATGCAGAAGGTCCTGCCTGCGCTGGTCGTAATTGTCAAAAGCGGCCTGCATGTACTCGTCATACACGGCCTCATTGATGGAAAGGAGCATGGAGGCAGGCCCGGCCAGTTTTCCGGCGGGGGCCAGTTCATCCAGGGTGTAGCAGAGCTGCGTCCAGGCCGTTCTGGATTTGGCGGGGACCGGAAAATCCAGCATCAGGGCGGAAAAGGATTCCGGAGGGGTTTCCTGCCGGCTTTCCGGGCAGGCGGTCCAGCGCATCCAAAGTTTCTGGGCCATGCCGGGGCCGATGCCGGGCAGCAGCATCGCCATGCGGCGGAAGGAAAGTTCGTCCCTGGGATTGACCACAAAACGCATGAATGCCACCACGTCTTTAATATGGGCCTGTTCGAAAAACCTGATGCCGCTGGTGATGCGGAAAGGTATTTCTCCGCGGGTCAGTTCCATTTGCAATTCCATGCTGTGGAAATGGGCGCGATAAAGCA
Organism: Akkermansia muciniphila; assembly: GCF_030848305.1. Taxonomy (NCBI): domain Bacteria; kingdom Pseudomonadati; phylum Verrucomicrobiota; class Verrucomicrobiia; order Verrucomicrobiales; family Akkermansiaceae; genus Akkermansia; species Akkermansia muciniphila. Next base: position 822,533 of record NZ_CP114598.1, on the reverse strand, counting down.
CGGCTATTTCACTGGGGTCCGTGCCTTCTTCAATAAGGTCCCTGATGCGCTGGACGACAAATTTGGCCTGCATCCGGTCGTCATTGAGCGGGACGAGGGCGGGAGGCATTTCCCCGGTGGGGCGCACGGAGCGGAGCTGCTTTTCAATTTGAACTTCGTTGGCGGCGATAGCCGCGTTGGAAAGCTCCAGGATCTCCGGCACGCTGCGGTAATTGGTTTCTATCTTGAAAGTCTTTGCCGCCGGATAGCGGGTAGTAAAGCTGAGAATGTTTTCCATGTCCGCGCCGCGCCAGGAGTAGATGCTCTGGGCATCGTCTCCCACCACCATCAGCTGGCCGTGTTCCCGGGCCAGCATGTCGATGAGGCGGCTCTGGAGGTAATTGGTGTCCTGGTATTCATCCACCAGGATATGCCGGAAGCGGGAGCCGTACAGGGCGCGCAGGTGCTCCTGTTCCTGAAAGAGCCTTACGACGTTGAGAAGCAGGTCGTCAAAATCCATGCTGTTGGTTTCCTGCTTGCGGGCTACGTATTGGCCATGCACCTCCAGGATGGCGTCCAGATGGCTGGAAAGGTAGGGATAGGCGTTTTCCAGCGTTTCCCGGATGTTGGCTCCCTCATTGTCTGCCAGACTGAACAGGGAGGAAAGGACTTCCGGCTTGGGGAAGCGGGCGGATTTTTCATCCAGCTTGAGGGACTTGACCACGCTTTTGATCATGGACTTGCGGTCGTCGGAGTCCATGATCGTGAAAGCCGGGGTATATCCCAGGTATTCCGCGTGCTGGCGCAGGATGCGGTTGGCAATGGAATGGAACGTGCCGCTCCACAGGCGGGACAAGTCCAGGGGAATCAGGGAACGCACCCGTTCCGTCATTTCCCGCGCCGCCTTGTTGGTGAAGGTGAGCAGCAGAATGTTCCATGGGTCCGTACCGTGATCCAGAAGCCAGGCCACGCGATAGGTCAGCGTGCGCGTTTTTCCCGATCCGGCTCCTGCGATGACAAGAGCCGGCCCCGGTTCTGAAGAAACGGCGGCGTACTGTTCCTCGTTGAGGGCCGTACGGTAGTCGATCCCGGAGACGGGGGCGACCGGCTCGGCATCCTGCCTGATGACGTATCGGCGAGCCATGAGGGTTAGTTGATAATTGACGGGAAACAGTTAATAGAGAAGGTGGAAGGGGCTTCCTCCCTTCTCCGCTTTTTGATTACTTTTTTAAAAGTCCAGGTACATTTCCGCACGGCGGTTTTCCTTGCGGACTTCATCCCTTGTTCCTTCATCTGCCGTGGGGGAATAGGTCCGGCGTGGTTGTGATTTGCCGAATCCCCTGGTGACGATTCTTTCCGCAGGAACGCCGAACTGGACGAGCTGGGCTTTCACGGCGGCCGCGCGGCGTTCGGAGAGTCCCTGGTTGTAGCGTTCGCTCCCCACGTCATCCGTGTGGCCGCTGATTTCCAGCTTTTTGCCGCCGTCCATCTTGATCGCTTCCGCTACGATTTGAAGCTGGCGTTCGGAACGTTTGGAAAGGGTATCTTCATTGAAGCCGAAGAACAGGGCCAGGGAATCGCCGCCCTGGGGATTTTTTACAATAGGGATGAAGATGTCGTCCCCGGCTCCCTGCCGTTTCGTATAGGCTTCCAGCATGCTGTCCAGAGAAGCTTCCGCAACCAGCCATTGTCCGTCCGTTTTAGCCACGGTCAGACCCACATTGCCGGCTTTCCTGCCCTGGGCGTCCTGAAGATGAACGAAGAACCCCGCGTTGGTGGGCGCTTCGTAAGCTGTTTTGATGGGAGCGTCTTCCCGGAGGCGGAAAGCTCCTTCCTCAAACAGAATGCACAGCCCGGCTACCGTGGCATCCTGCACCTTGGCCCCGTCCACGAACTTCCGCGCCCCGCGGAAATCCGCCTTGGCGACGGCATCCATGAAGGAGCTGACGACGCCCATGGGGTCGTTCATCGCCATGGGGGCGGCCTTGTCCTTGGCCAGATCCTGCTTGCTGGGCAGAGTGAGGGTATCCAGCGCCCACTGTTGCTTGTCATTGCGCTTCATATCCAGATAGCCGCGCGCGCCGCTGCTGAAATTGAGCGTGTATCTGGCTGTGGGATTGGCTCCCTGGTTATTCGCGCCGATGCTGGTGATGCCGGGGGAGGAAAGGCGTACATGGCGGGCTGCCATGAGCTCCCGGATGAGGCGGCTCTGGTTCTCCGTCACGGCCTGCTGGATTTCCAGGGATTTCAGGATGTCCTCATCCCGGTCCTGAATGACTTTGGCAATTGCCTGCGCCAGTGTCTGGGGGGAGCTGAGATTGATCAGGGAGGGCGGCGTAGCCGTCTGCCGGCTGATATCTTCCTTGGTAAGCGGGTCGACGGTGGGTTGGGGCGTTACCGTCTGGCGTGCCGGCACTTCCGTTTGCGCCGCCGGTTCAGCGGCGGCGGGTTCCTCTTCCTTATTGTCAAGGAACAGGAAAACCAGGGCCAGGCTGCCTACGACCAGGAAGCTGATGATGAAGGCGGTGATGGTGGATGCGTTTTTCATTGGAAGTGGATGTATGAAGAAGGGTCAGGCGTTCAGTGCTTCCAGCAATTTGGCGTGAATGCCTTCAAAACCGCCGTTGCTCATTACCAGAATAACGTCTCCCGGCTGGGCTTTCTTGCAGACGGCAGAGACGATTTCCTGGGCATGGCCGCCAATCAGAGCGTCCTTGCCCAGCGCGGAAAGGTCGTTGGAAAGTTTGGTGAGGTCCAGGCGTTCCTCCAGAGCTACCTTGTCCGGATGATCCACGGCGGCTACCACAGGGAAATCCGCCGTAGCGAGGGACAACGCCAGTTCATTCTGGAAGATATTTCTGCGTGTGGTGTTGGAGCGCGGTTCGAAAATGGCCCAGATGCGTGATTCCGGATAGCGCTGGCGCAGGCCCAGGATTGCCTGTTTGATGGCTGTTGGGTGGTGGGCGAAGTCGTCCACTACGGAAATGCCGTTGACCACCCCCTTGACTTCCTGGCGGCGGGCCACGCCTTCAAAGCGGCTCATGGAATCCGCCAGCTGCTTGACGTTCAGTCCCGCAAATTGTGCGGCTGCAATTGCCATGGCGGCGTTGTGGATGTTGAACTCTCCAATCATCGGTACGTAGTACCGGGTTCCTTCCAGTGTGAAATGGCTGCCGTCCGTGGAGGTCTCCACATCCAGGATACGGATGTTGGAAGAGTCGGAAAAGCCCACCGTCTTGACGGGGCACGGGGCCCCCTTAACCACGTCCAGGCAGTTGGGATCGTCCGCGTTGACCAGGGCCAGGCCGTTGCGGGGGATGATCTGGGTCAGCCGACGGAAACTCAATTTGATTTCCTCCAGGGAATTGTAAATATCCGCGTGATCAAATTCAATGTTGTTGATGACCACCAGTTCCGGGAGGTAGTGCAGGAATTTGGAACGTTTGTCGAAAAACGCCGTGTCGTACTCGTCCCCCTCCAGTACGGAAAAATCGGAATCCGTAAAACGGCCCCCGCGTCCGAGATTGCGGGCAATGCCGCCAATCATGAAGCTGGGGTTCAGCCCGGAATCCTCCATCAGCCACGCCAGCATGGATGTGGTGGTGGTTTTTCCGTGGGTGCCTGTTACCACATAGTTGCGCTTGCCGCGCAGGAAGTATTCCTTCATCGTCTCCGGGAGGGAAAGGTAACGCAGGCGCCGTTGGAGCACGGCTTCCACCTCCTCATTGCCGCGGCTCATGGCATTACCGATGACGATGACGTCCGCATCCGGCGGGATGTTGGAAGCCTTGTAGCCTTCAAACAGGGTGATGCCTTCCTCCTCCAGAAAAGTGGACATGGGGGGATAGACGTTGGCGTCGGAACCGGTGACGGTAAAGCCGCGGCGGGCCATGGCGGCGGCTACCGCGCCCATGGCGGTGCCGCAGATGCCGAGAAAGTGGAAATGGCTGTTCATGACGGGGAGAGGAATGGAGCGGGTTTTATTTGGAAAAGGAAGGAGCCGCAATACAGGAATCCGCCAGAGCCCGGTCCCGGCGGCGCACAATGCCGTTGGCGATATCCGTGACCATGCCGGACAGCAGGCGGGTGAGATGGCTGCCGGGCGTGTAATCCGCCGGGGCGATGAAATTCACGCGGTCGGAATTGGAGGCCAGGTTATAGCATTTGCGGAAACTGCGGCCGGTTTCATCTTCCGGATTATATACGGCTACGGCGTGGCCTCCGTTCCGGCGCATGACGGTGAAGCAGGGAACGTCCGTAGGGCCGTCGCCGATGTAAATCATGTTGGCGAAAGGAATGGGGCGCATGTCTTCCGGCATGTGGTCGTTTACGTCCTGGTCGTAATCCAGCATTCCCTTGTTGATGCGGAAAAGGTACTGGGTTTTCGTGGTGTGGGAAATGACTCTCTTGGGAAAATTGATGTAGCCGTTCTCCTCGCTGAATTCGCATCCGAATACGGCCTTGAAATAAGGGCGCAGGGCGGAACCGTCAATCAGGGCTTTCAAACCGGAGGAGATGATATAGTATTCAATGCTGATGCCCAGATCCGTATGAAGGGAGGAGAGGGTCATGGACGGGAACGCGTTAAAAAAGTCCGGCAAACCGGGGTAAAAGGTGAGGCGCTCTCCAAGCTGGGTAAGCCGGGCGTTGCTGACGCGGTCCAGGGAAAGGGCGTCCAGCAGGCTTTTCATATAAATCAGTTCTCCGTCCCAGCCTTCTCTTTCTCCGGTGGCGTTGCACCTGGTCCAGAATTCCTGCGGAGAAATGCCGAATTCCGGGAAGATGGCCTGATCCTGCATGTAGAAGGGACTCAAGGTCTGGTCGTAGTCGAAAACCAGGGCGATCGTATTCTGCGGGGAGGACATGGGAAAGACGGAAAATAAAGTTACATGCGGAACTGGTCGCCCAGATACTGCTTGCGGGCGATGGGGTCGTTGGCGATTTCCTCGGAAGTACCGTGCTTGATCACCTTCCCTTCAAACAAAATGTAGGCGCGGTCCACGATGTGGAGGGTTTCCCGCACATTATGGTCCGTAATCAGGATGGAAAGGCCGTCCGTATCGCGCAGTTCCATAACGATTTTCTGAATGTCTGAAACGGCGATGGGATCCACGCCGCTGAACGGTTCGTCCAGCATCAGCAGTTTGGGGCTGGTAGCCAGGGCACGGGCGATGGTCAGCCTTCTCTTTTCGCCGCCGGAAAGCTGGATGGCCATGGAGCGGCGCAGCTTGGTGATGCCGAAGCGGTCCATCAGCTCTACGGCGCGGTCCTTTTGCTGGCGGGAAGTCATGTCTTTGCGGGTCTGAAGAATGGCCAGAAGATTATCCTCCACGGAAAGCTTACGGAAAATAGATTCTTCCTGCGGCAGATAACCCATGCCGCGCCTGGCTCGCAGGTTCATCGGCAATTCCGTAATATCTTCGTTCGCAAAAATCACGCGGCCTTCATCCGGGCGTACGAGACCCGCTACCATGTAAAAGGAAGTGGTTTTTCCGGCGCCGTTCGGTCCCAGCAGGCCCACAATTTCGCCATGGCCTACCTTCAGGCTGACCTGGTCCACAACGGTCCGCGTTTTGTAGGTTTTGCAGATGCCTTCGGCGCTTAGCAAAGGAGAAGAGTGGAACGAACTCACGGTTTGCGGCTGGTTTTCTGGTTTTCCCGGTCGGAAAGTTTTTTGTCTACGTGGCGGAACGTAGTCTTGGTTCCGCGACTGCCGTACATGTTTCCGTTGGAATACACCCGAATGAAAGCATCCTTGTTCGGATTTTTCACGATGACGTCCGGAGTGACGATGACCGGGGCACCCGTCAGGATGATTTCTCCGGTTTTGGCGTTGTAGGTGATTTTTTCAGCCTGGGCGTTGCTTGTTTCTCCCTGTTTGTTGGTGTAACTGGCTTTCACATTTCCGGAAGCCGCAACCGTTTTAATGGAATTGTAGTCGAAATTGCCTCCGTTGGGGAGAGCCACCTGAGTCTGATTTTCCTCTTTCCCCTTTTCCTTCTTGACGTCGGAGGGTTTTTTGTCGCCCGGTTTCTTCGGCACGAATTCCGCATAAATTTTCAGATGATCCGCACAATCCATGGAAAGGCCGGGGTTGCGCACCCGGACATTTTTCATGAACACCAGAACGCCTTCTTCCATATCGAAGTACAAGTCTCCGTCACAATCTACGGTGTACAGGTCTTTTGGGGAATTGGCCTGCAGGAAGCCTTCCTCCGGGCCGGATGCTGCGGAAGAGGGAGTAGTTTCCGCAGCCGGGGCGGGGGTATTTCCGGCAACCTGATGCTGCTGGCGGAATTCCTGAATCCGCCCGTCCACAGTTTTTTCCTGCGCGCTGTATGTTTGAATCGCCTTTTCCCCGTCTTCCTTCAAGCCTGCGGTCGGAACAGGGGCCAGTTCCCGTTCCCTCCGGGCTGTCTCTTCCGCCGTCAGGGGGCGTACAATATGGGAAGGCGGGGTGAGGGGTTGTTCCAGGCGGGGATCCAGTTCCCTGGGCAGGGGCTGGACAATGTGGGAGGGAACGCCGTTGGCGCCGCTGCAGGCAAGGCTTCCGGCCAGGGCCAGCAGCAGGGAGGAAAGTTTTTTCATAAAAAGGAATGGTTACTTGTTGCGTTGAGCCATGCGGATGGTGGTTTGAACGGGACCCAGAATGATGCCCCTCTTGATATTGGTGTTCAGGTAAAGGCCGGTCCCTTTGGCGGAAAGATTCTCTTCCCTGAGGGTGGTTTCCGTATGGGAGACGGCCAGTTTTTTATCCAGAAAATAAGAGGCGGCCTTCGTGAAAAGGTGGGAGGTCTGGTTGTTTTTTCCGTACAAGTACACGTTCAGGATATTCGCGGCAATTTCCTGCGGGGCGGCCACGGTCACGCTTGAAGCCGTCAGCAGCATGGAAAGGCGCGGCCCTTCATATCGTGACAGGCTGACTTTTGGGAGTACCTGGCCTACGGGCAGAAGCTCCAGCATAGGTAATTTTTTATCTACGCCGGCAAAAGGCGTGGCCGCAGGCAGGCTGGTGTCCGCTTGCGCCTCCGTGCCGTACAGGGCGGCCGTCAAAAAGCATGTGGACAATAATTTCATCATGACTGAACCGCCTGGTGGATGGACTGAAGGCGTTTCAGCACTCCTTCAAGCAGGTGGAGAGGAATTTGGTTGGGGCCGTCGGAAAGCGCTTTGGACGGGTCTTTGTGCACCTCCATGAACACGCCGTCAATGCTGCCCGTCGCCATGGCGGCGGATGCCAGCACGGGGGCCAGCTCGCTGTCTCCTCCCGTGGTTCCTCCCAATCCCCCGGGTTTCTGAACTGCGTGAGTGGCGTCGAATACGACGGGAAAGCCTTCCTGTTTCATCCAGTACAGGGAGCGCATGTCCACCACCAGATTGTTATAACCAAAGGTGGTGCCGCGTTCGCACATCATGAATTCGTCACAGCCGAAGGCGCGCATTTTTTCCCCGATGTTCACGGTATCCCACGGAGCCAGGAACTGCCCTTTTTTGATATTCACGGGCCGGCCGCTCTTGGCGCAGGCTTCCAGAAGATCCGTCTGGCGGCACAAAAAAGCGGGAACCTGGAGCAGATCCACGTATTCGGCGGCAATTTCCGCTTCCTGGGCCGTATGCACATCCGTAACGACGGGCAGTTTCAGCTCCCTGCCGATTTCCGACAGAATGCGGCAGCCTTCCCGCACGCCGGGACCGCGAAAAGAGGTGACGGAAGTGCGGTTCGCCTTGTCGTAGGAAGCTTTGAAAATCAGCGGGACATCCAGGTTTTCCGTGATGGCCTTGATGGAGCGGGCCATCTCCCATACAAAGGATTCGCATTCCAGAGAGCAGGGGCCCAGAAGGTAGAACGGCCGAGGGCCGCCGATTTCAACGGATTGAATGTAAAACGACATAAAACAAAACCTGTATGTCCTTGTATCATGACGGTTTCAGGCCTTTCGGTCAAGCCGCTATCCTGCCTCCGCGCGGAGATTCGGAGGCGAAGGTTTATTTTTCCGGAAGTATCTTTTCATATTCGATATAATGATTTTGTTATAAATATGGTAAATATTTTTTAGATAGGTGCGTGTAAATGGAGGGGAGCATGGATTGGAAAAAAGCGTATGGAGTTGCCGCCCTCCGGACTTTTTGTTACAAACGGCCATCATGCGTTACTTCCGCATGAATAAATGACAGGATGTTCCGAACGCCGTTCCCCCGCAGTGGTCTTACCGAAATGCCCAGGAAGATTTACAAACTCTTTATTTCCTATGATGAAGCAGGGGCTGAATTGCGGCAGCATGTGGCGGAGCAGTTTCAATATTCAAGCGACTGTGTCTGGCAGGGGTCTTTCCGCAGCCTGACGGCGGCGGATTTGCCTCCGGGCGATGGTGTAGTCTGGGTTTACCCTGTCTTCATGCAGAGCGGCGTGACGGTGACGGAGACATTGCCGGAATTGCTTCGTGCGCTGTATGCCGGGAGCGGGCAGCATCCGGAACTTGTTTTTAAACCCGTATGGGGAGCGGGATGCGGCGGTGTTGGTTTTAGGGCCGCCGCCTTGCAAAAGGAATTGGAGGGGGAGGCTTCCCTGCTGGTGGTAGCCCACGGGGTAACGGGAAGGGAGGCTGCCCCGGAGCCGGCGCAATTCCTCCGGCAGTTGAAATTCCTGCTTCCGGAAGGAACGGACATGGCGCTTGCATACTTTGGCGCATTTCCTTCTGTGGAAAAGGTATTACCCGGATTAAAGGGGCAAAAGGTGGTAGTGCTGCCGTTCCTGATTGGAAAAGGGAAGCATATGCGGGAGGACATGCCCTCTCCGGAACTGGCCGCAAGGCATGGGAAAACGTTAAAAATCCTGCCTCCGTTCGGTGCGTTTTATTTGCAAGCGGAACGGGAATACTGGAAAACGGGCATGGGAGAGCCTGCCGGGAACGGTTTTGACGGGCCTGCGCGATAAGATATTTTGCTGAAATGGCAAAGTTCTCCATGAGCTTGCTTGCGACAAGGTTCCGCGAACGGCGGAATAGTTTCGTAAATCAATGATTTATGCTTTGACAAGAGAGGGGGCGGGAAGTATATTGCCCGTCCCTCGCGTGATTCGGCGCAACTAAACAACGGGGATCGGAGGGGTAAAAAGCGTCGAAGTCCCCAAAAACTGCTTTTCCTGCCGCAAGGAAAGCCACCTACATACATATATGATTAATGATCTGATTAACCAGATGGTTGAAGCCGGTGTTCATTTGGGCCACCAAACCCGCAAATGGCACCCCAGCATGAAAAAGTACCTTCTCAAGGACAAGGCCGGTATCCATATCATCAACCTTGAGGAAACGGAAAAATGCCTGGACAAGGCCTGCTCCTTCCTGGCTGATCTGGCCCGCCGCAATAAGAAAATCCTCTTCGTCGGCTGCAAGCGCCAGGCTCAGGAAGCCGTCCGCGAAGCTGCGGAAGCCACTGGTCAGTACTATGTCAACCACCGCTGGCTGGGCGGCATGCTCACCAACATGAGCACAATCCGCAAGAGCATTGAACGCCTTGTCTATCTGGAAGGGATTGAAAAGAGCCCGGAATTTAAGAGCATGTCCAAGAAGGAACTGGCCGCTCTGGACCGCGAACGCCAGAAGCTGGAACGCAACCTTCAGGGCATCCGCAACATGGGCGGCGCTCCGGACGCCATGGTGGCCATCGGCGCCGACCATGAAGACATCGCCATCCGCGAGGCCCACCGCCTGAACATTCCCGTCTGCGTTCTGGTTGATACCAACGCCGACCCGAAGGAAATCGACTTCCCGATTCCCGGCAACGACGACGCCGTCCGTTCCATCCGCCTGATTCTTGACTGCATTGTCAAGGCCATCAACGAAGGCAAGGGCGCATCCGCCGAAGCCTAAACCAACCATTTAGAAAGAACAGAAACACTATGGCAGAAATTACTGCAGCTCTCGTCAAGGCCCTCCGTGACAAAACGGACGCCGGCATGATGGATTGCAAGAAAGCCCTCAACGAATGCAACGGCGACATGGATGCCGCCGTAAAGTATCTTCGTGAGAAGGGAATTGCCAAGGCTGCGGCCAAGGCCGACCGTGACGCCAAGGAAGGCGTGATCCGCGCCGCTGTGGCTCCCTGCGGCTGCTCCGGCATTATCCTTGAACTCAACTGTGAAACGGACTTCTGCGCCAAGGGGGACAAGTTCCAGGGTCTGGTGAATGACGTTGCCAACGCTCTCATGGATTCCAAGGCCTCCACGCTGGAAGAGGCTCTCCAAGTCCCCATGGCGGAAGGCTCCACGGAAGAATATATCAAGGCCATGTGCAGCTCCATTGGCGAAAACATGGCTCTGCGCAAATTCGCCCGCCTGACGGCGGACGGCATCGGTGCCGTGGTCTCCTACATCCACATGGGCGGCAAAGTGGGCGTTCTGCTGTCCATCAAGGCCGGCAAGGAAGAAACCGTCAAGTCTGATGCGTTCAAAGCCCTCGCCAAGGATTTGACCTTGCACATCGCCGCCGCCGCTCCCAAGAGCGTCAGCTCCGATAGCCTGGATCCCGCCTTCGTGGCCGAGGAACAGGAAATCGCCAAGCAGCAGCTCATTCAGGAAGGCAAGCCCGAACACCTGCTGGAAAAGATTCTTCCCGGCAAGCTGAAGGCTCTGTACGCCCAGTCCTGCCTGCTGAACCAGGTATTTGTGAAGGACCCTGCCGGAAAGATGACGGTGGAGGCCCTCCTCAACCAGGCCGGCAAGGAACTCGGCGACGATATCTCCGTCGCCTCCTTCGTCCGCTACCAGCTCGGTGCGTAAGCTCTGAGTCAGAGTATCTCTGGAACCGTTCCCTTTGCGGGGAACGGTTCTTTTGTTTGATATGGCTCCATGGGGGTATTTATCCATAAATTTGATTCAGGGAGGATCCGGAAATCCGGATAGGGGATTATCAAAATATGCGGGATAGAAAAGCTCCGGCCCTGCTGCTGGTTGCGGCCTTCATCCTGGCAGCCGTTTTTGGAGCGCTTTTGGGCTGGAGCATGTTTTTTCCTTGTGTGCGATCCCTGATATTTCCTGGCGGTATTGTGGTTCTTCAAAAAGGCCAATGGACGGTGGAAATGGGGGAACAGCCTCTTTTGCTGTTATCAGCCTCGTGTGTGATGATGAACTCTTCTGGCTCCGGGTGGCTCCGGAAGACATGCGAAATGCCCAGCCGGGGCTGGCGTTCATTGCCGGTCCTGGTTTTTCTGTGGGGGAAACGGCATGGGAGGTGCGCATGGATGTCCTGATATTGGAGGAACTGGCGCGGCTGGGGTCTTGTCTTGCATCGGAAGGCTTGTTAGGGTGGCGGCATGGCTTTTCTGGAACTGGATCATGTGAGCGTTGTCTTTCCTGCGGTGCAGGGGCTGCTCTCTGCCCGCAAATTTGCCCCCGTAGTGGCGGTGGACGGGGTGTCGCTGTCCGTGGAAAAGGGAGAAATCCTGGGGCTGGTGGGTGAATCCGGTTGCGGCAAATCCACGCTGTCTCGCACGGTGATGCTGCTCCAGAAGCCTACGGAGGGCCGCATTTTTCTGGAAGGGGAAGAGTTGACGGCTCTTTCCGCATCCGAAGTCAGGAAGCGTCGTCCGGATTTCCAGATGGTTTTCCAGGACCCTTATGCTTCCCTGAACCCCCGTTTTACGGTATATGCAACATTAAAGGAGGCGTTGCAGAGCCGCCGTAAAAGAACTTTTGCCCAGACGAGGGATGATGTGGCGGAACTGATGGAAAAGGTAGGGCTGAGCCCCTCCCTGATGCGCAAGTATCCCCATGAATTTTCCGGAGGCCAGCGCCAGCGCGTCGCCATTGCGCGCGCATTGGCGCCGGAACCCAGGCTGGTTATCGCGGATGAACCCGTTTCCGCGCTGGACGTTTCCATCCAGTCCCAGATTCTGAACCTTCTTATTGCCCTGGCCCGCGACTTGAGCCTGACCATGATATTCATTTCCCATGATTTGTCCGTGGTCCATTACATCGCGGACCGCATTGCCGTGATGCGCAAAGGCCGCATTGTGGAATACGGGGAGGCGGACAAAGTATTTTCTTCCCCTTCCCACGAATATACGCAGGCGCTTCTCGCCGCCGTACCGCGTCTGTAAATGGGGATGGCCCGGCGTCAGTTTGGACGAATACGGGAAAGTTCCGTTTCCCGCGGAGTTATCCGCACAGGTTTAAAAGGGGACGGTTTTCCGGAAGAACCTCCCTGAATTTTCAACGGAACGCGGTTCCCGGCAGTTTGGTTTTCCCGTGCCTTGCAAAGACGATGAATGGATTTGTTTCCAGCGGGGCATCGTGTCCACTGCCTCCGCATTGTTGACGGCATGATCTTCTCTTTGAGGTATCCGGCAGGCTGTTCATGCTTTTTCCTTCATCTTCTTTTTGAAAGAGGAGAAGTAAATCCGGCGCGTTATGAAAAAAGGGGGAGTCGCAAAATGGCTTGCATCATGGGCTGCCCGGCAGCACATAATAATGCCGCCTTGCGGAAACTGCCGGAACAGAAGGATATGGAGATTGTGGGAAGGAAAAACGTCGTTGTTTTTTTCATACTGCCGTCCGGCTGGTATTTCTCTGTGATACGCCAGATGGCTTCTGCCTGTTTTCTGACGGGGAGGCAGCAAGGAAAGGGCTGTTATTCCTGAACGGAATATCCGGCGGCTTCCTGCATTTCCCGGATGCATTCCTCCATCAGAGCGGCGTCTATCTCATGGACGTCTTTTCCCCGGCCTATTCCGGTAAGCATCAGTACCGTCAGGTGGCCGCCGAGGTGTTCGCGGAAGGCCTCCAGACCTTTCAGCACTTCGCAGGCGCCGTTTTCTGTCCTGCGGGAAAGCAGGGGGTGGAATACGGGCAGTTCCAGGGTTTTCAGCACGGAGATGATTCTTTCCGCCTCCGCGGCAGGCAGCCATCCTTTCCGGACGGAATAAAGGATATCCAGGCACATGCCCACGGAAACGGCCTCCGCGTGCCCCAGTATGTAACCGGACATGGTTTCCATGTAATGGGCGGCCCAATGTCCGAAGTCCAGGGGACGGCTGGAACCCAGTTCAAAGGCGTCTCCTCCGCATGCAATGTGCGAGGCGTGCAGCAGAGCGGAATGCTCCACGGCATATTCCAGAGCATCCCGTTCGCATACAGCCAGCGCGGAAGCGTTCGTTTCCAGCCAGTTGAAGAAAGAGGCGTCTTTCACCACCGCCACTTTCACTACTTCCGCCAGCCCGGCTCTTTTCAGGGGGAGGGGCTGGGAATGGAGGAACAGGAAGTCGTCAAGCGTGGCCCACGCAACGGCGAAGGTGCCCAGATAGTTTTTCCGGCCCATGAAATTGATCCCGTTTTTGACACCTACTCCGGAGTCTGCCTGGGAGAGGGTGGTGGTGGGGATGCGCAACAGCCGGATGCCGCGATGGGCGGTGGTGGCGGCAAAGCCTGCTACGTCAAGAAACGCTCCGCCGCCCACGGCTATGATATAGGAATGGCGGTCAATGCCTGCTTCCACAATGTGGCGCAGGGCCGTTTCCCATGCGGAAAAACCTGTTTTGGCTTCCTCCCCGCCCGGAACGGAACGGCAGCCGGCATAGGCCAGCACCCCGGCATTTTTTTCAAAATAGCGGTCAATGTTTGCCGGAAGCTGAGGATAAAACTGTTCCAGCCCTTTTTCCAGGAGAACGAGAACGCGGCTTCCGGGCCTCTGTTCCATCAGGCTGGCCAGAGCATCGTTTTCCGGGCGGAAGGCTCCATGGGTAAAGCCTGTCCTGTAGGGAAAATCAAGCCGGATATTCAGCGTGTGAAGTGACATGCCAGGAGGGCTGCAAGTGAACATGGCTCGCGGATTCCTAGTCCCTGCGGAGCACGGGAACGGCCCTCATCTGGATGAATCGGTCCGCTTTGGCAGCTTCCTTCTGGGACATGTACATGGTGTACGGCTGCTGGGTCACTTCGATGCGGTGCGTGCCGCCGGGAGCGGGAAGGTCCAGAAGCTGGTTGAGGTGCTTGAAGCTTTTCACCTGCACGCCGTTGACTTTTTCCACAATGGAAGGGCTCATCTGGGCGTATCCCAGTGTAGCCTGCGTGGGCAGGGCCATCAGGAAGACCACGATTTCATCCACGCCTTTTTTCCGTATGTCCTCTTTCTTTTGAGTGGCTTCCACCAGGTTGAGGGGGGGATGGTTCTTGCTGAGCTTGTTGATTTCTCCCATCAGGGCTCCCGTCAGCGGGACAAATACCAGACCTCCGTAAATGCGGTAGGGCGGATTGGAGATGAAGGGGGCCGGATTGACCAAGTCCCCTTCAAGGGCGCTCCTGTCCAGTTTGACGTCCAGCGTCATGGGCTGGCTGGAGCCGTCCTTTCCCTTGCGGCGGATGCCCAGCGTAATGGTATCCCCCGGCTTGGCGGAGTCTCGGAACAGAAAGTTGGCGGAAACGGGGCCCAGGGCGGGATCCTTAATTAAACCTTTGCTGTCCAGAGGGATGCCGTTGACGCTTTCCACCACGTCTCCGGGACGTACTCCGGCTTTGTAGAAGGAGCCGTAAACAGGCAGTTTCACCACGTAAAAGCCGCCGCCAGTTTCAGGCAGGCCCAGGAATTTGCGGAAGACGGGGTCGGTCAGTTCCGTGACCTGGGTGCCGTCCGCCGGGAAACCGGTGTAATTGCCGGCCCGGGCTTGTTCCAGGAACCGGGAAATCATGGTATGGGTTACGGCCAGCACTTTCTGTGCGGAGGGATCGCAGCTGGCGCTGAGGCCCACAAGTTCATTGCCCCTCATGACGGGGTTGCCTGCGCCGCCTTTCAGGGGAGTGACGGAGGATTTGACGTTATACAGGACGAACGGTTCCCCGTTCGTGAACGGGCAGGCGCTTTCCGTCGCCAGAAGGGTTCCGGAGGTAGTGATGGGAAGGCCGTCGCCATTGAATTGCCAGAAGGTTACCTTGTCGCCCAGGCGGGGAGCCTTCCCCAATGCAACGGGAACTAGTTTGTCCAGAAAAGCGGCATCTTTTCCGTTTTTCAGGCGCAGAAGGGCAAGATTGGCTTCCGGGTCAAAGGCGGTTACGGTCACGGGAACCGTCTGGGAGCCGTCCGCGGAGGTCACTTCCACGAAGCTGGCGGAATAAACGATGTTGGCTGCCGTCAGGATATTGCCGTCTCCCAGATAAATGCCGAAGCCCTGGCTGTACGCCGGGTTTTCCTTGCTCCACGGCTGAATCATGGCATAGCCCTGATTGGTGGCGTTAATGCCGACCATGGAGCCGGTGGGGGAGGGAAGCGGGGCCGGCGCGGGCGTTTCCTCCACCTGTTCCGCAGGCGTTTCCGTCTGTTGTTCAGGCTGGGGTTCGGGAGCGGTTCGTCCGGCTTCGCGCGGCTGGCAGCCGCCGAGCAACATCAGGGAACCAAGGAAAAAAGTGGAAAGAATTTTCATGGCGGTTAACGGGCGGGAGTAGTGTTGCGGCCAGGCTGGCGGCCGGGAATGGCGCTGTCCAGGCGGGCGTTTTTCGGGATATTGTAGGTTTTGGAGATGCGCTTGTTGGCCGTCTCCATGGCCTTGCCTTCAAAGACGAGGGGGCGCTCTCCGTTTTTCAGTTCGATGACGACGTATTCCGGCATGTTCTCCGGGTAAAGGAGTTCGTAGGCGTGGGTAAGGCCTTTAACCTTTACGCCGTTGATTTTTTCCACAATGGAATTGGAAATGGAGCCGGACAGACGCGCGTTTACCTCATCATCCAGCACTTTGGTGATGATGACCATGTCTTCATGGTCCACGCAGCCGCCGTCTTCCTGGTAATTCCGGATGTCCAGTGCAACGTCCAGCATGGAGATGTCCGCCGCCGCGAGCACGTTGCGCTGGATGGGCTGGAACACCAGGCCTCCAAAGACGACGTAGCGGGGCATTTTATCGTATTCCGCCATCAGAAGGTCTCTGGAGGGGGATGGCTTCATCACCATTTCCACCTTCATGGGCTTGCCGTCGCGAATGATATCCAGCGGGAGCCGGTCGTCTTTAAAACAGCGCTCAATGAGTTCTTTCATGCTGATTTTCTGGCCGTCCAGTTCAATCATGGCGGAACTGTCCACATCATAGCCGTCCACTTTCATCAGCAGGTCCCCGTTGCGGAGCACGCCGTCGGCGGAGGACCCCTTGAGCACCTTGCCGATCAGGACGCCTTTTTCATCGTCCGGCAGGCCGAACGCCTTGCGCATGGCCGGGTTCAGGATGGGCGCAGCCTGAATGCCCATGTCCACGTAACCGTCATAAACACCGTCCTTGATGTCTTCCAGAAAGTGGCGGATGACGGGGGTTGGAATCACGTACCCCGTGTTGTTGGCGTTGTTCAGGCCCTGGAATGCCACGCCGATGACTTTGTTCCCCATCAGGACGGGGCCGCCGCTGTTGCCCGGATTGATGGCGGCGTCCACCTGGATGGTCAGGTGTTCCGCGTTGCGGGGGTGGGCGTACGCGGTGAAATCAATGCGGGAGACCACGCCGCGCGTGACGGAAAGCCTGTTGCCGCCGATAGGGTAGCCGATCACCCTTACCTCGTCTTCCAGATGAGGCAGGCTTTTACTGAATTCAAAGGGTTTGATGCCTTTGAAGGAGTGAGGGGGGGCCGCTTCCAGCAGGGCCAGGTCCGCGTCATGAGCGATGAATTTGACCCTGGCGGGGATTTTGCGGGAATCTCCGTACATGGAGATGTAAATGCGTTCCGCGTTGCTGACGACGTGGGCATTTGTCATGAAGGCGTTTTCCCCGATCAGGAAACCGGTGCCAAAACTGCTCTGGTACCGGCCGGCGTTCCATGGGGTGGCATAATCGGGCGTCAGAGAATCCACTTCAATTTTCACGACGCCCTTGTACTGGTCATTGATGGAAACGACGGGGCCGGACATGACTTTGTCCACCCCGAAGTCCGAAATGGAGACAGCCGGCTCATCCGCGTGGGAAAGAGCGGCGGCGGCTAGGACTGCGCACAGCCCTTGAAAACAGGTATGGGAATGTATCATACGCAAAGATGAAGATTGTGTTGCCAGAGAAGGTGTTGTTGTTACAGGTTGCTTTTGCGGCTTTGGGTTGCCAGGCTTTCCTGGAAGGAATTGACTTCCTCCAGCAGGGATGAAAAACGTTCCGCCACTTCGCCGTCCACCTGGCAGCCGCAGTTGTCCAGCGCAGCTACCGTCTGGCGCGTTTGTTCCACGCACAGGGCCATGCGGGCGGCCATGGTGCAGTAGTCCGCAACGTCCTCCTTCTCCTGGAGGAGGCAGGAAAGAATGCGAGGGGTGATGTAGCGGATGCAGTAAAAAATCTGGTTCAGGGGTTCCGGCGGCCCTGTCCTGTTTCTCTGGGCTTTGTTGATTTCCCGGCTGAACCGGTGCTGGCACAGGTCCGTCAGCTCCATCACCTGCTGGAAAAGGGGGTGGAACATGCAGGACTGCACTTCCTGGGCCTCCTGTTCGTTGAGAATGTCAAACAGGCTGAGCATGCCGGTGCTTTTGCAGGAGCAGGGCGTCCCCGTTTCTTCCGACTGGGCGATGTTGTCCAGCACTTCGTCCCAGCCCATGACAAAAGCCACACGGATGTCGCCGCTGGGGTTCAGCCTGTATTTCTGGAATACCTCCTGGTAGGCGATGGCGATGGCTTCCGCTTCCCGCAGGCGTTTGTCCCAGTGGTGGTCGGGCAGGTTGCCGTCCTCCTGGTGGTTGGAATAGGCCCTGGACCATTCCTTTACCTGAGTCCGCAGCATCTGCTGGTTCGCCATGATCTGGGCCTGTTCTTCGCAGGAATCCATTATCCATTCGGGAAGGGAG
Organism: Akkermansia muciniphila; assembly: GCF_030848305.1. Classification (NCBI taxonomy): domain Bacteria; kingdom Pseudomonadati; phylum Verrucomicrobiota; class Verrucomicrobiia; order Verrucomicrobiales; family Akkermansiaceae; genus Akkermansia; species Akkermansia muciniphila. The sequence goes on along the minus strand of NZ_CP114598.1, from coordinate 804,765 downwards.
ACTTTGATGGAGAAGGCCGTACTTTCCAGCAGCACCATATCGTGGTGGCTGGTGAACCATTCCAGATACAGGGCGTTTTCCATGGTTTTCCTGCCTTTGACAGGCATGCGCCGGCTGGCCGTCATATCTCCCACCACCCCCTGGATATGTTCCGGGATCTGGGTAAGTTCCGCAGGAAGCATTTGGGGAGAGGGATTCCTGAAGTCAATCACGCAACCGGCCAGATCCTGGAGGCAGTCCCCCTGCAGGGTGATGTTTACCGGATGAGGCATCCCCATGAGCTGCAGCGTAAGATGGACGGTTCCGCGTTCGCGGTTGTCCAGCGTGCCGTAGTGGACGTAGTCTGTAATTCTGAAAATCATATGGGGAAGGGGGTAGAAGGGGAGGAAAAAGGTGAATGCCGAATCAGCAGGAGGCTGAGACCCGGGGCAGTTCTTCGTTTTTCTTTTCTACGGCGTCCATGTTGACAAGCAGTTCCGCAATGGAATCCCATCGGCCCCGGGTCAGGGCTTCGCGGGCTTCCGCCGGCATCCGGATGGGGAAGGAGCCTTCCTTCCAGGAAACTGTCATGTTCAGGAGGTCAATCGTCACTTCCGTTTCCGGGTGATCGGAAATGTGCCGTGCCAGAGCGGCAATATCGGCGGCAGACGCGCACACGCAGGGCAAACCGATGCCGGTGCTGTTGCCGAAGAAGATTTCCGCGAAAGACTCCGCGATGACGGCTTTGATGCCGGAACGCTTGATAGTCTGCGGGGCGTGTTCGCGGGAAGAACCGCAGCCGAAGTTGGAGCCGCCCAGAATGATGGAAGCCCCTTTGAAGCGGGGATCGTCCACCGGGTGGGATTTGGATTGCCCGTTTTCGTCGAAGCGTTCGTCCCAGAACATGACTCCCGCCAGTTCGTCAAACGTGATGCATTTGAGGAAGCGGGCAGGGATGATGCGGTCCGTGTCCATGTCCGGTCCCGGGACGGGAACGCAGGTGCCGGTGATGGAGGTGAATTGGGTCAGAGACATAAGGAGAAAATTGGAAAGTTAATTCAGGGAGAATACTTCGCGGGCATCAGAGACTTTCCCGGTCAGAGCGGCGGCGGCCACCATGGCCGGGCTCATCAGCAGGGTGCGTCCGGTGGGGCTTCCCTGCCGTCCCTTGAAGTTCCGGTTGGAGGAGCTGGCGCAAAGCTGGTCTCCCTGGAGTTTGTCCGGATTCATGGCCAGGCACATGGAACAGCCCGCCAGGCGCCATTCAAATCCGGCTTCACGGAAAATGTCCGCGATGCCTTCTTCCTCGCATTGCCGGGCAGTCATCTGGGAACCGGGAACGGCCAGAGCCCTGATGCCGGGGGCCACATGGCGACCCTTGATGAGGGCGGCCACTTCCCGGAAGTCTGAAATGCGGCCATTGGTGCAGGAACCTACGAAGCACACTTGAACCGGCAGCCCTTTAAGAGGCATGCCCGCGGGGAATTTCATGTATTCCAGCGCTTCGTTGATCATCTTCCGTTCATCGTCGTTCGCGGCGTCGGAAGGGTTGGGCGTGCTGCCGCTGATGCCCGTATTCTGGTCCGGAGAAATGCCCCATGTCAACGTAGGCTCAATGGAGGCCCCGTCAATTTCCACGATTTCATCGTATTCCGCATCCGCGTCGGAGGCGAAGCCCAGCCAGCGTTCCACGGCTTTGTCCCAGTCCGCGCCGGTGGGGGCGAACAGGCGTCCTTTGATGTATTCCACCGTGGTTTGGTCGGGGTTCACGTAGCCGCAGCGCGCCGCGCCTTCAATGGACATGTTGCAAAGGGTCATGCGTTCGTCCATGCTCATGGCGTCAATGACGTCGCCGCCGTATTCATAGGCGAAGCCCAGGCCGCCCTTGGCTCCCAGAAGGCCGATGATGTGCAGGGCCACATCCTTGGCGCGCACGCCGGGGGCCAGTTTCCCGTTCACATTGATGCGGCGCACCTTGAGCGGACTGAGGGCCAGGGTCTGCGTGGCCAGCACATCGCGCACCTGCGTGGTGCCGATGCCCATGGCAATGGAGCCAAAGGCCCCGTGCGTGGCCGTATGGGAGTCTCCGCATACGATAGTCATGCCCGGCTGGGTGATGCCGAGTTCCGGCCCCACCATATGCACGATGCCCTGGAGTCCGGTGGGAATGTCGAAAAAGCGGATGCCGTTTTCAGCGCAGTTCCGGCGCAGTTCCCTGATCATGGCGTCCGCCGTGGCGTCCGCGAACGGTTCCGCCTGGTTGTCCGTGGGAATGATGTGGTCCACGGTGGCAAAGGTACGTTCCGGGTGACGCACGGTCAGGCCCAGGTCCCGGACCATTCCGAAAGCCTGCGGAGAAGTGACTTCATGCAGCAGGTGCGTGGCGATGAATATTTGCGTTCTCCCATCCGGCAGGATGCCGACGGTATGAGCGTCCCAGATTTTTTGGAAAAGCGTTTTCCCCATAGCTGACATAAGCATCCGTCCGTTCGGGAACCGCGTCAAGATGCAAGGACGTATTGCTGACACGGTCTGTGTCTTACAGAAGGCGTTTTTTTGAACATTTCCTCTGCATTCATGGTCTGATTGGGCCTCTTTCCAGCCTTTGGCGCCTTTCCGCCTTTAAGGAAAGGATGGTTTTCGTGCCCTCTGCACGTTCCGGATTCTTTTAATGCCGGTGAAATTTTTCTTCCCACAGTGCTGCAAAAACGTCTCCGAAACATTTCAACAGGTTTCCTTCCGGCGGGGGGGAGGACATTTCATCCTCCAGGCAGGTCATTTGCACGCCCTGGATGCCGCAGGGGGTAATAGCAAGGAAGGGAGGCAGGGATTCCCGGGTTACATTGAGGGCGAAGCCGTGCATGGCAATCCATTTTTTCACCCCGACGCCGATGGAGGCTATTTTGCGGTTTTCCACCCAGACGCCTACCAGCCCTTCCCGGATGCGGGCCTGCACGCCGAACCGGGCACAGGTTTCAATCAGAGTATGTTCCAGGGTGGTGACGTAGCGGTGCAGATCCCTGCCGTAGCGGTTCAGGTCCGTAATGGGGTATCCGACCAGCTGGCCGGGGCCGTGGTAGGTGGCCTGGCCGCCGCGGTTGATTTCATGAACGGGAAAGGGAAGCACGGAACCGGGGTGCAGGCTGGCATGATTCCGCGTGCGTCCGATGGTATAAACCCCGGCATGTTCCAGCAGCAACAGGTCGTTTTCCCTGTCCGGATCTTCCTGATGAGCCTGAACCAGTTGTTCCTGGAGCCGCAGGGTTTCCTGGTAATCTGCCAGGCCGGGAATGCGGATGATGTTCATGCTGCTGAAGGGAGGCCCCGGGACAGTTAGGGAACTCAGCGCGTTCTGCGCACTTGCTGGCCAAGGGCGGTGCGGTATTGATGCACGGCGGCGGCCAGGGAAGAGGCCATGAAATTCTGATAGCGCTCCGTGGCGATAAGCAGGGCCTCCTGCGGGTTGGACATGAAACCGCCTTCCACCAGAATGGCGGGATGCTTGATGGTGCAGAGCACGGAATAGCGCGCGCGCTTGATGCCGCGGTCCACCATGGAAATGCCCTCCTTGATGGCAAGCGGCCCTTTCAGCATGTGCCCCTGAACGGCTGTAGCCAGGGCGATGTTCATGCTGTCCTGGGCGTTGCCCTGCAGAGCGTCGTGGCGGATATTGCGGGACATGGAGGAGGAAGTGCCCGCGGGCGCCAGCGTGAAGGTTTCCACCCCGCGGGCAGAGGAGCCCCCGTCATTGAAGTGGATGCTGATGAAGATGGCGTTGTTGTGCCTGTTGGCAATGCGGACGCGGTCCTGGAGGGCAATGAAGTTGTCCGTGTCACGGGTCATCACCACCTGGTAGCCCATGGCTTTGAGGCGATCGCGCAGTTTTTTGCCCACGGAGAGGTTGATATCCGCTTCCCTGTTGATGCGGTTGCGCGTGCCGCTGTCATGTCCGCCGTGGCCGGGATCAATGACTACTGTGTTGAAACTGCGGCGGTTGGCGATGTAAGTGGGACGCAGAACCGGATCAATGATTTTGTGCAGGTCCATATTGGAAACCATCAACCCCTTGGAGGGATGGTCAGCCACAGGATAGGACAGCACGAACTTCATGTTGTTCATGAACATATCCTGGCTGCGCGCCTGGATACGGATTTGAACCTTTTCCGGCACCTCGTAAACTTTCTGACGCCCTTCCGTGCGTTCCCTGGTCAGTTTGTAATGGGTGCGCACCTCGGACATCGGAATATACTGCACTCCATTAATGATTTCCGGATTCCATCCGAAGGCCGTGGACAACGTCAGCAGAAACATGCCCACAACGCCGAGCACGGCTGCAAATGATGTGCGAGAGGTCGGATACATAGGAAGATATCACATCCAGACTAACGGATTTTTCATGACGCACAAGGGAAAAGTTCCCATGAAAGATTCTTTTGCGCTTCTGTTTCCGGAAAGAAAAAAAGCGGCTCCCGGGAGGGGGAGCCGCCCTGGAATGGCGGTGAGGGGGCGGGAACAGGCGGGATTATTTGGCGGTCTTCTCGTCCATTTTGGCCTTGACCTGTTCTTCAATTTCCGCGTACAGCTCCTGGTTGGATTTGAGGGCTTCCTTGGCGGCGTCGCGGCCCTGGGCGATCTGGCTGCCGTTATAGCTGATCCAAGAACCGCGCTTCTGGATGATGTCATATTCCATCGCCAGGTCCAGCAGGCTGCCCACGGAGGAGATGCCTTCATTGTACATGATGTCGAATTCGCATTCCGTGAAGGGAGGGGCTACCTTGTTCTTAACTACCTTGATTTTGGTGCGGTTTCCGGCCACAACGCCGTCGCTGCCCTTGATCTGGCCGGTGCGGCGGATGTCCACGCGTACGGAGGCGTAGAATTTCAGGGCGCGGCCGCCGGGGGTGGTTTCCGGACTGCCGAACATAACGCCGATTTTTTCACGGATCTGGTTGGTGAAGATGCAGACGGTGCGGGCCTTGGAGATGAAGCTGGTGAGCTTGCGGAGGGCGGCGGACATCAAACGGGCCTGGGCTCCTACCGTGGAATCCCCGATTTCTCCTTCCAGCTCCTGCTTGGTGACCAGTGCGGCCACGGAGTCCACCACGATGACGTCAATGGCGTTGGAGCGGACAAGAGCCTCGCAGATTTGCAGGGCTTCTTCGCCGGAGCTTGGCTGGGAAACCAGCAGGTCGTCCAGGTTCACTCCCAGGCGGGCGGCATACTGGGGATCCAGCGCGTGTTCCACGTCAATGAACGCAGCCAGGCCTCCGGATTTCTGGGCCTGAGCGATAGCCGTCAGGGTCAGTGTGGTTTTACCGGAGGATTCCGGGCCGTAGATTTCCACAATCCGGCCGCGGGCAAAGCCGCCCACACCCAGGGCGCGGTCAATCAGGAGGTTGCCCGTGGGAATGACGTCCACTTCCATTTTGGCGTTGTCTCCAAGGCGCATAATGGCGTTTTCGCCGAAGTCTTTCTGGATTTGGGAGAGGGCCAGGTCAAGGTTGCGCTTGCGGGCTGCCGCCAGTTTTTCCGCTTCGGGGGATAAAGGTGTTTCGTTGCTCATATATTGTGGCACAGTATAGCCGGCACAGCTTTATTGGCAAGTGTTCTGTAGGTCTTCACAGACGCATTCCCCATTGAGAAAGAACAGAATTCTGACATGGGGAGAATCTTGTGAAAACCGGGTGTCCCGTTCGGCTGGAAATTAGGGAAAACCGGGGAACGGGAGAGGAAAAGAAGTCTGGAACCGGGGAAGAACCCGTCTTTTCCGGAGAGCGTCCGGGCAGCATTATTCTGCAATGGGCTCCGCGAGGGGAATATCTTCGTAGGAATCGTCAAAGATGACGGGAATGTTGTGCTCCGGAATCAGGTTGATGGAACTGATTTTACGGTGCGTCTGGCGTGCGTGCCGGAGGGCGCGGGACAATTTTTCCACCTGGTGTTCCAAGCCGTAGTGGCTGAAAGTAGCCTGGCAGTCATTAGTAAAACGCACACAGAAAGACCAGTCGTTGGGTGTCGTGATGGAGACGATGCTGGGGAGGTATTCCGTTACTGTGCCGGAAAGCAGCTCAATCAGTTTCATGGGCGCTTCCAGTTCCCGGATGCTGACGCCATAGCTGAGTTTGCCGGAACTGGGCGGCCTGAGCGTCACGGAAGGCATGCGCTTTTCCCGGATATAAGGCATGTGGACTTGCTCCATGCAGGGGAAGATAACGCCCTCCTTGTCTGCCAAAGCGCCGTATTTGGCGTCTCCCGGGTGAATTCCGAGTTCCGGGCAGTCAATCCAGGCTACGGGGATGCGCGCGTCAATGTCCACCAGCAGCGTGGGGTTGGAGGATATCTGGCGCTTGACGGAAGCCCGGCGGATGGCGGGACATTTTTCCAGGCGCTGTTCCAGCTCTTCGGCGTCTATGGAAAAAATATTGTCCTGCGGACCTATGCCCATGACGGAAAAGGCCTCTTCAGAGTTGAAAATGCCGTTGCTTTTCAGGGTGACGGTGTCGATGGAAAGCCAGTCGTATTTGAGGATATAATCTTTCCAGAGAAAAACGATCGCCCCGATCAGGCCGAAAATAAGCGCATAAACGGTGACAGTGTGGTACAGCTTGCGCCGGAAGAGCCAAAAACGGTAGTTTTTGCCCTTGCGTTCGATGGTCTCTCTTCTGGCCTCCCGTTCCAGAAGAAGCATTTCCGGCCTTTTGGCGGAACGGGGGACTGGCGTTGTGGCTTTGTGCGACATCGGGGGGTGCGGGGGCGACTCCCCGCCCTCTGTCAGATATTACGTTATTTACGGGGGGTGGCTAGCGATAATTCCGCTATTTTTTCGCAAAGGTTTTCGTAGGGCCATCCGGAGGCCGCCGCAGCCTTGGGAAGCAGGCTGGAAGGGGTCATGCCGGGAATGGTGTTGATTTCCAGCACGAAGGGGGCGCCGTCTTCTTCGCGCAGCAGGACGTCCACGCGGCCGTACACTTCCACGCCGGCGGCCTTGTAGGCTTTCAGGGCCGCTTCCTGCACCTTGGCGGCGGTTTCTTCCGGGAGATCCGCCGGGCAGATATAATCCGTGCCGCCGCCCATATTCATCCACGGGTATTTGTTGCTCAGGTCGTAGAAGCCGGAGCGGGGGCAGATATGAATGACGGGAAGGGCTTTCCCGTCCAGGATGCCGACCGTCAGTTCCTTGCCTTGAATGAACTCTTCCACCAATACGGTGGTGCCGTGGGTTACGGCTTCCTCCATGGCGGGGAGCACATCCTCCTGCCTGCGGACGATGTGGACGCCCACGCTGGAGCCCTCGCAGGGAGGCTTAATGACGAAGGGCAGGGGAAGGGACGGCATCACAATGCCGTTGGAACAGTCCAGAATCTCCGCTTGCGGTGTAGGAACCCCCGCATCCAGAAATACTTTCTTGGATGCGGATTTGTCAAAGCACAGGGCGCTGGCACGGGAGCCGGCCCCTGTGTACGGAATGCCGCGTTCTTCCAGAATAGCCTGAAGGGTTCCGTCCTCGCCGAACGTGCCGTGGATAATGTTGTAGGCCAGCTCCGTGCCTTCCGGCAGCCGGAAATCCGGGCCGTGCACGTCCACCTTCGTTACATCGGTGAATCCGGCCCGGCACAGGGCGTCGTAAACGGAGTTGCCGGAAACGAGGGATACTTCCCGTTCTGCCCCCGGGCCGCCGAGCAGGAGGGCGATTTTGAGGTCGCGCTTGAGAGTGTTCATATGGGAATAAATAGTGAGTGGGTTAAAACTGGGGGTCCCGGTCTCCGATGACCTGGGCTTCCGATTTCAGGTCGATGCCGCGGTTTTCCATAGCCTCCTTGCGGATCATGTCGATCAGGATGGTGATGTCCCTCGCTCTGGCATGACCCCGGTTGATGATAAAATTGGCGTGCACGTCTGATACGCAGGCGTCTCCCACGCAGGCGCTTTTCAGCCCCAGTTCATCAATGAGCCTGCCTGCCGGGATTTCCGGCGGGTTCTTGAAGATGCAGCCGGCGCTGGCCCCGACGGGCTGGGAAAGCTTCCGCTTGGCCCGCGCCGCCTCCAGAAGCCGTTCCATTTCTTCCGCAGGGGCGGGCCGCGCCTCAAACACGGCCTGAAGCACAAAGTTGTGGACCAGGTCCGGAATGGAACGGTACTGGGCGTTCAATTCTTCCCTTGTATGGCTGCGGATTTCCCCGTCTTCATCCAGACAGGTGACGGAGACGAGGTTGTTGACCATGTCCGTGCCCATGGCTCCGGCGTTCATGCGGAGGCTTCCCCCCACGTTGCCGGGGATGCCGTCCATCCATTCCAGGCCGCCAAGGCCGTTCTGGACAGCGGCGGAAACCAGTTTTTTCAGCCGCACGCCCGCTCCGGCGGTGAGGCGGTTCCCCTGGATTTCCAGCACATCGAATTCTCCCCCGGAGGGGTGGATGACGGCGCCGCGCAGGCCTCCGTCCCTGACAATGATGTTGGAGCCGCGGCCAATGACGTGGACGGGGATATTCCTGTCCCGGCAATAATTGACGGCAGCCTGCATTCCGGAGAAGGTGGAAGGTTCCAGCCAGTATTGGGCGCAGCCGCCTACCCCCATGGTCGTATGGCGTGACATGGGTTCGTACAGCTTGCCTTCCAGAGAGCCGCCCGCAGTGCGTTCCAGGTCTTCCAGCAGGGCCAGGTCGCGCGCGATGCGCATGCCGCATTCATGAACGTTCCCGGCTCCCAGCGTCAGGAACAGGTCTCCCGGTTTCAGTTCGTTGCCAATGGCATGGTGGGCTGTGCCCAGGTCGGGAAGGTAACGGGTTTCCACAGGGCCGTGCCTGTGCATGGCGTTAATGATCGTCTGCCCGCTTACCCCTTCAATGGGCAGTTCGCTGGCGGGATACACATCCGCCACAAAAACGAGGTCCGCTTCCTGAAGCACCTTGCCGAAGTCATCCGCTAGGAGCTGCGTGCGCGTGTAGCGGTGCGGCTGGAAGTAAACTACCAGACGGTTCGGCTGGAGGGAACGGGCAGTTTGGAGCGTGGCGGCTATCTCCGTGGGGTGGTGGCCGTAGTCGTCCACAATCCGGATGGAGGAGGAAAGATATTTGGTTTCAAAGCGCCGTTTGGCTCCCGCGAAGGAGGCCAGGCCCCGCGTCACCGCCGGGAAATCCACGCCCAGTTCCGTTGCCAGCGCAATCGCGGCCAGGGAATTCAGGACATTGTGGCGTCCGGGGATGCCCAGTTCCACGCGGCCCAGTTCCTCTTTCCCCTTCAATACGGTGAACAGGGTGCGGCCGCGGCGTTCCTGCACGTCCGTAGCGGTATAGTCCGCATCGGACCAGCCGTAGGAAATGGAATTGGGGTATTTGGCGCAGACATCCGCAGCGCCGGGATGCGCGCGGCAATAGATAATCTTGCCGCGCGTCTGCGAACAAAGCTGGTCGAACACGGCCTTGATTTCATCCAGATCCCTGTAGTGGTCCAGGTGTTCCGGTTCAATGTTGAGGACAATGCTGTGCTCCGGAATGTAATTGACCAGCGTGCCGTCGCTTTCGTCCCCTTCCGCCACCAGGTATTCGCTGTCTTCATTCCAGTGGGCGTTGGTTCCCAGCACGGGAATTTCCGCCCCCACATAGTGGCACGGACGCATGCGGCCTTCCCTCATCAGGTGCGCGCAGAGGGCTGAAGTGGTGGTTTTTCCATGCGTGCCGGAGACCACGACTCCTTTCTTCCCGTTCAGAATGGCCGCCAGGCATTCCGCGCGGCGCATGCAGGGAATATTCAGCTTGCGCGCTGCCGCCAGGGCCGGATTGTCCGCCCGGATGGCGCTGGAATAAATGACAATTTCCGCATCGGAAACGGCGTCTGCGGAATGCGGGCAGGAAAAAGACAGTCCCAGGCTTTGGAGCCGTTCGGTCTCCGCGCTGGTCACCCGGTCGCAGCCGCTCACCCGGTGCCCCATTTCCATCAGCATGAGCGCCAGGCCGGACATGCCTGACCCGGCTACTCCAATGAGATGGAGGCGTGCCGGGTGTTCCCTGTCTGTCAGTCGTTTGCGTAAGGTCTCAATCATGGGGGGCTGCATGGGACGTATGTTCAATGACGTTGGCGATGCGGGATACTGCATCAGGCATGTCCAGACGTAAAGCACATTCATTCATGGAGGCCAGCAGGGAAGAATCCTTGAGTACTTCATTCAGAAAGGCCGTAATATCGTCCGGCGTGAGGGTGTTTTCACGCATCATGCGCGCCGCTCCGTGGGCCGCGAAAACGCGTGCATTGTGCGCCTGGTGATCGTCTGCGGCGAAGGGGTAGGGAACCAGCAGGGCGGCCTTCCCCATGTGGGCCAGTTCCGTCAGGCTGGATGCCCCGGAACGGGAAATGACCACATCCGCTGCGGCGTACGCGGCAGCCATGGCGGAACAGAATTCAATGACGTGCACGTGGGGCATGTCCGCCGTCAGCTGGCTGACGCGCGCAAAGTCCGCGGAGCCGGTGATGATGAGGAAGTCGCACAGGTCTGCGCATTGACGGGCGGCTTCAATGACCAGGGAGTTCAGATTCCTGGCCCCCTGGGAACCGCCCATCACCAGGGCCACGCGGCGGTCCCGGGGCAGATTGAGTTCCGCCCTGGATTCGTTTTTGTCTTTCCGGGCCACCATTTCCTGGCGTACCGGGGTGCCGGTGACAATGCATTTGGCGGGATTGAAGTAGTGCCCGGCTTCTTCAATGCCCAGCAGCACGTTCGTGCAGAATTTGGCGGTCATGCGGTTGGCCTTTCCGGGCAGCGCGTTGGAATCGTGCACGTAGGTGCGGATTCTCTTGCGGTGGGCGGCGTAAACGGGAGGGAATGAAGTGAACCCCCCCATGCCGATGACGACGTCCGCTTCCACCTCATCCAGAAGACTGCGGCTGAAACGGACGGCCTGATACAGCCTGACGCCGAAGCCCAGCAGGGCCAGGGATGGGATTTTGGGCATCGCGATGGCCTCAATGGTGCGGAAATCGAGATCCCCGTAATTTTTGCTGGCCTGGGCGTCCACTTTCTTCTGGGAGATGAGGAGCGTGACGCGATGACCGCGCTTTTTAAGTTCCTGGGCTACGGCTATGCCGGGAAAAAGGTGCCCTCCCGTGCCGCCGCAGGCGATCACGATGTTCAGGGGGGGATGTTTGAGAGAGGGTTCAGTCATAATCTTACGTCAATGGAGCGTTCGTCTTTGCGGGTGATTTCACAATTGGGCTGGGCTCCGGTGGAAAATCTCTGGATGCTGGTAAGCATGCCCAGGGCAGCCAGCGTAAAAACCAGGTTGGTGCCCCCGAAGCTGATGAAGGGCAGCGGCAGGCCGGAGTTGGGCACGGCGTTGGTTACCACGGCGATGTTCAGGATGGCGGGACAGAAAATGGTGGCGACGATCCCCACGGCCAGAAACCGTCCATAGGCGTCCCGGCACTGCATGGCTACGCCGATGCCGGCATACGTCATCAGGAAATAGCAAAGCAGGACGAACATGGTCCCGTAAAAGCCGAATTCCTCTCCCAGCGGCGCGAAAATGAAGTCCGTATGGGCAAAGGGAAGCGTGCCGTGCTTTTCCGCGCTGTTTCCCAGGCCCACCCCGTCCAGCCCTCCACGGGACAGGGCGATGGAAGCCCGGTATTGCTGGAGGCCGGCGCCCAGGCGGTGGGCGTCCAGGTCTTTCCAGGCCAGGAAACGTTCCAGGCGGTTGGCGTTGCTCTGCACCAGAACGTACAGGGCCGTTCCGGCCAGGGCGAAAGCTCCGCCCAGGTAAATTTTGCGCGTCCCGGCCACAAACATGACGCAGAACGCGGCCAGGGCCAGGGCTACGGAGGTCCCCATATCCTTTTCAAAGAGAATCAGGGCAAGAGGAAGGCCGAAGATAAGGCCGGGCATCACAAACCCCCACCAGAAAGAGGTGGTGCGGTCCCGGTACAGGGCCAGCCAGTTGGCCAGGGCCATCATCATGCAGAGTTTGGCGCATTCGCTGGGCTGGAACTGCATGCCGATGGTGATCCAGCGGCGTTCCCCGTTGATTTCCTTCCCGATGCCGGGCACATAGCACAGAACCAGCAGAAAGCAGGCCCCTCCAAGAATCCACCAGATATATTTCCTCCATATCCGGTAATCTATACGGGAAAGAATCATGGCCCCCACCAGACCGGCGCAGGCAAAGGCGGTCTGCTTGAACAGGGGTTCGTACGGGTGCTTGGTTTCTTCCGCCCACGCCGCCGTGCTGGATACCATCACCAGGCCTACGACCAGAAGGCAGATGACGAAGAACCAGACCAGAATCATGCAGACTTTGGAAGACATGGCGGCGGAAGGGCAGGAAGAGGCCTACTTTTTGGGGATCATGATTTTTTGCCCAATCTTGAGACGCGCTACGTCCCGGTCATTCATCTTGTTGAATTTCTGGAGGGCGCGCCAGTTCATTTTATATTTGCGGGCGATTACGGAGAGGGTTTCCCCTTTCTTCACGATGTGGGGCACGCCTTCCGGCTCCATTTCCTCCGCGGCGGGCTTTTCCGGTTCAAGTTTGTCTCCGGGCCGTGCCGGGATGACGAGCGTGCTTCCGCTGACAAGGCGCTGCACTTTGGGATTGACGGCTTTCAGGTCATTGACGGCCACCTGGTTGTCACGCGCGACGCGTTCCCAGGTATCTCCCGTGCGCACGATGTGGCGCGCAGGACCTGCCACCGGAGTCGCATCCGGAATGTGTTCCTCCGCCACGGGGGCCGGCTGCCTGTTGGGGCGCGCGTCCACTACCTGTTCCGGCTGCGTGATGGTGACCGGGGCCGCGGGTTGGGCCTGGGGAACCTGGGGCAGGGCCGCCGGGGGCGCTGCGGGAGCGGGGCGCTGCGGGACGGTGGGCGGCGCGGGCAGGGCGGCCGCCATTTCTACGGTTTCCGTCGTGTTTCTGAACCAGGTGCTGCGGACGTAAACGCCGCCGATGACGAGAAGGTGAAGAAGAAGAAGGACGACGAGCCAGCGCACGACGGTGCTGCTGGGCGCATCGTCTTCAAATTCGGAGACGCGAGCGCGGTATTTGCTGAGTTTGGCCCGGAGTACGGTGCCCATTTTGCGTTTCGGACGGGTGCGTCCGGTCGGATTATGATCAGGTGTCTTGGTCGTTTTCATGATGGTCGTTTTCTGGTGAATTGTCAGGAAAGGGGGGAGAGGGCGTTCACCGCGTCCCGGAAGGCCTGGCCGCGCTGGACATACCCGGTGAACATGTCAAAGGAAGAAGTGCCGGGGGAGAAGAGGACGGTGTCTCCCGGCCGGGCGAGAGAGCGGGCCTTTACCACGCAGGCTTCTACATCTGCGGCTTTTTCCGTGGGGACTGCGGGGGAAAAAGCATGCTGGAGCTGGTCCGCAATCTGGCCGAATACCACGCAGGCGCGCACTTTTTCTTTCAGCATGGGCTGCAGGGGCACGTAATCCAGCCCCTTGTCCTTGCCTCCGGCAATCAGGATGACGGGGGAATGCTGTGATTTCAGAGCCGCTTCCAGCGCATGCAGATTCGTGGCTTTGGAATCGTTCAGCCACAGCACGCCGTCCAGTGTGCGGACGGTTTCGCAGCGGTGGCCGGGGGGCGTGAACTCCTTCAATACTTCTGCGGCTGTTTCTGCGGGAATGCCCAGGTGGCGGCATGCCAGGACGGCGGCCATGGCGTTTTCCGCGTTATGGCGCTGGTTCAGGGCGGTCCCTTCCAGGTTCAGCAGGGGAGTGTCGCCCTCCATGATCAACGGTTCGCGGTAATAAAGGTCAGCCGCCGGATCTTCCGGACTAAAGGTGAGCACGGAGGCTTTCAGCTGTGGAAGCCGTTCTCCGGAGCGAACGACGGCCAGGTCTTGTCCCGTCTGGTTGTCAAAGATATGGAGTTTGGCGCGGTGGTAATCCTCCACGGATTTGTAGCGGTCCATATGGTCCGGCGCAAAATTGAGCCATACGGCCACGTCCGGATGAAAGTCGCGGATGGTTTCCAGCTGGAAGGAGCTGACCTCCAGCGCCAGTACGTCCGGCACGGAATCCCGGAGCAGGATTTCCGCCATCGGCACACCGTAATTGCCGCAGGCAACGGCGGTCTTTCCGGCGCGCAGCAAAATCTTTTCCACCAGGGATGTGGTGGTGGTTTTGCCGTTGGTTCCAGTGATGGCGATGATGCGGCCATGGTAAAAGCGGCATGCCAGCTCCATTTCACCGATGGTTTCCACGCCTTCCCGGCTAAAGGATTTGACAAAGGGGCTGTCCGTCTCAATGCCGGGGGAGATGACTACAAGGTCCGCGTGGAAGGCGCGCCCGTCTTCTTTCGTGGCGGCGGTATGCAGGGGAATGTCTTCCGGCCATCCGCCAATGGAGGCGGAAGCGTCAAACACGCATACCCGTGCGCCATGCTTCATGGCGAGGCGCGCCGCGGCGCGTCCGCTTCTTCCCGCTCCCAGAACGGCGATGTTGAGGTTATTGAGCTGCATGTTCGTGGTTTGTCAGGCGGTGGTTATCAGGAAAAGGCCCAGGAAAGCCAACAGGAGGCTGATCATCCAGAAGCGGGCAATCACCTGCGTTTCCTTCCAGCCCTTGAGTTCGAAATGGTGATGGATGGGGGCCATGGCGAAGATGCGTTTGCCGTGGCGCAGCTTGTAGCTGCCCACCTGCAGGACGACGGACACGGCTTCCATGACGAAGACGCCCCCGATGACGATAAAGAGAAGCTCCTGCGCCGTGCAGACGGCAGCCATGCCGAACGCGCCGCCCAGGGCCAGGGAACCGGTGTCTCCCATAAATACCCTGGCCGGGTAGCAGTTGTGCCACAGGAAGCCCAGGCAGGCCCCTACCAGGGCCATCATGAAGACGCTGATTTCTCCCGCGCCGGGATGGAAGGGAATGTCCAGGGAATCCGCCGTCAGCCAGCTTCCGCAAAGGGCGGCAATGATGGCGTAGGAGATGCCCGTGGCGACGGAGCAGCCGGAAGCGAGGCCGTCCAGGCCGTCCGTCAGGTTCACCGCATTGGAGGCGGACATGACCACCACGACGCCAAAGGGAATGTAAACGAACCATGGCAGGTTTACCTGGCCGTAGAACGGGATGAACAGGGAGGATATGTAGTCGTGAAGTTCCACCCGGGGGCTGCCTTCCGGGTACAGGTACAGGAAGGTGACGCCGGCCAGACCGGCCAGGAACTGGACGAGGAGTTTTTTACGTGCGGAAATGCCGTCCGAGGTTTTTTTCGCCACCTTCAGGTAATCGTCCCGGAATCCCAACAGGCCCAGTGACAGGGTGACGATCAGGCAGGCGATGATGAAAGGATTGCCCATTCTGGCGCACAAGAGGGTGGCCGCCGTCATGGAACCCACGATCAGCACGCCGCCCATGGTGGGCGTTCCCGCCTTGGCCCCGTGGAGTTCCGCCAGTTTGTGCACCTCTTCCGCCGTCCTGATGGGCTGGCCGATTTTCAGGGAAATCAGCTCCCGGATGACCCGTGGGGCGAAGATCATCGTCAGGACAAAAGAAACCAGGCAGGCCAGAAGGGCCCTCCCTGCCGGTCCTGCAAATGCCCCCGAGGGGCTGAACTGTTCAATGAGGGAATGCATACAATTTACTGTGGCGGAAAGGTGAGGTTCATGACTTGCTCCATCCGGGCAAGACGGCTGCCTTTGAAGAGGACGACGTCTCCCTGCGCCGTATGGCCGCGGAGCCATTCGGCCGCTTCCTCCGCGGAGCCGAAGTTCAGGCGTTGAGTGAATGAATTGGGAGAAATAGCGTCCGTAATCCGGGCGGCGTCCGTTCCCACGCTGACGACGCAGTCAAGACGGAGCTCTTCCGCCGTGCGGCCCACCAGAACATGCCCTTCCTCGGAAAACACGCCCAGTTCCCCCATTTTTCCCAGCACCGCAAAGCGTCTGCCGGCGCAGGAAAGCTCTGCTAAGGTGCGCAGGGCGGCCTGCATGGAATCCGGGTTGGCGTTGTAGGTGTCATCCACTACCAGAATGCCGTTGATCCGGGCGCAGTGAAGCCTTCCGTTCGTGAGCCGCGCCTGGGTGAGACCGGAGGCGATTTGCTCTTTCGCAAGACCTGCCACCCAGCCGGCGGCGGCGGCCAGAAGCGCGTTGGTTACCATGTGCCGCCCGTGGACGGGCAATTCCACCTCTTCCCGGCAGAAATCCGGAATGGAAAGGGTGAAGCGTGTCCCTTTTTCCGTGGAGACGGGATTTTCCGCGCGAACGGTTCCGGCGCCAATGCCGCAGTCAATACAGGCGGCGCGGGTGGATTGACGGATCATATCCGCATAATCGCAGTCCGCCGGAAAAATCATGAAGCCGTCTTCCGGCAGGCAGCGTGCCAGCGTGCATTTTTCCCGGGCGATGTTTTCCCGGGAACCCAGGTATTCCATGTGGGAAGTGCCAATGCTGGTGATGATGCCGATTTTCGGGCGCGTCATCTCACACAGGGGGGCCAGTTCCCCGGAGTGGTTCATGCCCATTTCCCATACGGCGGCTTCGTCCGACGGCGCGGCGCGGAGGATGCTGAGGGGAACGCCGATGTGGTTGTTCAGGTTGCCCTGCGTGGCGATGGTGCGGAGCCCCTGTGAAAGAATGGAAGCCGTCAGGTCCTTGGTGGAGGTTTTTCCGTTGGAACCGGTCAGGCCGATGACGGTGAGGGGCAGCCCGGAACGCCACCAGGCGGCCAGCTTCTGAAGGGCTTTCAGCGTGTCCTCCACCAGAATGACGGCGCAGGAGGGATCCATGCCTTCTTCCACACGGCTGACGACGACGGCGGCCGCAGTGCGGGATGCCTCCGGCGCAAACAGGTTGCCGTCAAATTTTTCTCCCCCCAGCGCGAAGAAAACGGCATGTGGGGGCAGATGGCGGCTGTCCGTGCACACGCCTCCGGAAGCGACCCTGTCGAAGGGGCCGCTGACCAGTTTTCCGCCGATGACGTTGCAGATGCCGTGTGCCGTGAGGGAAATCATGAAAGAAAGATGGAATAACGTGTTATGCCTGGGGAAATTCTTCCCGTTCCTTGATGAACATGTTGCGGCGCACTTCCTTGGCGTCGCTGAAATCGATGCGGCCGGTGGAAAGCTCCTGGTAATTTTCATGGCCCTTGCCCGCAATGAGGACGATGTCCCCCAGGCGGGCCTGGTCGATGGCCGTGGCAATAGCCCTGGCGCGGTCCGGAATGATGGCGTATCTGCCTTCCGGCATGCCCGCCGCAATCTGGTTGATGATGGAGAGGGGTTCCTCGCTTCTGGGATTGTCGGAGGTGACGATGCAGGCGTCCGACAGGCGCGCGGCTGCGGCTCCCATCAGCGGGCGTTTTCCCTTGTCCCGATCCCCTCCGCAGCCGAATACGGTAATCAGGCGGCGGGAGCACAGTTCCTTGAGCGTCTTGCAGACGTTTTCCAGAGCGTCCGGCGTGTGGGCGTAGTCAATGAAGATCTGGGCTCCTCCGGGGTGGGTGAATAGTTCCAGCCTGCCGGGAACCTGCGGAATATTCTGAAGGTTCGCAATAGCGTCCCGCACGGGGATGCCGGCGCAAATGACGGCGGCCAGCGCGGCCAAACTGTTGTACATGTTGAACTTGCCGATCAGGGGGACGCGGACCAGATAGCTTTTCCCTTTGTATTCCAGTTCGTACTCGCTGCCTTTGGCGGTGGCGTGGTGCACCAGCATGCGGAAATCCGCCCCCAGGGCGGACCCGTAGGTCTTTACGGTCATGCGGCCGGAAAACATTTCCGCCAGCCGGCGGCCGTAGGCGTCGTCGATGTTGATGACGGCCACGGGTTTCCTCCGGGATCCGGTGTCCTGCGCCATCTGTTCGAACAATTTCGCCTTGGCCTGGAAATAATTCTCCATGGTATGGTGGTAATCCAGATGGTCCTGGGTCAGATTGGTGAAAATGCCCACGTTGAAATTGATGCCGGCCACGCGTTCCTGGTCCAGCGCGTGGGAGGAAACCTCCATGGAGACGCCGCGGCAGCCGTTTTCATACATTTCCTTCAGCAGGTGTTCCAGTTCCAGCGGTCCGGGCGTGGTATGGGTGGAAGGGATGATTTCCTCCCCGTTGTCATAGGCGATGGTGCCGATCAGCCCCGCGCGCAGCCAGGACTGCTTGAGCAGGGAATGGGCAATGTAGGCCGTTGTGGTTTTTCCGTTCGTTCCCGTCACGCCGATCATGGTCATGTGGCGGGAGGGGCGCCCGTTCCAGACCGCGCCCATCAGGCTGACGGCCAGACGGGAATCGTTTACTTCCACCCAGCTGACTCCTGCCTCCCTGGCTTCCTGCGTGCAGGGCATTTCCGCGACGACGGCGCAGGCCCCGCGGCGAATGGCTTCCGGGATGAATTCGTGGCCGTCCGCCCGGGTCCCCTTCAGGGCAATGTAGCAGGAGCCGGGCAGAATGCGCCGGCTGTCGCATTCCAGATGTGAAATTTTCACCTGGGGGGAGCCGGTGAGCGTATGGGAGGGAAGGTCTTTGAGTAAGGTAAGTAGCTTCATGACGGGATTATCTGCGCGGCGGTTTGGATGGAGTAGAAGAGGTCTGGGTTCGGGAGGCTTTTTTATTGGTCTCCGCGGAAGGGGAATTTTTGGGGATGTTCATGGCGGCCGCCAGGCGGGTGGCCAGCTTCTGGAAGACCGGGGCGCATACGGTTCCGCCTCCGGGGTGGCAATGCTTGGAAGTGGGGTCGTCAATGACGACGAGGCAGACGAAGGCCGGGTCTTCCACCGGGAGCATTCCTACGAAGGAGACGGTGTAACGGTTTTCAAAGTAGCCGCCTGTAGGCTTCACTTTGTGGGCGGTTCCGGTTTTGCCTCCCACGTTGTAGCCTTCAATCCGCGCTCTTTTGGCGGTCCCGTCCAGATCCGTGACGTGGAACAGGGCGTTCCGAAGGTCCCGGGCCGTCTTGACGCTCATGACCCGGCATACCTCCACGGGAGGGGAAGGCTGGAAGTTCTTGTCATCCACGTAAATGCCGTCAACCAGCCGGGGGCGCATGCGCACGCCGTCATTGGCGATGGCGGCGTAAGCCATGGCGACCTGCAGGGGGGAGACCATCAGGGAATAGCCGAAGCTGATGCGGGAAAAGTTGACGAAGTTGCTTCCGTCCTGGCACTGGCTGTTGGTTTCCCCCGGCAGGTCGATGCCCGTTTTGGAGGAAAATCCGTACAGGTCAAAGTATTTTTTATACGTGGGCCAGCCCGATTTCAGCGCAATGCGGAAAGCGCCCGGGTTGCTGGATTTTTTCAACACGCCCGCTACGGTCAGACCGCCATAGGAACGGGGGGCGTCCGTGACGGGACGGGAACCGGGCACCGGATAGGGGGTGCAGTTGATCATGGTGTCAAACGTGGCCTTTCCGCTGTCCACGGCGGATGTGACGGAAACGATTTTAAAAGTGGAGCCAGGTTCGTACAGGGACTGCACGGCGAAATGGTAGGCGCCTTCCTGAAGGCCCTCGCGCGTATTTAAATTATAGTGGGGCCGGCTGGCCATCGCCAGAATGCTTCCGGTTTTGGGTTCCACCACAATAATGCAGCCGCGGGGTTTGTGGGTCTGGTCCGTGTAAAAAGAGATGGCGGCGTCCAGTTCCTCCTCCACGATCGTCTGGTACTCCATGTTTACCGTCAGGCGCACGTTCAGCCCGTCAACGGCATCCTTGAAGCGGGAGTCCGCGGAGGGAATGATGCGTCCGCGGCTGTCTTTCCGGTACTCCCTGATGCCGTTGTGGCCCAGCAGCTGGTCGTCCAGCTGTTTTTCCAGGCCGGAAAGGGCCACGGGCCGGGGGCCGCTGTCCTTCGTCTGGGCGATGTAGCCCAGAATATGCACCATGCATTCCGGCACGGAATAAACGCGTTTGGAGGAGGTCTCAAAACGGAACCCCTGGACGCGGGCGTTCTGGATAGCCTGCCGCAGCAGTTCTGCTTTTTCCTCAGACAGGTTTTTGGCAATGACGATGCGCTTCTTGGGAATCGCCCCGTCTTTTTCCACCGTATTGATGATATCCTGCACATTCATGTCCGGCAGGAAGGGGGCAATCACTTTGGCGGCGTATTCCAGGTGCGCCTGCACGTATTCTTTCACCATTTCCGGCTCATAAAGCTCTTCCAGCTTTTTCCTGGCCATGTCCACCCCTTCCGGTCCGTTTTCAGGCTCTTCCAGCAGGATTTTCGCCAGGTTGTGTTCCTTGCTGCCATCCTTTTTACTGGCGGCCTGCCCCAGAATCTTGCTGCGGAAGCCGGAAACGAGCTTTTCCTTTTCCTTATCCGTTGCGGCTTTCTCCCAGAAGGGGGAATGGACGGCCTTGGAATAGGCCAGAGCCCAGCTGATGGTCTTGGGATCGTTCAGGTGATAGCCGTCCGCAATCAGCTCGGAACTTTGCATGTTGCTGGTGAGGATTTCCTCATTGGCGTCCATGATGCGTCCGCGCTGGGGCAACAGAACCTCCCGTTCAATAATGCCGCCGCTGGAAACGCCGCTCGTTTTCCGGGGGGAAACCAGCTGAAGATTGACCAGCGACAACATCAGCCAGATGACCGCCGCGCCCGCCACGCCGCACAGGACGAGGCTTCTTCTGGCGAATCTGGACTTCGTGATCGTGATCATGAACGGCTCAACGCGTTTAATGGCCTGCCGCGGCGATTCGGGAGGCGTTTTCGGAAGAAATGTATTCTACGGCTGAGGGCTCGATAGGCTGTAGATTGGACTTGTCCTGAGCCAGCCTGTCGCGGATGGCCCAGCGGCTGGTCAGGGAGGAAGTCTTGGAGCGGTAATATTCCTTTGTGAGTTCGCAGGAGGCGATCTCTTCATTCATCTGCTTGATGTCGCGCGCGACCTGGATCTGGTCGTTTTTCAGAACGGCATAAGTGATGCCCGCTCCGCAGGTAAGGGAGGCGAAGGCAATGAGCCACATGATCATGCTCACGCTGATCTGGTGGCCGGTGAAACGCTGTTTGAATCTTTTCATGGCGGTGGGGAAAGAGAGATAGTCAGATGATTTTTTCCACGCCGCGCAACTTGGCGCTGCGGGAACGGGGGTTGGTTGAAAGTTCTTCTTCTCCCGCAGTGACGGGCTTGCGGGAAAGCGGGCGGAAGCAGTAATCCGGGTTGGGCCGGGGAGCCGGCCATTCCGGGCGGTCTATTTCCGGACGGCTCCGCAGCTCAAAGAACTGCTTGACCCGGCGGTCTTCCAGACTGTGGAAGGTGATGACGGCCATGCGGCCTCCCTGCCCGAGCAGACGCACGGAGGAATCCAGCAGGGCGTCCAGAGCATCCAGCTCGCCGTTGACGGCTATTCTCAGGGCCTGGAACGTGCGGGTGCCGGGGTGCTGCCTTCCTTTGCGCGGCAGGACGGATTCCACGATGCGGGCAAGCTGTGCGGTAGTGGTGATGGGGGCCTGGGCGCGGGCTTTCCCAATGGCGCGGGCGATGGCGCGGGAAGCGCGTTCCTCTCCGAATTGCCAGAGAATGGCTGCGATCTCTTCTTCCGGGGCCTCATTCACCAGGTTCCGGGCGGAAAAGGCGGCGCGGGTATCCATCCGCATGTCCAGAGGGCCGTCTTCCCGAAAAGAAAAACCGCGGGAGGCGGTGTCAAGCTGGTGGGAGGAAACGCCCAGATCCGCCAGCAGCCCGTCCACCCGGGAAACCCCCTGCTGGGAAAGAATGCTTTCCACATCCTGGAAGTTGCCGGCGAGCGCCTTGAAACGGGAACCGAAGCGCGCCAGCCTGAGTATGGCGGCGCGGCGGGCATCCGCATCGCGGTCAATGCCCCAGACGGTGGCGCCCTGTTCCAGCAGAAGTTCCGTATGGCCGCCGCCGCCAAGCGTGCAGTCCACGATGAATTTGCCGGGGCCCGCTTTCAGCATGTCCACCGTCTCATGCAGCAGAACGGTAATGTGCCGGAAGCCGTTTCCGGAGACGGTGCTGTCCGATTCCGCGTCAACAGCGGCAACGGCGTCATCCCCAAGTTCGGAAATCAGGGCATCCGCCCTGGCCGCGGCTTCCCGGGCTTTCAGGGCTTCCGTGTGGTACGCGTTTTCCCAGTTCATGGAGGGGGCCAGCGCCTTCCAGGAGCAGACCAGTTCATCCACTCCCTTCTCCTCCGTCAGCTCCGCAACCACATGCACATGGTTGCGGCAGACGCTCCACGCCAGTACGCGGCAGGACGTTTCTTCCGCAAGTCCGTTTGCCAGGGCCTGCACTTCCTCCGTGCGGATGTGCGTACCCGCGCCCGCGCGTAAAGAAAGCTCAATATGGTCGTCAAAAGCCCGGTTCAGGTCGGAGGACAATGCGCCCAGCTTGCCATAGGCGCCCTTTTGCCCGGCCAGGGACATTTCCTCCATAAGGCGTGCTTTTTCCTGTTGCCAGGCAACCATATCCTGCGCCGGAAGGGCGTCGTGCCCCCAGAAAACGATGGAATAAGCCGTGAGTTCCGCATGCAGCCCGGTTCTGGCGCCGACGCCCAGGCCGGAAGCGAGCCAGCCCGGGCGCAATGCAAGCGTTGCGCAGGGGCGTGCCTGGGGATCGGGCGGAATGGAAGAATCTGGTGGCATGAAGGAAAGTCAGAGAATGCCGTAGGATTGGTTGATGTCGGAGATGCTGGCGTTCTCACGCCGGGAAACTTCTTCATAGAGAGAGGGTTCCCACAATTCAAAATATCCTCTCCGTGCGGCGAGACGGACGGAGGAACTGAGCTGTGCGTGTTCGCACATTTGTTTGGGTATCAGAAGCTTGCCTTGGGCGTTGATGACAGCCTCCACACAGTTGGCGTATAATTTGCCGATGAACAGGTCGATTTGCGCTTCCGTATAGCCGGGAGTTGCTTCTATCTTGTCAATGAGTTGCTGGAATTTTTCCCGCGTATAGGCTTTGACGGTCGGCAAATCAAGGCGCCGGCCGGATAATAGGAGCAGGGCGCAACCTTCGGAGGGCCTCCATTCTGCCGGAATGGCAATCCGGTTTTTGGGGTCCAGCTTGTGCGTGTATGCACCAAAAAGGTTGTCTGATACACTGCTCATCGCATGCAAGTACACTACGTAGTGACTTCAATACACTTTAATGCACCTGAAATGTCAATCCCGTACTGGAAAAAAGTATTTTTTCATATGCCCATATCCTGAAAAAAGCATGGATACGGTCTTGCTCCCCACCGGGGGCGGTATTATATTCCGCGCATGATGCAGTTTTGCGTGTTGGGCAGCGGCAGCGGGGGAAATGCCACCATTGTCAGGGCGGGGGAAACCGTCCTGCTGGTGGATGCCGGGTTCAGCGCCGCCAGACTGCGGGACAAGATGAAGTCCGCCGGTGTGGAACCGGATGAGCTGGCCGCCATTCTGCTCACCCACGAACACGCGGATCACATGAAAGGCGTGCACCAGTTCACCAGAAAGCATGCCGTGCGTGTTTACGCCACCCGCCATACGGCCATGTGCGTCCAGGAAAAAGCGCCGGAGGCCCCCTGGGCCTATTTTGAAAAGGGCCAGTCTTTCAAAATAGGGGATATCGTCGTTACTCCCTTCCCCACTTACCATGACGCCGTGGACCCGGTGGGATTCAAATTTGAAACGGAACGGTCCAGTCTGGGTTTTATTTCCGATACGGGGCAGGCTCCCGGCTGCATCGCGGAATATCTTGCCATGGTGGATAGTCTGGTGGTGGAATCAAACTATGATCCGGACATGCTGGCGGCCACTCCCAAGAGGCCCTGGCCGCTGAAACAGCGCATCGCCTCCGCGCACGGGCATCTGTCCAATGAGCAGGCGTGCGACCTGCTGAGGCGGATTGCCCATGACGCCCTGAAAAACGTGGTGCTGGCTCACCTGAGCGCAGAAAGCAATTCTCCGGCATTGGCAGAAAGCCTGATGCGTGATACCCTGCATGACATGGGGCTGGCTTCCACCTCCCTGTTCTGCGCCAGCCAGGACTCCTGCCTGCCGTGGATACGGGTCTGCTGAATACGCCTCTTTTCCTGTTCCTCCCGCCATGTTCCTCTCCACCTGTGAAATCATGAGCACGATCATTGGAGCCCTGGCGGGTTCCATCGCTTCCTCGCGGGTGAAGATGGACCTGTTCGGCGTGATTGTCTGCGGCACCCTGGCCGCTCTGGGCGGAGGAACCGTGCGCGACATCCTGCTGGACATACCGGTGTACTGGACGCTCCCTACCGGGGAAATTTTTGTTCTGGCTTCCGTCGTCACCAGCCTGGCAACCTTTTATGTGGCCCAGAAATATCCGCCTCCCATGGGTACTATCCGCGTGGCGGATGCCATCGTTCTGGCTCTTTTCGGCATGATTGGCACGGAAAAATCCTATCTCCACGGCTATACGCCTACTGTTTCCGTGATGATGGGCATTTGTACCGGCGTGGCGGGGGGCCTGCTGCGCGACGTGCTTACCGGCAACGTTCCCTACGTGTTCCGTCCCGGGGAACTGTATGCCACCGCGGCCCTGCTGGGCGGCGTGGCGTACGCCATGCTTTACTATGCCGGAATTGATTCTTCCACCTGCTTCGTGGCTGGTTTCATAGTCACGCTTTCCGTGCGTTTGGCGGCCATCCGCTGGAACTGGAACCTGCCTTCCTACATTCCGTTATTCACCTCGGATGCGGAGCCGGAAGCTCTGGAGGAAGAGGAAAAGGAAATTTTTTCCGGGAAGCCCGGCGCACGGTAATGCGCGCTACTTGTGGAAGCACCCTTCTATGCAGTAAACGGAAAGCTTCTCCACTGACCCGTCCCGTTCACAGCAGGAGCGCATGTTGCAATGCGGGCACAGCTCCCGCACATTTGTTACGTCCAGGGTTCCCCGTTTTTCATGAAGGGAATAAAGGTATTTCAGGTATTTTCCTTCCGCGATACGGTGGTGGTTATCCTTTTCCTTTAATCCCTTCCATTCGTAAAGCCGTTTTCCCCCCTTGGAAGAATTGCAGGACTTGCATACTCTGACGACGTTGTCCGTGGTATCTTCTCCCCCGCAGTTGCGCGGCAGGATATGCTCCGTGGTCAAATCCTTTTTTCCGCCGCAATAAATACATTCCCCGGGATGTTCCATTTCCCTGATCCATTCGCGTACGGAGGAAGACCAATGTATGGTCCCTGCGCAAAGCTCTTTCCATTTGCTCATAACCATGCCGTAATGAGCCTTCCCAAAACCGGAAGATGAGGCAATGATTTTGGCATATTGGTAATAAATGATCTGGCGGACGGATTTGACGGCGGGAGGAGGCATGGTAAAAAGATAAGAGCTGTTTGTTGAATCAGATGTCCGGATTTTCCGGAGCTTTATTTCCCCAGGCAGAAGGAGGAAAAAATGGCGCCCAGCACGTCTTCCGTATCCACGGCTCCGGTGATTTCCCCCAGGTGCGTCAGGGCCTCCCTCAGTTCCAGGGCCGTGAATTCAGGACTTTCCTGGCGGGAAATGGATTCCGAAGCCAGCCGGACATGCTCCCGGCAGAGGCCAAGTTCATGCTGGTGGCGGGCATTGATGGCTACCAGGGAACTGCCCGTTTCACCGGGCAGGGAGGAGGCAAAGGCCTGAACAATGGCTTTCTCCAATTCTTTCCTTCCTTCCCCGGTGGCGCAGGAAAACCGGATGCCGGGCACAGCCTCCCAGTCCGGGTGGATTCCGAGGTCGCGCTTGTTCAGAATAAGCAGCCGGGGGGCGGTGAGAGCAGGGGAGGGGAGGTCTTTTACCCGGGGCATGGAGGCATCCGCTACTTCCAGAACCAGATCCGCGGCTTCAAGCGCCCTGTTGGTGCGGGTAATGCCAGCCTGTTCAATGACGTCGGAAGATTCGCGGATGCCTGCCGTATCAATCAGCCGCAGGGCCAGCCCGGCCAGTTGAACGGATTCCTCCACCGTGTCCCGCGTGGTTCCGGCAATATTGCTGACAATGGCCCGGTCATACCCCAGCAGGGTATTCAACAGGCTGGATTTTCCCACGTTGGGAGGTCCGGCGATCGCCGTTCGGATGCCTTCCCGCAACAGGCGTCCGCCTTCGGCAGTTCGGAGGAGGGCGGAAAGCTTTTCCTCCATGCTCCGGAGGCGCGCCAGCAGATCGGAGGCGGTGTCCGGGGAGATGTCTTCATCCGGAAAATCAATATAGGCTTCAATATGGGCCAGCACATGAACCAGGCTGTCTTTCAGTGCGTCCACCTGGGCGCCGACGCCTCCGTCCAGCTGGGTTTGCGCGGCTTTCAGAGCCAGGTCGCTACCGGCGGAAATCACATCCATCACGGCTTCCGCCTGGGTCAGGTCCATGCGCCCGTTCAGGAAGGCCCTTTTTGTGAACTCTCCCGGTTCCGCAGGGGAGGCCCCGCATTGGTAAAGGCGTTTCAGCAGGCGGTCCGTCACCAGCATGCCGCCATGGCAGGAGATTTCCGCGGTGTCTTCCCCCGTATAACTGGCAGGGGCGGGGAACCAGGTGACAAGCGCCTGGTCAATGGCGGCTCCTTCCGCGTCCCGGATGCGGACCAGTGTCGCCCTGCGCGGCCGGAGGCGTTCCGTGAAAGCCGCGGGGGTGCATTGTTTCAGGATGTCCATGCAGCCGGGGCCGCTCATGCGGATGACGGCGATGGCTCCCTGTCCTGCGGCGGTGGCCTGCGCGGCTATGGTGCGTTCCGGGTCAGTCATGGTTCTATGGATTCAAAAAAGCCGCCCCCGAGCAACTTGCCTCCGTCATAAAAGGCGCAGACCTGTCCCACGGCCAGTGCCCGCAGGGGCGTGTCAAAGGCCAGGTGCACTTTCCCTTCTTCCAGATATTCGCAGGATGCCCATTCCGCCTTGGCCCGGTAGCGGGGCTGGGCCATGACGCGGGCCGGCAGGGGGGCGAGCGTGTTGGAAATGCCGCCGACCACGGCGCGGGACGCGTACAATCCCCGCGTGGACGTGTCTTCATATCCCAGAATCAGGCGGTTGCGTTGGACGTCCTTTCCCACCACCACATAGGCGACTCCCTCCCGCGGGGAGGCGACGCCGTGCCCTTTCCTCTGGCCCATGGTGAACAGATGCAGGCCGTTGTGCGTGCCGAGCATCCTGCCTTCCGTGTCCACGATTTTGCCGGGCTTGTCCGGCAGGTAGTGGCGCAGGAAATCGCTCATTTTTACCTGGCCGATGAAGCAGATGCCCTGGCTGTCTTTCTTGCGTGCCGTGGGGAGCCCGTATGTTTCCGCGAGAACGCGCACTTCCGGTTTCAGCAGATCCCCAAGGGGAAATACGGCGCGGGCTATCTGGTCCGGGCGCATCAGGGACAGGAAGTAGGACTGATCCTTGTTCGGGTCCCGCCCGCGCAGGATGAAAGCCCCTTGCGGCGTGTCCATCCTGCGGGCGTAATGGCCGGTGGCGACGCAGTCGAATCCCTGTTCCAGGGCATAATCCAAGAAGACACCGAACTTCATTTCCCGGTTGCACAATACGTCCGGGTTGGGCGTATATCCGGCGCGGTAGCCTTCAATCAGATAATTCACGATGCGGGCGCGGTATTCGTCCACCAGGTCGATGACCCGGAATTCAATACCTGTTGTTTTGGCGACGGCCAGCGCGTCCTGAATGTCCTGTTCCCACGGGCATTCTCCGGGAATGCCTTCGTCATTCACCCAGTTTTTCATGTAGGCCCCCACTACGTCATGGCCCTGCTCCACGAGCAGGGCCGCTGCCACGGAGCTGTCCACTCCGCCTGATAAGCCTACAAGGATGCGTGCCACGATGCTGGAAAAAATATGGGGTGATAGGGCGGACCGCTTTGAGAAAAGTTTTGCCGCCTGCCCCTGTAAACCAAAGATGTTTCCGTAAGCCAAGACAAAAAGCGCGGAAGACAGGCATCCTGGCTTGGTTATTCAACGAAGCTTTCGACAGATCTTTGACTTTTTAGCGGGCGGCGTAAGCTCAATCTGCCATGCGTATCCTGTGCCCATGGTTCGTGGCGGCGTGCGTTATGAATGGCGTCTGGCATTTTTCCCGCTGTGGGACGGTTCCGGATATTTAACGGCGTATGAAAGAGGGTGAAGATTCCAGTTCCTTCATGATGCGTTCTGCAAGAACCCGGGGAGAGTCGGAAGGGAAAGCCGGAAGTTTCCGGAGCCATTGTTCGCGTTTCAGCCAGGTGCGCTGCCGTTTGGCGTATTGCCGGGTGGCGAGGGCCAGCTGGATCTGGCAGTTTTCACGGGAGATTTCCCCGCGCAGCATGCTTCGTATCAATGCCAGGCCCAGGGTGCGTTCCGCTGTGGCGGAGCATGGGCCGAGGGAAGCCGCTTCCTCCACCGCGCCCTCCTGCATCATGCGTGCGGCACGGCGGGCGATTCTTCCGTCCAGTTCAGGAACATCCCTGCTGATGACCCAGCCGGGTCCGCGTGGCGGGGCCAGCCAGTTCCTCTTCCAGAAGGAAAGAGGTTTCCCTCCGGCAAGGACGATTTCCAGATTGCGTTCCACATAACGCCGGTTGGCGGCATCCGTCGAGGCCGCTCCTTCCGGGTCCAGGGAAGAAAGCCTGGCGTATAGCGCTTCCGTGGAACAGTCCGCGAACGAGGCGCGGAGAGCAGCGTCCCCCGGTGGCGCTTCCGACAGGCCGTGGGAGAGGAATTTAAAGTACAGGCCGGAACCTCCCGTGACGATGGCTATTTTCCCGCGTGCGCGGATTTCTTCCATGCAGCGCATGGCGCGGTGGTAGTGTTCCGTGGCATTCCAGTTCCTTTGGACGGGAATAATGGAAACCATGTGGTGGGGAACCCGTTCCCGGTCCGCCGGGGAAGGCGCCGCCGTCAGGATGGGCATTTCCCGGTACACCTGGTAAGCGTCGGAACTGACAATTTCTGCGTCCAGCATCTCCGCCAGTTCCACGGCTGCCGCGGATTTCCCCGACCCGGTGGGACCTGCCAGGAACAGGGTCATGGGAAATGCTGCCTGATTGGGTGGAAAAGGTTCAATCATAACATGGAGTGATGACGGATAGAGCTTGTTGTTTTTGTGAGGCCCTAAAGACTGCTCCTGCTTAAAAGCTGTTGGAGGAAGCGGAAAAGCGGAGGCGAGATGGCTTCATATCCCAGGGCGTTGAGATGAAGGCCGTCCCAAGTATAAAGGCTGGCATCCTTTCCCGGAAGGAAGAAATGAAGGGGGAGGACATGGACATTTTTTCCAAAGTCGTGTTGGAGCAGACAATTTCTGAAGGTTTCCATGCGCGACCCTTTTTGCGCGATAAGCGGGGGAATGACAATGATGGCGGTCGTCTCCGGGCTGTAAATCTCCCTGATTTTTTTGACGATGGCCACGTTTCCCTGAAAAGCCGTCCATCCCAGGCTTTTTTGCACTCCCAGATTGTTGACTCCCGAATACAGGACGATTATTTTGGGAGTCAGCGGGCTTGTCAGGCCGTCATTGATGCGCCAGAGCAGGTTGCCCGTGGTCTCGCTTCTGGTTCCCAGGTTGAGGCATCCCAGAGGGGAAAACCAGGTTTCCCAGGAACGTTTCCCTTCTCTCAGCCAGAATTCCATGGTGGAGGAGCCCAGGAACAACACGGGGGCATGGGGATTCAGCCGGGCGTTGCGTTTGTCCTGCCGGTGTTTTTCCAGCAGGGCGCCCTGTTCCGGGGAATAGGGCAGGGGATGGACAGCCAAATGGTAACGGTAGGCGTGTTTGGCGCACCAGACGGCGCCTAATGCGGCCGGAACGGTTAAAAGAAAAAAGAGAATACAGGCCTTAATTTTTTTTGGGAACATGGGTGATGCGGTCGTTGGCGACATAGGGCAGACAGGCCGGGAAGAGTTTTCTCAGGAAAAGGTAGAATGCGACGATAAGGAAAATGATGGCGGGGATTAATACAAAGGGAGCGAAAAAGGATTGTTTCCAAATATGGGTGGGGATCAACATGATTAAAGGGTAATGAAGAACGAATATCAGGAAACAGGCGGGAGCATAGTTGGACAGCTTTCTGGCGACGGGAATTTTCTTTTCCAGCCAGATTCCAAGGGCCATGAGAAGAAGCGCCCCGAAGACAGGGCAGAGGGAATTCAAATGGACAGCCGGCCAGGAGATGTTCCATACTCCATAAGATGCCAGTATTTTGTGCATGTTCCATTCTGGGTTATTCTGGCAGACGCTTAAATAGTTGGTGATGCTGAGCAGAAACCCGGCGCCTACGGCGAGCAGGACGAAGGGAGTAAAGGAATTTTTGTAAAAGTGTTTTACTTCAGCCAGTTTGATGGAAGACAGGAAAAGGCCCAGGCTGAACAGGGAGACAGTGAATGGAGCAAGAGTGATTTTGTTGGACGGCACGGGGTATTGGAGCCAGTCCGTGCTGAAGCAAATCAGGATCAGGACAAAAACCGGATATTTCAATTTCAGCAGGATGGGGAAATGAGGGAGCAGAGAATAATATCCCTCAAAAACCATGTGGGCGGGGAAAAGGGCTCTCCCGTCAATTCATTGATGGAAAAAGGAATAAAATCGGGAGTGAAAAGGGAGCGGAAGCCTACAAGATTGCATAAGTATTCCGGCAATTCCATATTCATGATTCCCGGATGGAGGAAAGAGATGACTACATTCCAGAACAGAAAGGGAATGAGAAGCGTATAACCCCGTTTGAACGCTTTTTTCCAGGAATTATTCCGGCCCATGAAATAACCTGCCAGAATCAGGAAAAATGCCACGCGGCCGTTGAAAACCGGAAGCTGGAACAGGCTGGCGAAAGAAAAGGCCGGCGCGTGGACGCATACAATCAGGCATGCCGCGAGGAATCGGGATATGTCAATCCAATGTTCCCGGGATGAGGGTAATAAAATTGTAGGATTTTGCGGTGTCATGAAAGAGTCTGCCTTTGGAGCCCCCTGAGGCAGGCAGGGGAAATGCTCAAGGGCAGATGGCTTGTTGTGTTTCCCGGGGATGTTTGAGACGTTCGGGGAGCGGTTTATTTACTGCGGGATTTCCGATGGCCAGGCAGCCGGGAGGCACATCCCGGGTGACGACGGCTCCTGCGGCGACTACGGAGCCGGAGCCGATGGTGACTCCTTTCAAAATGGTGGCCCTGGCTCCGATGAAGCATCCTTCCCCGATGGAAATGGGCTGCCCCTGTTCGGGCTGCCCCAGAGTTGATCCCCACCTGGAGCCGCTCCGGGGATAGTGCATGTCGTTGTCCAGAATCAGCGCGTCCGCTCCTATCAGCGTGTGGCGTCCGATGCGGATGCCGTTGACGCAGACCAGGGCGGCTCCGCTGATGCCGCAGCCGTCCTCCAGAATGATGCTTGCCTGATTGGAAAGGGCGGCTAGGCAGGTGTGATGGGAAAGTACCGGATTCATCCGGGTCAGGGAGTGGATGGTGACTCCGTTGCCGATGGTGATGGACGCTCCCGGGAATTTTTTAATGAGGGGAAGCCCGGAAAGAATGACGCCCGTTCCGGTGCGCACCCCCTTGAGCCTGAGCAGCAGACGTCCTATTCCTGAAAGCAGATGGATAAGGAATAATTTCATCAGCGTGAATACAGCATGGTATGATAACGTGACAGGCACCCGGTTACTGTCTGCTTTACGTCCAGCAGGCGGCGGCATTCCTGATGCCGCTCCATTCCCATGGACATGGCCTTATCCAGGCTGGCTGAAAGTTTCTGCGCGGCCTCCCTGATGGCGTCGCTGTTGCGGACCGGGACAATATAGCCGGATACGCCGTCCTGGACATATTGAGTCTGCCCGCCTTCTTCCGTGGTGATTACCGGAAGGCCCATGACTCTTGCCTCCTTCACGATATTGGGGCAGCAATCCCCCAGGGTGGGATGCACCAGGAACCACGCCGTGGAGAGGCGCTGCTGGAGTTCTTCGCGGGAAATGCCGCCCAGCCAGTGGATATTGGGGGTGGACCGGGCTTCCAGCCTTTCCCTGAGGGCGCCGTTGCCCGCCACGAACAGCTGGACATGGGAAAGGGACGGATGCGTGAAGGCCTCCACCAGATAGGAGATGCCCTTCAGTTCGTAAATGGTTCCGGCAAAGAGGCAGGAAGGTTCTGGAGACGGGCTTCTGTCAAGATGGTAAAAGGAAGGTTCCACGCCGTATTCCATGCAGGACAGGCGGGCCTGGGGGGCAATTTCCGCAACGCGGTCGCATGCCCAGGGGGATTCGCACGTGATAAGATCATAATGTTTGACGGCCATGCGTTCCCAAAGGGCCTGCATATGGAGGAGGAAGGCCTGCGGAGCGCGCTGGCAGTAGGCGGTGAGGGCCCCCTGGTAGGAAAGGAGCTTCTTTCCCCGGAAAGCAATCCCCGCCAGAGCGTAAGCCTGCTCCACGCCCCATACGTGCAGGAGGTCCGGCTGGATATCGTTCAGGGTCTTGCGTATTCTCCGGACGGTCAGGAAATGGGCCGTCAGGATATTTTTGCCCATGCTGCCCAGGGGAAGAATATGGATGGTCTGGTTGCGCATCCGGATAGTTTCCGCGGCGGAAACGGCTTTGCTGAGAGTAATCCAGTGGATGTCAAAATCTTCCTGAGATTCCAGAGCATGGAAAAGGGAAAAAATCCAGGGAATCGCACGCCGGTCCTTGTTGCGGAAAGACGTCAGCAGCCGGCCCAGAGGGAGATCCGCTGCTATGGCTAATACGGGACGGGGGCGTTTGGGCGTCATGGATTGGGAAAAAGGGGCAAGGGGTTAGCAGGTGGATAAATGGTCCGGAACGATGGAGGACGCGAACGGAGACTTTTCTCCCGGACGGATGGAGGAAAAAAGCAGTTCCTCCCACTTCCTGTTTACTGCGTCGGGGGCGTAACGGGCTTCCCATTGCCGGAGGCCCTTACGTCCCAGTGTTTCCCGTGTTGTTTCGTCCGTCAGCGATTCCACAGCTTTTTCCAGCGCGGAGGGGGATGCGTTTTTCAGGACGATTCCCCCTTCCAGGGTGGAAAGGGCTCCTGCATCCGGAGCGAACCAGGGAACGCCGCATGACATCGCCTCCAGAATGGAGAGGGGTTGCTGTTCCTGGAAGGAGTAAAGAAAAACGGCATGGCTTTCCGTAATGGCGGCTTCTACCTCCGGACGCGGGAGCCTGTAGAGAATCCTGAATCTGGGATCATCCCCGATGGCCTGTTCCATTTGTTCCGCATAGGAATTGCGCTGGGGAATGAGAAAAAGAAACGTGATCTGCTGAAGATGGGTGCGTTTCACATGGCGGATGAAGAGAAGCTGCCGTTTCCTCATGCTGGCGCTGGCGGGGCAGGTGAAAACGGGGGTGGAGGAAAGTCCGTATTTTTCCCGGAAAAAAGGAGCGGTTCTTTTCAGAGCCGGGAAGGTGTTGGGAATGCAGGAATAATTGGAAAGTTTGCGTCTGGATGCGTAATAATAATCAAAGCTTTTGAAAAGTGTTCCGTAAGGGTCGAGAAAAACGAGGCGGTTTAGAGGTGATTTCCGGCATACGTTGAGGATATTCCTGCGTATTTGGAAAAAGGAGCAGAGCCATTTTTTCAGACCGAAAAAAGGAGGGTAGTTAAGGCGGAAAAAAGAATGGAAATTGGTGGCTGTTCCATGGGAGCGGAGGAAAAATGGAATGCCTGAATCCCGTGCCGCGTCCAGCAATTCTTCCCGGCACCAATCCGCCCAGGAGTGGTAGATAATAACATCCGGCCGGAAATCTTCCAGAAACCCGTTCAGATATTCCCTTAAGCGGGCTCTGTTCTTAGTCAGGGTGTCCGGCAGGGTGGTGAGAGGGCTGTATGGGCGGGAGCGGAAAGAATCCTCCGGTGAATCCAGAGGGCGCGTGAGGACATGGATGTCCCAGCCCAGGGAGTTCAGGCTGCGGGCCATCTCATAGGCAGCCATGCCCACGCCTCCTTCTTCCGGAGGAAAAACATATGTAACGATGAGAATCCTGCCCTTGCTCACGGGCGGTAATGTAGATGAAAAGAAGAAATAAAACAAGGACACTTTATGGAACTGTTCCGGATCATGGCCCTGTAAAAATGAGGAATTTGTTTTTTTCCGGTGATCGGATAAGGAGTCTGCATGGGACCGGACGATTTTGTCCGGTTTCTATTCCCTGTGAAGGCCTGTTGGCCGGGGCTTCATAAAAAGATATTGATGCAGCAGAATGTTGTGTTAGATTGGCACCGCTTTCCGTACCCGTATGGCCGGCAATATCCCGTTGGCGTATTGCCGGTTGAATAAATAATCCGGTTATCAATAAAACAGGTATTTTTAACTTTTCCCGGGAAAGGATGAAATTGATGGAATAAATAATATGGAAGAATCCCGCGTAAAGAAAAGCCTGTTGAACGCCAGGGTCAATCTCATTTTTTATGTTTTGATTCTTCTCATTTCTTTTTTTTCAAGGAAAATATTCTTGAATTGCCTGGGTGCCGATTTTGTCGGTTTGACGGGAACATTAATGAGTCTGCTGAATTTCCTCAATTTGGCGGAACTTGGCATAAGCACGGCTATCGGGTATGTGCTTTACAAGCCTATCTTTGAGCATGATGAAACCAGGATTAATGAAATTATCTCCGTGCTGGGATACATGTACCGGTGGATAGGGCGGCTGATCATCGCGGCTGGAGTAGCGCTTTCCTGTTTCCTCCCGGTTATTTTCCCTTCCACGGGCTTTTCCTATGGAATCATCTATTTTGCTTATTATTCCTTTCTGGCCTCTTCCCTGATCGGGTATTTCGCCAACTACAGGCAGACCCTTTTGGGAGCGGACCAGAGGAATTACGTGGTGGCGTTTTATTTCCAGACGGCATCCATCATCAAAATCATATGCCAGATGCTGTCAGCATGGTATAC
Organism: Akkermansia muciniphila; assembly: GCF_030848305.1. NCBI lineage: Bacteria > Pseudomonadati > Verrucomicrobiota > Verrucomicrobiia > Verrucomicrobiales > Akkermansiaceae > Akkermansia > Akkermansia muciniphila. Next base: position 770,068 of record NZ_CP114598.1, on the reverse strand, counting down.
GGGAAGCTATTATCTATGGATAGGGATAGAACTGTTCTTCGGCATTATTTACTCCTTCATCCTGAATTGGAAGATCAATCAGGTATATCCCTGGCTGAAAAGCAATGTGGCCCTGGGGAAGGAACTGTTCAAAAAATATCCTGAAGTCACTAAATACACCAAGCAGCTGTTTATGCATCGGCTGGGAAGCTTTTTCCAGTTTCAGATGACGCCGTTTCTGGTATATGCCTTTGTTTCCCTCCAGATGGCGGCCTATTTCGGCAACTATTCCACCATTGTGGATAAACTGCACCTTCTGGTCAATAATCTGCTCGGCAGTACGGAAGCCAGTGTGGGCAACTTGATTGCGGAGGGAAATGAGGGAAAAATCCGCAAAGTGTTTAGTGAGCTGTTTTCCCTGCGCATGCTGATTGCCGGCACGGTATGTTTCCCCCTTTACCAGCTTCTGGAGCCATTCATCACGCTTTGGCTGGGGGCGGAATATATCCTTCCCCGGGAAATCATGCTGTTGCTTGTCATCAGGCTGTTCATCACCATTACGCGGGGGGTTGTGGATCAGTTTTTATACGGTTACGGTTTGTTTTGGGATGTGTGGGCTCCTCTTGCGGAAAGCGTGATCAACATTTCCGTGGCGATCATCGGAGGTTACTTATGGGGATTACCCGGCGTTCTGTTGGGGGGAGTCTCCAGCCTGATACTTATTGTGGGCATATGGAAGCCCTTCATGCTGTATAACTGGGGATTCAGAAAAAATGTGATGAGTTACTGGTTCCAGTTCGGTTACCAGCTGGCGCTGGTTTCGATTTCGGCCGTGTTCATGGACTGGATCTGGAAATTCGTTCCTCTGCAGCCTTCCGCATCTTTCTTCTCCTGGTTTTTATGCGCCTTTCTCATGGCCGTCTCCTATGGCGGAGTGACGGTTCTTTTAATGTATTGCGGTACGCAGGGCATGCGCGGCATGGCGCACCGCGCGGTGGCGATTGTGGAAACCCGGTTGCCGTGGCGGAAGAAAAATTGAATAGGGACGTAGAGGCGTTGCCGGCAGCAGGAAGGGGAACGTTGCGTTATTCATGCTCATTCTTCGGTAGCCGTTTCGGCTTCCGGGTCAACAAAATCCTCCACCGCCTCGGAGACAATGATATTGCTCTCCATGGAGGAAAACCCGTAATAAGCCGGATTGACGTTATTGCAATGCAAGTGCATCGTCGCCGGAAGGAAAGCTCCGGACAGAGCCCAGCTATTGGCATTCTCCATATCGAGATAGTATCCGGAAAAGGGATAAATACTCTCAAAGCAATGAACCCCCTTCACCGTAGCGATCTTGACGCAGCCGCGGGTGGAATTCCCGCCATGCAGCAGCCATAACGCTCCCCTGTCTTCGGTATCGTATCCCCCGTCCTGGTATTGCTCGTAAACCACCGCGTACACGCAGACGGGATAACCGGAATTGATAGACGGCTCCGGCGCGAGGGCCTGCGTCGTCTTCATCTTCCATTTCTGCTCGGCATTGGAATAATAAATCTCCCGGACACGAATATGATACCCCCCTGCGGCTGCATCCCGGACATGATCAAACGTAATGTCAATAATCTCCCCAATCTTATATCCGCCCGCCGCCTGATCCGGCACCAGCGTAAACGCGTCCCTGTCCCGTCCCATGCGCGCAATCGTCGTCATCTGTCCGAACCTGGCCGTGAATTTAGCGCTGACGGAAGGCAGGCGCACCGGAGCCACCCACCCCCGGATGCTGGAATAATTGTGCATGGGTCTCGCGTTGGTCACGAGGCCGCATTTCACGGTAAAAGAGGAATTGGGAGGAACATTGAAATAAAGGGAATTGGGTTCCTTGTCTGTTTTGAAAACCGTCCCGTTGGAAGACGAGCAATCCGCCGGGAGCGGATAACACCTGACGGAAAAAGCGTCCGTCACGGCGGCCAGCCCGGCGGCGTACAGGCGGTTGACCGCTGACATATCTGTTGCCGCCCCCACGGCAAGCGGGATATTAATGCCGCCGTTGGCGTTGACGGTCCCCGTAAAAGTGCCGGATTCCGCCGTCAGGTTTTTTAATTCGGCATTTTCTCCTTGCCTGATGCCGTTCTGGCCCGGCAGCCCTGGAACGGCTGTTTTGAAAACCTGGGTGATCAAAGCGTCTTCATCGGATACTTCTATGGTGTCCGTCGGGGCCGCAAAACCGTATTGCCCTTTTTTCTCTGCTTCCAGAATAAGCATGGACGTCTCTCCGGAATTGAAAATGGCGCTTACAGTACAAGCTTTTGTACAGGTCATTACATAGGAACTTCCCTTAATAGTATCAACTTTCATAAATGAATGATTTTTTTACTATTGATAAAACTCCGGAAAAATCATCAGGCATAAAACGTTGAGGCGTTCCTGAAGGCATATGCGGACGGTTTTTCCCGGATTCGGGAAAATTCCGGAAGGTAGTTAAGTCGGCTTGTTAAAAAATAGTCGGCTCCGGCATTTCCCCATAAAAGGCGGCTTGTAAATGGCCGGGTAACAAAAAAATAAGGCATCTCCTTCCGTATTTCTACAGATGCCGGCCTTGTAAAAGCCGTTTGCCCTTTCCCAGGAGGCATCGCGGAGATTTCTTTCAATACTTGTAGAACAATCCGTTATCCTGGCGAATGCTGTTGGGATGATGGAAGCGAGCTCATCGGAAGAACCGATTTCAACATCCTGAAATGTTTGAACCAGTACTGACTGAAGGACGGCAGCAATATCATCTTTCAGATGATAAGCCGGAATCATAATGCTGAAAAACGGTTTCTGCATGTAAGGGGAATGATGAACTGCTTTGTGAATGGAATGGAAATCAGGATATGGAGGAAATGATCCGATGGTTCTGTAAGCATCATGACCGGTGAATGGCGGGGGGTAAAAGACGTCGTCCCTCCTCCATGATTTATCGGCGCGTGAATGAACCTTTCACAGCGAATTCCAAATCCGATTGGGAAATTCCGTATTCATCGCGAATCAAAAGAAAATTATCCCAATACCTCATGGAGCGTAGCGGGTTGTTGAGGTATTCCGGTTCGGTCTGGTTCAAAGAGTTCTATCATTTTAAAAAATAATTGTTTATGAAAAAATGAGTGGTTTGGGGGCAGTAATGGAAAGCAAAATTTTTCGCCCTGTTTTCCTGGCTTCGGGCCCCCTGCCCGCAAAGGGGGAGTTTTTGATCATAGAACGTCCGCGCAACATAAGTTCCTTGGTGTAAAAATCAACCCTTGACCCCGGATTTGGAATCCGGTATGAACGTGACGCCTTATTAATGAATAGAGAAGGACATTGTCCTCTTCATGGTTGACGTTTTCTTTTCCGTGTTTTTTCTTCATGAACCCTTCGGAACTTCCTTCCATCAGCATTATCCTGACCGGGCATAATGAGGAGAGCTGCATCAGGGATGCTATCCGGAGCGTATTCGGGCAGGATTATGAAGGACCGGTTGAAATTATTCTTTCGGATGACGGCTCTTCCGACGGGACCTTCGCTGTCATGCAGGAAATGGCGGCTCAATATAAGGGGCCGTACCGGGTAGTCCTGAACCGGAATGAAACGCCGCTGGGGCGCGGGCCTCATATCCGGCAGGCGATTGGTCTGGCTTCCCATGAATGGATTCTCCGTCAGGATGGGGACGATTGTTCTTTCCCCTGGAGATGCAGGCTTTTTGCCTGGGCGGTGATGGAACGCCCGGATGCCGTGGCTGTGGTCAGCCAGATGACCAGCGTCTATGAGGAACCGGGCGTTGCGTTTGAATTCCCGGCCTTCCCTGCTGCTCCGCGGGAAATGCCGACTCTTGCGCTTCAGGAGGGGGCCTTTTCTTCTGCCGCCCATTACGGCGGAAGCATGATGATCAGGAAGAGCGCCTGCGAATGGGGCAACTCCCTGCGGATGACGGCCAGTTTTGAAGACGATTTGATGGGGTTTCACGCATGGCTTCAGGGCAATATTTATGAAATGCCGGGCATATCCTTATATTATTACCGGTTTGCCCTTAAAAATATTTGCGCCGTCAACAGCGCGTTCCGGTTTGCCGACATGCGGACGGCGGAGGCCTTTGAAAAAAGGGAGCTGGAAATGAAAAGCCAGTTGAAAAAAAGCAAGGAGGCGGGGCTGGAATTGTGCGGGGAATTACTGGAGGGCCTTGCTCCGGTTTTTCGTTCGCTGGAAGAACTGCTTGCCGAAATGGAGGAGAGGAGAAAAATAATCAACAGCATTGACCGGCAGCAGGATTGGTGGAGTTATTCCTTTGGGCAGAGATGGGCCTTAAGGCGGCCGGGATGGATGGGGATCGTCCACTGCCTGCCGCAGAAGCTGTATTTGTTCTGCATGGTCTTCTTTTTCAAGCTCAGAAAAGTAAAAAGGGCCGTTTGCGGAACGCGGCAGACTTTGGAGTGAGGGTAAGGAAACGCTTGAAGCGGGGGGAGAACTTTTGCTCGGATGGATTCTTTTCAGGCCGGCGTTATTTTTTACGGAGGGGGGGAGCGGAAGATGGCTTTTCTGGATTGAAAGAAGCCGGCGTTCGGACAGGGGAGGGTGTTTTATTCCGGCTGGGATTGACGGGAAAACAGCCGGAGCCGTCATGGAGGAAGCCGGGAGAGAGGCCGGATTGATGCGTAGCGGTTTTCTCTGGAAAAAGAAAAAGCGCCTTCCCAAAAATGATGGAAAGGCGCGGTAGCAAAATTAGGGGCGTTGTCTCGGATATTAGTACACGTCCCGCTGGTAACGGCGGTGCTGCTTCATGTCCGCCACATATTCCGCGGCTTCCTCCGGAGTCTTATGGCCCCAGGTCTGGATCACTTCATGAAGGGCGGCATCTACATCCTTCGCCATGCGGGAGGCGTCTCCGCAGACATAGAAGCAGGCGCCGGCTTCCAACCATTTCCAGAGCTCTTCGCCTTCCTGAACCATGAGGTGCTGCACATACACCTTCTTTTCCTGGTCGCGGGACCAGGCCACGGACAACTTCAGTTTACCGGTGCCGGTCAATTGGGTCAGCTCATCTTCATAACAGAAGTCAGTAGCCCTGTACGGATTGCCGAAGAACAGCCAGTTGCCGCCCTTGGCGCCGGAAGCGATGCGTTCCTCCCAGAATGCCCGGAAGGGGGCGATGCCGGTGCCGGGGCCTACCATGATGATGGGAGTGTCCCCGTCTTCCGGCAGACGGAAATTTTTGTTGGTATGTACGAATACCCTGGCCGTATGGCCCGGCTGGAGGCGGTCCGCCATGTAGGTGGAGCAGACGCCGCCGCGCTTGCGGTCACGGGCCGTGTAACGCACCGCGCCCACGCACAGATGAACCTGTTCGGGATGGGCGTTCGGGCTGGAGGCGATGGAATAAAGGCGCGGCATGATCTTTTTCAGAATGCCGGTGAAAGCCTCCGCGGATTCGAAGGAAGCGGGGTATTCCGTGGCCAGATCCAGCATGTCCCGGCCCCACAGGAAATCGTTGAGGGCGTCTTTATCCCCGGCCAGAAGCGCGTCCAGCTCCTGGCTGCCGGAAGCGGCGGCCCATTTGGTCAGCAGGGCTTTGTTGACATTGGTAATGTCATAGCAGTGAACCAGGGCGTCCTTCAGGCTTGCAGTTTCCCCTTCCGGCGTGGGAACCTGGGAATCTGGGCTGAGGCCGAGCTTGTCAATCAGAGCGTCCGCCAGGGCCGGATCATTGGAGGGAATGACGGCCAGGGCATCCCCGGCAATGTAATTCATCCCGGAACCGTCCAGGCTGTATTCAATGTGGATGGTTTCCTTGGGACTGCCTTCTCCGGTGATGTGCTTGACGGAGAGGACGGGAGCGGGAAACGGATTTTTTTTGCCGTATGGTTCAGTGGTCATGATGATGGGGGAGTATGAAAAAGAATATTACCAGCGGATAACGGCGGCGGACCAGGTAAGCCCGGCGCCGAACGTGACCAGGACGACATTGTCTCCCTTGCCGAATCTGCCGGAACGGCGCGCTTCGTCAAAGGCGATGGCGACGGCGGCCGCGGACGTGTTGCCGTACTTCTCAATGTTCACGAACACCTTATCTTCAGGAATGGAGAGGCGCTGCGCTACGGCGTTAATGATGCGGAGATTGGCCTGGTGGGGAATAATCAGCTGAATATCGTCCGCCGTGAGGCCGGCGCGTTCAATGACGCTGGCGGCGGAGGCTTTCATGCGCGTGACGGCATGGCGGAAAGTCTCATTGCCGCGCATGGCCAGGGTGGCCAGGCGTTCATGGGCGTTTTCCGCAGTGGTGGGGCAGCGGGAGCCGCCGCCCGGAATCTGGAGCAGGTCATGCAGGGAGCCGTCCGAACCGATATCCGTGGCAAGGACGGAGCCTTCCCCCTCTTCCCCTGTGGAGGCCTGGAGCACGGCTGCCCCGGCGCCGTCCCCGAACAGGACGCAGGTGCTGCGGTCCTCCCAGTTGACGACGGTGGAAAGTTTTTCCGCGGCGATGATGAGCGCCGTCTTCATCTGGCCGGTGCCGATGTACTGGACGGCGGTCTTCATGGCGAACAGGAAGCCGGAGCAGGCGGCGGAAATGTCAAAGGCGGCGGCATTCTTGGCGCCCAGGGCATCCTGGATATAGCAGGAAGTGGAAGGGGTGAACGTATCCGGCGTGATGGTGGCGACGATAATCAGGTCAATATCCTCCGGCTTCAGCCCGCAGGATTCCAGAGCGCGCTGGGCGGCCTTCGTCCCCATATGGGAAGTGTACTCGTCAGGGGCGGCGATGCGGCGTTCCACAATGCCCGTGCGTTCAATAATCCATTCGTGGGAAGTGTCCACCATCTTTTCCAGATCCGCATTGGTCAGGCGGCGTTCCGGAACATAGGAACCCGTACCGATAATCTTGACGGGCAGTCTTTTAAAGGGAGTATCAGAATGTGCGGCCATAGCTTTGGGCGTATGATGAACAGAAAACGTCCTGACGTTTTATGTGGAAACAGTCTAAAAGAAAGCGGGCCTGATGACCAGCACAAAACGCAGGACTCCTTCCATGCCGTAAATGAATGGCCTACAACAGCCACCCCTGGCCGTTGGCGGGCGGCGCGGCTCCCATCTTGAGATAGGCGGAAGGCATCGCCACGCGCCCCCTGGGGGTGCGGCTGATATACCCCTGCATAATCAGGAAAGGCTCGTGCACGTCCTCCAGCGTGGAAGCGTCCTCCCCTACGGCCACCGCCAGGGAGGAAAGGCCCACCGGGCCGCCGTTGAATTTGTAAATCATCGCTTCCAGCAGGCGCTTGTCCATCTCGTCCAGGCCATCGTCGTCAATCTCAATCATGGTCAGGGCGTCGTGCGCCAACTGCTCCGTAATCACGCCGTCGCCGCGCACCTGGGCGTAATCCCGCACCCAGCGCAGCAGGGAATTGGCCACGCGGGGCGTGCCGCGGGAGCGCAGCGCGATCTGCAGGGCGCCCTCCGGGTCCACGGGCACGTTCAGCAGCCCCGCGGACCGTTCGATAATGGCGCACAGCTCCTCCCGCGTATAATAATCCAGTCGGTTCACCAGGCCGAAGCGGGAACGCAGCGGGCTGGTCAGCATCCCGGCGCGGGTGGTGGCCCCCACCAGGGTGAACTTGGGCAGGTTGAGCTGGATGGAGCGGGCGTTCGGCCCCTGGTCGATGATAATATCCAGCCGGAAATCCTCCATGGCCGGGTACAGATACTCCTCAATGGCCGGGTGCAGGCGGTGGATCTCGTCAATAAACAGAATATCCCCCTTTTCCAGATTGGTCAGCACGCCGGCCAGGTCTCCCGCCTTTTCAATCTGGGGGCCGGAAGTCGTATGAATGCGGCAGCCGACGGCATTCGCGATAATATTGGCAAGCGTCGTCTTCCCCAGGCCCGGGGGACCGCTCAACAGGATGTGGTCCAGCACGTCGTCGCGCTGTCTGGCGGCTTCCACCATCAGCATCAGGCGGTCCTTAATCTTCTCCTGCCCGCAGAACTCGCTGAAAGCGGGTGGTCTGAGGGACAAATCAAAAGCGGAGGAGGGGGCCTCCGTGGTGCGTGTGTAAAAGGACTCTCCCATGCGCAGGACTAGCAAACCTGTCTTTGGGGCATCCGTCAAGGGGGAAGTGCGGTCGGGAAACGCCTTTTCCGGGACATGCCGGAAGCCTTTGGCCTTTTTTGAGGACGGGAGGAATGCGGAGCCGCGGAAATGATGATACTCGGTGAAACGGCATGTTCTGCCTTCTCTTCTTACAGTGTGGATTCCCATTTCTGCCGCGTTTTCCCGGAACTCCCGGACCCCTGGGCTTCCGGAATCTTTCAGTCTTCTCTTCCCGTCTCGCTCCTGAAACTTCTCAAACGGCTGCCGGTCAATCCTGGAGCCCGGACGGAAGCAAGCTTATCAATAGAGGTTCTTACCTGAACCTTGCCCGATTGCCCGGAAGCCGTAAAGGTGGAGAAAGAGAAAAATTTTATTTGCTCTGCGGGCAAAACAGGACAGGGGGAGGAAATCTGCCATGCCCTCATGGATGATTTTTGTGAACCACGGAAACCTGTCCTTTCAAAACTTTTCAAAATACGCTTCGTTTCTGCTTATTCCTGTTGAAAACTTCCTCGTGCTGCCGAGGCGCTTTTCATCCTTTTCGAGCAACTGCCGGAAACGTGAAAAAACTCGGGGAAAACGGAAAATTCCTTCCGAATGAAAAAAAGATTGCCAAACCTCTCTTCTGCCGTTATTCTATCCCTGCTTTCCTATCTAGCACAATCTCCAACGGGCAGGTGTCAGAGTGGTCGAATGAGCACGCCTGGAAAGTGTGTGTACCGCAAACCGGTACCGAGGGTTCGAATCCCTCCCTGTCCGCCATTTTATTCTTTTTAAAACCTTGCAAAGCTCTTGATTTTGCAAGGTTTTTTCATATCGTGATTGCGCAATATTTGTCTGTTTTTGCAAAAAAGTATATATTAGGTCGTATTGATTTTTTAAGGTCATAGTTAGACTAAAAAACTATCGTAAAATGTTTTAGAGTCAGAACACAAGTTATAAATTAATTTAATATTAATAATTATGTCATGTCATCCTAAGGTTTTTATTTCTTATTCTCATGATGATGAATCCCATAGGAATTGGGTTTTAAAATTGGCTACCCATCTAAGAAGTCATGGAGTCGATGTTATTTTTGATCAATGGGATTTGCGTTTAGGGTATGATTTGCCTATGTTTATGGAGCAAGGATTATCTTCATCTTCTCTAGTTGTATGTATTTGTTCTTCATTGTATATAGAGAAAGCTGATATTGGTAAGGGAGGAGTAGGTTATGAGAAAAAAATATTGAGTGCTAATCTTGTGGATAACGTAAAATTAAATTATGTTATACCTTTGATTCGTAATAATATTAAAGAAAAACTTCCTATGTTTTTAAGTGGGTCTTTATATATAAATTTTAATGATGATGATAAATATTATGATTCGTATAGAAAATTGTTAGAGCGTATTTATGACGAAGATATAAAGAAAAAGCCGTCTTTGGGAGAGAATCCTTTTCAAAACAATGATGTTTCCCAAGAAGTAAGTCTAAATTTAGCGTTAGATAAGATAAAATACATAAATCCTTTATTCGAAGGAAGAGTGTTGTTTGATTATAAATCAAATAACGGTATTTATACAATTGGAGAGGGGGATTTTTCTTTTGTTACTGCTTGGTCTGAACGTGGAAATAATTCTATCTATTGTTATAAGGATAAAGTTAAACGAATTGGATATAATTCAAATTATAGAGAATTTCCGCTGTTTGATGAAATTAGATTTTTTGATTTTAGTTCACGAACTCGATCAATTAATGTTGGTGAAGTAGTGGTTTTAGAAAATCGTTTTAATAATTTTGTAGCGATAAAAGTTAAAAAAGTTATTTGTAAAAATGAATGTTCTAACCATCTTTTAGAATTTGAATACAAGATTTATTATCCAAATTCTCTTGTGGAATAAAATTGTTTTCTATGAATTATTTATTTTTATAAATTTGAAAATTTTAAACTATTTTTGATTTTTACTCTCCTTTATTTCACTGTACCGAATCATTTGAGAACAACATTTTCAAAACATTCGAGAATTGAAATCAAACAGGGATAGGTTGCCAATTGGGAGTTTTTGATCTGGTGGGAGGTATCGTACCGTTTGCTGTGCCCCGTATAATGGGAAATATCTTACGAGCAAAATAAAAAGGGTGGAATCAGCAATGATTCCACCCTTGGTGAGGGAGTTTAACCTCTTAATAATCTTCCATTATCAAAAATGCTTTTAAAACAATTGAACTTAGGCTCCTGTTTTTCTTACCCGTTCGCAGCATATTTGATGATGGAAAGGAATTGCCGAATTTCGTTACTCGCTTAATTCGGTGATGTCGGTTTCAGGTTTCGGGTAGCCTTTGTCGGCAATCCATTTTTTCGTTTCCGCCGCCATTTCGGGGGTGACGTTAAAGTCGTATTGGGCATAGTCACCGATGTGGAATTTTCCGGGCTTGAAGAATCCCCATTTCTCAAAGAAGTCCGTCAGGTCGGTTTTTGTGACGTCACAGCATGCCTTGACGAATTCGAACTGGTATTTAACGGTCTCGTTTCCTCCGTAGTTTCCCGCGTTGTTGCGCAGGTACTCCATGACGTCAGGATAGAAGTCGGGGTGTCCGTTTTTGGTAAAGTAAAGATGGAGCTGCCACAGGGGAACCAGCTTGTTGAAAACGTCCTTGGATTGCAGGTAGGCGATTTCCCCTTCGATGATTTCCTTGCGCGCCTTGTCGTAGCTGCCCTGGCGCTTCAGGCGGCTTTCATTGCCTGTTTTGGCTGCGGCCTGCAGGGAAAAGATGTTGTTGCTGACTTCCGTCATGCCGCCCCAGGTCATCGGGCGCATTTGCATGACGTGTCCTACTTCGTGGGAGAATCCCCAGCAGGCGTCGCCCTTGAGAACGTTTTCAGGGTCGGTGACCATGCGCATTGTCCCGTCGTTTCCGAGGTAGGCGACTCCATCTCCGTCGCGGAACATGTAGTAGTTGAAGTTCACGCGGGCCAGGACGCGGTTTTTCGGGATTTTGCCGTATTTATCCAGGCCCATCAGCTGGTATTGGATGCCGATGAGTTTGTCATAGGCGTTGATGAGTTCGGTTCCGCGGTCTTTGGTGAATTTTTTCAGGAATTCTACGGGGTAGGCAACCTGGATGTATTTTCCCCGGGCATCCATGATCGGAGAGACGGCCTGGTCAAGCAGACGAACCCAGTCCTTGTTGGTGTCGCCCCGGGTGGTGTCAAAGTAGCCGTTGGCTTTGCCGGTCACGAAGTGGACGGGGATTTTCGGTGCCTTGCCGGCGTCTTCGGTGAAGTAGCTGATATAGGCGTTGGCGGGCGTTTCCACGTCAATGATGTTGATTCCTTCCTTGAGCGGAATCTGCTTTTTGTGCAATCCCCAGCCATTGGGGTCTTTTGTGGGCTGCACTCCTTCGGCCGGCTTGCGCATCAGGTTCGGCAGCAGGAGGCTGATTTCCTGCCCCTCCGTCTTGCCGACCAGGACGACATGCCGCCCTTTTTCCAGATAGACGCCCGTCATGTTGTCGTACTTGCTGAATCCGTCGCCGATTCTGAGATTTTTCCCCGTCTGGCGCGGTGAGGGGAGGGCCCGGTATTCGGCATACAGGTAGTCCGGCTTGTAATGGCCCGCCAGGATTTTGGCCGCGAGTTCCTTCATCGCGTCAGACTGGAAGGCGGAGGTGTCTTTGACATCCGGCTTCAGGGAGGTGCAGGAGGAGTCTTTGAACAGTTTGAGGTCGTTGCCGATGTGTTCCGGCGTGTTGGCGGCAAATGCCGCTGCGAGCGACAGCAGGGGCAGGGATAGTAATGGAAGGATTCGGTTCATGACAGTACGGGAAGCAGGTGGTTCCGTGATGTTACAAGATACAGGTTCCGTTTTCTTCTTCTTTCACCATTTTTCTCTTGATGAATAAATAGGCAGGCAGTTTGTCCGGAAAAAGGACGGGCGGTTGATGTGTGGAATGGCTTTGGCATTGAGGCAGGGATTTTTTTCAGCCGATTCACGTTTCCGGATATTTCCCGGTTCCGGCGGGCGCTTTTCCGGATTGCCGTATCCGGATGAGGACGTTCTCTGCTGCCGTGCTTGAGCTTTGGGCCGAAGCCTTCCGGCGTTTCCCGGCGGCGGTATCGCGTTTCTGCCGCGTGTTTCTCTTTATGTCCCTTTTTCTCTGGTCTTGGCGCACATGCATGACATGGTTGTTGTACGGAGGGGGAAAATGGAATAAGGTGAAGAGGATGATGAATTCCGTATTCAAGTGTTTGATGAGTGCCGTATGCGCCGTGGCATTGCCGGCGTTCGGGCAGGAAGAGAAAACCGGTTTCCCTACGGACAGGGCTGTGACCGTATTCAGCGCCGGGGAGGGCAATCCCTATGCGTCCATCCGCATTCCCGCCCTGCTCAGTATCGGCAAGGGCCAGCTCCTGGCATTCGCCGAAGGGCGGTATAAAAATACCGACCAGGGGGAGAACGATATTATCATGAGCGTCAGCAAGAATGGCGGGAAGACCTGGTCCCGTCCCCGGGCGATTGCCAAGGCCCATGGCGCCACATTTAATAATCCGTGCCCTGTTTATGACGCCAAAACCAGGACCGTGACTGTCGTGTTCCAGCGTTACCCTGCCGGGGTCAAGGAGCGGCAGCCCAATATCCCGGACGGATGGGATGATGAAAAGTGCATCCGCAATTTCATGATTCAGAGCAGGAACGGAGGTTCTTCCTGGACGAAGCCGCAGGAGATTACGAAGACGACCAAGCGTCCTTCCGGAGTGGATATTATGGCGTCCGGCCCGAATGCGGGAACTCAGCTGAAGAGCGGCGCCCACAAGGGCCGTCTGGTGATTCCGATGAATGAAGGGCCGTTCGGCAAATGGGTGATTTCCTGCATTTACAGCGATGACGGCGGCAAGAGCTGGAAGCTGAGCCAGCCGACTCCCAATATGAAAGGCATGGTGAATGAGACGTCCATTGCGGAAACGGATAACGGCGGCGTGGTGATGGTTGCGCGCCATTGGGGCGCCGGCAAATGCCGCCGCATCGCGTGGTCCCAGGATGGCGGGGAGACCTGGGGGCAGGTGGAAGACGCTCCGGAGCTGTTCTGCGACAGTACCCAGAATTCCCTGATGACGTATTCCCTGAGCAACCAGCCTGTTTACGGCGGCAAAAGCCGCATCCTGTTTTCCGGCCCCAGCGCGGGTCGGCGCATTAAGGGACAGGTGGCCATGAGCTATGACAACGGTAAGACCTGGCCGGTGAAGAAACTGCTGGGCGAGGGAGGTTTTGCCTATTCCAGCCTCGCCATGGTGGAACCCGGCGTCGTCGGGGTGCTTTATGAGGAGAACCAGGAGCATATTAAAAAGCTGAAGTTTGTTCCCATTACCATTGAATGGCTGACGGACGGGAAGGATGCGGGGCTGGCTCCCGGCAAAAAAGCTCCTGTCCTCAAATAGAGGAAAGTCAGCTAATACGTTTTTCCCTCCCGGAGGTGTTTCCGGGGGGGGGGAATTGAATTGCTTCTTTCCGTAGCGGAGCGTTATGGAAGAAAGAAGGTCGGACTTTATTGCCTGATAGCCTCAAAGGCGGGAGGAGCAGCGTACAGGTGGAATGGATTTTGAAGTAACTCTTTGAAGATGATATTTTTGGAAAGGATGAATCCCAGTAAAAGTGGTGTTGTCCGGTTTGCCGATAATGTTTTGGATACCGCCTCGTCTTTTCCAACCTCTCTTAAATTGAAATCAATGGACGTTAGCTGTGCTTCCGTATCCATTGGTTGAGAATGCGGCATGCTGGTCGTGACAAGCCTTGACTCTGCTTCTCCCAGGCAGAAAGACCATCCGGCGCACAGGTACTGGGATGTGGGGCGCTTATCCATGTAGTGGCCGCGATTCCCGTGGAAGCCATGTTCCGGTCAGAATGATGGCGGCAAGTGAATAATGAATAGCCATAACGGCGCCAGTATCACATGGCTGCGGTTTCCGTCTCAAAAATGTTTGAGACGGTTTGAAAGAAGAAGAACCATTTTCCTAAAGCCGGTGAAACAGTGTGCGTCCGTATTTCATACGGGGTCATAAAAAATCGGAACTATATACTTTAATCTTGTAACTCCTCCATAATCCATTACACTACTCCTAGAAAAAGAAAGGAGTAGAACATGACGTACCGCGAATTCATTGAAAAATTCCCTGATGATGAGAGTGTGGCAAAATATCTCATTGAAAAACGGTTTGAGGGAAAAATAGTTTGCCCATTTTGCGGGAAAACGGAGAAGGTTTATCACGCTCACTATAATTGCCGCAATGCCTATTGCAACAACTGTAAGATGGAATTCTCTATTTTCAAGGGAACCATTTTTGAGGAAACAAGAATGCCTTTAAGACATTGGTTTTATGCTATTAATATGGTTTGTTTGTCTAAAAAAGGAATTTCAGCCATGCAATTGAAAAGGGAGTTAGGTGTTTCTTATAAAACCGCTTGGAGGATGATGCACAAAATTAGAAGTGCTATGGCAAAAAGAGAGGTAGGAGAAACTTTTGAGGCAATTGTAGAAATTGATGAAACCTATGTTGGAGGAAAACCCCGGAAGAAGAATGAACATGGGGATGATGACGACTTGCCGAAAAATCCTAGAGGAAGAGGGACGGCTAAAGTTCCTGTTATTGGAGTCAGGGAAAGGGGAACTGGGAAAGTTCATGCCGTCGTTGCCAATAGGAATGAAGAAGGAAAACAATTGACGGGCAAACAATTGTTCAATGTCCTTAGCAAGGTTTGCAAACCTAATACCAAAGTCATGACTGACCAGTTTAAGGGCTACAATATTCTGAACTATCCTAACAATAAGAATCTTACCCGCATCATGATTGACCATAATGTCATGTTTAGTGCGGGCAATGGGGTTCACACTAATGGAATTGAAAGCTTTTGGGCCTTACTGAAAAGAGGTATTCATGGGATATTTCACCATGTTTCTCTTAAACACCTACAGAAATATGTGGATGAATTCTGTTTCAGGCAATGTTATAGGAACGAGAATGAAGCTTTTGAAGTTTTGATGGGCTTATGCTGGAAATGAAAAGCCGCCACCCTGCAAACAAGATGACGGCCTAAGTCATGCAAATCAAAGAATCGCCCCCTTCTCCGAAAGGAAGGAGGCCAGTTAATTCACCGCCGAAAGTTAGAATGACCAGCTAAAGCCAACTGTGATAAAGTGGTATGGGTCAACATCTGACCAGTATTTCGTTATTTCATATCCAATAACGATGTCTGTTTTTTCTGTAACAGCAAATTTGAAACCGATTAATGCCGAGTAAGTTCCACTAGAATCAGACTCAGATACTTTTCCTCCACCTCCAGAGAGTTCCTGTTTATAATAATGAAGGCCTATTTTGCCGCCTAAATAGAAAGTGGCAGAATCAGATAAGGGGACATTAAAAGAATATCCAGCGGTAAATGGGAATACCTGTTGTTTCCATTTCAACTCCCCTTCGTAGGTTTTAGAACCTGTAAGCGCGCCGAGATTGAAAGATAATTCATGGAAAACAGAACCCGCTGGAATGTTAGCGTGAAGTCCTAATTGGGCACCGTACAGGTCTGGCATATCTATTCCATAATCATTCCCCGAATGGAATCCGTACATTCCTCTAATGCTCATTCCAAAATTGGAATCATACCGTGTTGAATATGCGGAACTATAATTCCCTCCCATTCTATAATAGTTCCAAGGGTCACTAGAGGCGGCCTGTGCGGTACATGAGAGGCCCATAAGCCCCAAACTGGTGATGATGGTTTTCGTGTTCATGATGTTTTTAGGTTTTGGATTTCTTAGAGAGGACAAAGAATTATCCTAATGAGATATAATATTGTCCAATAAAAGAGCTGTTATTATCCTAATAGGATTTTGTCAATCATAAATAACCCGGATTCTTCCATTTGCCCTCCTGATAGGAGAAAATTACCCGCATGGACGAGAAACGCCCGCTGGATATTCAGACTTTGGGAAGGTGGTTAGAAGAGAACAAAGTGTCTCGCACCGAACTCGCTTCCTCCCTAGGTCTAGCCAGAAGCACCATTGATAACTATTTCTCCAAGGGCAGTATTCCGAAACACGTCCAGATTCTGATTTCCCGCTATATGAAAGGACGGGAACCTGCTTCCAACAATGACTTTGTTTCTCAACTGAGCGTTCCTATCCCTAACAAAATTCTCAATTTGGCCGTTCGGGCGGCGGTTCAGAAAGACATGAGTGTTGAGGAATTTGTGGTGTGGGCCACAGAAGGGGCGGCGAAGAGAATTGTGGAAGAGAATAAGTGTAACTAGAAAGAAAGGCTTGAAAATGATAGCTATCTAGGTATCTAGGGGCTTTCAACATTTAGGACTCCTTGTGCCATCTAATGAGTGCGGATTATCCTTCGGAATTGGAATCTCAAATCGCCGTTCGAATGAAAAATTCTACCCTGAATGAAGTGGTCAAGCGGGCCGTCAAAGAAGGGTTGTCCGTGGAGGAATAGATTTTGAGGGCGGTGAAAGAGAGGTTAGGAAGGAGTAGAAACAACTTTTTTTAGGCTCTGTCCTACCAAATAGGTGCAGGATTACTAGATAATCCAAGCGTTAGGTGCGAGATAACAGACAAATACAAGTAGCAGAAAAGTCATTCCTTGGTTGGGAATGACTTTTCTGAATTCTAATCTCTAACTAATAATCACGCGCTACCGTTGCCATCTCAGAGAACATTTCCTGTTTCTGAATTTGCTTCTTTATTATCTCTTTGATTACTTCTTTATTATCGTAACTCATACTCTTATTATACAGTAGTTCTCAAGCAACCATAGGAATCACAGGACGGTCACTCACTTTTGTTCTCTTGGTGAAACACTTGACCGAACAAATGTGATTGGTAAGAATTCTTACCTTCTCCGTGTAAGTCTCTTTGGCGTGATTGGCGAAGTTGTTATAAACCAAGTAGCCATTCAGATGTTTTGTGGAAACTCCGTTGAAACGGTCAATAAAGCCCTTCAGTCGGCTGTGATAGGAGTTCATACGCTGAATGTTGTAAAGACCATAGGAACTCACACTCACACGCTCCAAACCCTTGTTTGCTGCCAATGTATCATAAGCAGTAGCACCATCTGCACAAAGGATTGAACCCTTGGAGATGTGACCGCTGATAACAGAGGAGATACCATCATGGGAAGCCTTACCTAATCCACTAATCTTGGAAACGGACAGACCAGAACGGTTAATAGCGCACGGAACACAGACTTGCTCACGAGATAAACCACGCTTTCTGTTCCTGTGGAGAATGGAAGTACCACGCTTACGCTTCTTTCTATCCACGCTACCATTCTTGAACGCTTGACGGTTGCCCTTGTAACTCACACGGAAGTAGGTCTCATCGGCTTCAACGATACCAGAAAGGCTAACACCGTCCATAATACCCACGAGGCTATCACAGAGTTTGTGTCTCCAAAGGAAAGCGGTATTCTTGTTGATACCACAGATTTCAGCGGACTTACGAACAGAGAATCCATGGAGGAAGCAGGAGATAAACTCTTTCCAGACGGAGAAGTCCTTTTTGGAGTAGTAGAGAACACCGTTAGTGGTAATGGAGAACTTTTTGTTACAATGAAAGCAATAGAAGCGAGGACGACCGTTCTTCTGGTATCCACTTTTTCTTACGCCTTTTCCTTTTGCTCCACAATGAGGGCAAACGATACCATCGGCAAGTTTCGTATCAACAATAAACTTGAAGTCAGAAGGCGATGAATTAGCAGTAACAAAGTCAATAAACTTCTCTCTTTCTGATACAGAGAGCGACTTGAACTCTTTGATTAACTTTGTTATGGCTTCGTTCTTCATAATTCCTTTTCTTTACAAAAGAATTATACGCTATTGAAACAGTATTGTCAATAGAATTCTAATATGTTATGAGAAAAATTAGAAGAATTCCAGGTTTTTAATAACAGTTTGACAGTAAGTAAGAACAGTGTTATAATATGAAGAGTAAGAGGGTTAAGCAGGAAGATTTATGCGAAGTATTGATAATGAACAGATTGGAGGGGGTAGCAGACTTTCCAGAAACCGAGTTGATGTAATTGCCTCGGTTGGGCGAACTCAGTTACAAAGTAATATTGAGAACGATGAGTGGAGTTACAATGAACTTCTGAAAAAGAAGAAGATTGACAGAAATTTGGTGACTGTCAATGGGACAATTCATAAGAATCTGGATTTAAGATTTGCAGATGACCGAGTATCTGTTCTCATTGAAACAAAACAGAATTATGATACTTGCCTAGATGCAGCAATGCAGCAATTGCAATGCTATGTAGAATTTGAAAAGGTTTTAGTTAGACATAATCGCATTATCGCCATTCTTGCTAATACTAACGATAATCGCATCATGGTATGGCGAGGAGATGTTTGTGAGGAAAATTTCTTAAAGGAAGAGACTGAACTGCGCTCATTTAGTGGTTATAGAGAAGTCTTCTTTGGTAGGGAAAATAACAAAGATAAAGTAATTCGTAGTACATATGAATTAAATGAATTACTGCATGGATTGGGAATTGAAGAAGCGTTACGAAGCCAATTTGTTGGAACATGCCTACTTGCATTAAAACGCCTTAAACCAGAGGAGTTTGATTATAACCGCTTAACAACAAAGGCAATTATTGCTTCAATGGAGGATTGTTTGGAAGGTCTGCTTGAACATAATCTCCATAAAGGTGAGAAGTTAGCGCGATTGAAGAATAATATCCTTGAAGCACAGTCGGTAAAGAGATTATCAAGCGAGAATTTTATTGAAATTTTAGATAAGATTAAGAAGGAAATCTTACCATTTATCAATGATAAGACCAGTAGAGGGCAAGATATTCTTAACCTTTTCTTTACAACCTTCAATAAGTATGTGGGCAAGAAGGATAAGAATCAGGCGTTCACGCCCGACCACATCGTTCATTTCTTGTGTAAAGTAGCTAATGTCAATAGAAATTCACGAGTTCTTGACCCTTGTTGCGGAAGTGGTGCTTTTTTGGTAAGAGCATTGACAGAAGCGATTGATGATTGCAATGGAAACATCGCCGATGAACAAAAGGTGAAGAAAGAGCAAATATATGGCATCGAAGATGAAGACTATGCCTTTGGATTATCTACTACGAATATGTTAATTCATGGGGATGGTAATTCAAATGTGATAAAGGCTAACTGTTTTGAGCGGGAGGATTGGATACAGGATGCTCAGATAAACACAGTTCTAATGAATCCCCCATATAATGCCCAACGCATTAAATGTCATCCAGCCTATACAAAAAAATGGAGCAAAGGGAAGAAGAAAGACGAAGACCCAACAAAAGGCTTCCACTTTGTTGAATACATTGCTAATACAGTGGGTAAGGGCAAATTAGTTGCGTTGCTACCAATGGCGTGCGCTATCGGTAATGATAAGGAGATTCGAGCAATTAAGGAACGGATGCTACAAAAACACCATTTAGATGCGGTATTCTCTTTACCTAACGATGTATTCCATCCTGGTGCTACTGTGTGTGCCTGTTGCATGGTATTTGATTTAGGTGTTCGTCATGAGTCTGCACCTATCAAAGAGACTTTCTTCGGTTACTTTAAGGATGATGGATTTGTAAAAAGAAAGAATTACGGGCGAGTAGAAAAGGAAGAAGGATTATGGAATAAGATAGAGGAACATTGGCTTGACTTATATAGGAAGAAACACAGCGTGGAAGGCATGTCCGCAGTAAGAAAGGTAACAGCAGATGAAGAATGGCTATGTGAAGCATATATGGAAACAGACTACTCTCAACTGCAACAATCTGACTTTGAAAAAGTGTTGAGAGATTATATTGCATTTCAAATTCAAACAAGTAATGCATTATGATAAAATACAAAAAGTTCAAGATAGGTCAATTATTTGATGTTGAATTGTCAAAAGGGGACTTGAAAGAATCACATACGATTTCGTCACCAGAAACAGGTTACATTCCATTGGTGTCAGCAGGTGACACTAATAATGGTGTTGTGGGATATGTAGACGGCGTAGGAGATGGGAAAGCACAAATGTTTCCTGCAAATGCTATAACAGTAGATATGTTTTGCAAGGCATATTTCCATTCGCAAAAATTTTATGCAGTTTCCCACGGGAGGGTAAACATTCTTATTCCTCGTTTTCACATGAATGTTTATAAAGGATTGTATCTTTGCTCCGTCATAAACGGCGAGCGTTATCGTTTTAATTATGGGCGAGCAGTATACAGCAGTGTAATTAAGAGATTGGAAATTTCATTACCTGTGAATAATTGCGAAGAGCCAGATTGGGAATACATGGAAAGTTATGTAAAAGAACTTCCATCATTAAATGTCTGTTTATCCAAATTAGACAATACAGCATCATGTCATAATAGCGACCCGCTTTTGAAAATAAAACAATTGTTAGTTAGAGAGAGGGGAGAGAATGAACTATTACGAAGTATAATACAGTGGAAGAAGTTCAGAATTGGAAGTTTGTTTCATTTACAAAAAGGCAAACGTTTGACTGATGCTGATAAGGTAGAGGGCAAGTTACCATTCATAGGAGCAATAGATAGCAGTAATGGCGTATCTGCCTATATTGATGAACAGCCTATACATTCAGGAAATGTAATAACAATAAATTATAATGGGTCGGTAGGTGAAGCATTTTATCAGCCTGTTCCATTTTGGGCTTCTGATGATGTCAATGTTCTTTATCCTAATGGATGGGAATTGAACCCTGCTATTGGTCTTTTTATCTGCACGGTAATACGTAATGAAAAATACCGTTTTTCCTATGGTAGAAAATGGAAATTAGACCGCATGGAAGAATCTGAGATATGGCTTCCGTCAGACAAGCAAGGGAATCCAGATTGGCAATACATGGAAGATTACATTAAGTCTCTTCCTGCTGGCGATAAATTAGAAAATTTGTAAAATTGTTACAATAAAAATCCCCACTGTCAATGACGATGGTGGGGAGATTTGCTTATGAAGATTGTGAGTGGGCTGCACCTAACGCTTGGAATGAGATACATTCCTGCACCTATTTGGTAGGACAGAGCCTTTTTTTATTTGTTAGAAGCTATTTGAGACATAAGGAAATACCACTGGCATCAGATGAACGGATAGCATTCAATAAGAGTCAAATCCAACAGGAATAACAGGAACAAAATGCTATCAAATGAAATTGCTAAAGAGTGTAATTTTTTAGAGAGCAAACATTCTAAACGTCATAAAAATAACAGGAAAAGCTTGACTGTCTTGGAGGAGAAGTTACGCTTGTGTGGTCACATTTTTTGATACCCATGTAATCATCATGTCTGATAATATATATAAAGTCTATGTTGAAGCTATGAAAAATGTAGCTGATAAGCGTCATTTTTTCAATGATTCAACAGGTGATGCCAAGGTCGTATTGACTGAATTTATTAATTCAGCAGAAAATAGTGTTCGTATCTTTGCTCGTAGTTTAAATCATGAAATTTATAATGATTTTGAACTCGTTTATGCTATTAAAAAAGCTTTAGATAGAAATGTATGTTTTGATATTATGATTCAAAAAGAGAACCCTGACAAAGATAGTTCTCTTTTGGTTTCGTTATTGGAAGCCCCTATATATGCCAATCTTGTTTCTTTTGAAAAAAATAAAGGTGTTGGTCTGAATCATAATATATGCATAGTAGACTCTAATAAATTCCGTTTTGAATATAATCCAGATGAGAGAAAAGCAGAGGCATCTTGGAACGACGAAGCTACTACGCATAAGCTTAATAGTCTTTTAGACTCTATCAAAAATATAGCTTGCTAATTTTTAAGAATGTTGACGAAAAGATTCTATTGGACTGTATTTTTGTGTAGCCTGTTGTCATTATTTTTAATTTTTTGTATTGCCTTGTGTATAGAAAAGGAGCATTGCCAAGGTAATGGTTATCGTTTAGCAATTTTACAAACGGTAATCACTTTGTGCACATTGACTTCTATATTTACAGCGCTTACAGAAGATGGGAAAAAAGCCCTTCATGATAAAATTTTCAATAAAATTAAATCAGAATTTACTCAAAAATTAGGAAATAGATTTCCCGCTAATATTAGAGAAGATGTAAATTCTGAAATTGAAGGAATAGTTTCAGCCGTAGTCATGAAGGTGAGGAAAATTGCTGTCATACTTTCTATTATTTCTATTCTTGCGTCAGTGATGCTTATACATCGCGATTGTACAGATTGTGAAGCATATTATTTATCATGGATTCTTTTCTTTCCTACAGTTTTTATCTGTATTAGTTATTTTGAATTTAGGTTAATAAAACAAGAGAATATTGGTAAAATTATAGAATTCGAAATATCTGAAAAAATAGAAGATAAAATAAATTTGAATAATCCTAATTCTCAATCCATATTAGAAACAGAAATAGGGAAATTAGAGAATGAAATAGCGAATCTACAGCAAACGTAAAAACCTCTATAGAAATTTATTTGCAAAAAGGCTCCTTCCAAAAAGAAGGAGCTTTTTTATTCCTCTTCCTACGAAGTAGGAGAGGGGTAACAAGACTAAAAGGGATAATTCCGCAAAAAATTATTGCCTTGATCGGAAACGCCGGGCAGATATTCTGCAAGGCATCCGTTGCCCTTGGAGCTTTTTCCGTTCGGGAAGGCCGGCGAGCGGAAGGTGATTTCCCGTTTCAATATATGTCCTGGATTTATCTGGTGTTGGCCGGTCTCTGCGAGATCGGGTGGCCTCTGGGTTTCAAACTTTCTCAAACGCCCGGCACAGGGCCCGGCAAATTCGCCGCCTGCATCGCCTGCTCCGTTTTCAGCATGGTTCTGAGCGGTTTTCTTTTGTGGCTTGCCCAGCGGAGCATCCCCATCGGTACTGCTTATGCGGTGTGGACCGGCATTGGCGCGCTGGGAACGTTCCTGATTGGCATTCTGTGGTTCGGGGATTCCACCAATATCTGGCGCATGCTGGCGGCCTCCTTCCTTCTGATAGGCATTATCGGGTTGAAGCTGGCCCCCGGGCATTGATGCAGCCTTTGGCATCCTTGCCGGGTTCCGGGAAAAGCCGGTTCCGCAGCTTTCCGGATAGGAGGTCTCAGTAGTGGGAGATGGCTTTTTCCCACACGGTCCCGCAGGCGTCGGAAGGCATGCGCCAGTCCCCGCGCGGGGAAAGGGAAATGGTGCCCACCTTGGGGCCGTCCGGCATGCAGCTGCGCTTGAATTGCTGACGGAAGAAACGGCGGATGAAGATGCCGAGGCAGCGGCGGATGAAGTCCGGCTGAAATTCGCCGCGGAAGGCATGTTCCGCCAGGTACAGGATTTTATCCGGTTCCGCCCCGTATTTGATGAAGTGGAAGAGGAAAAAGTCGTGCAGGTCGTAAGGCCCAAGCACGTCTTCCGTTTTCTGTTCAATGGTGCCGTCGTCCGACGGCGGCAGGAGTTCCGGACTGACGGGGGTGCTGTTGATGTCCGCAAGGGTTGCTGCCAGTTCCGGGGATGATCCTTCCGCGATGTGTTCAATGAGGCAGCGTATCAGCGTTTTCGGAATGGAGCAGTTGACCGCGTACATGGACATGTGGTCCCCATTGTAGGTGCTCCATCCCAGAGCAATTTCCGACAGGTCCCCTGTTCCCACGACCAGCCCCCCGATTTTATTGGCCAGATCCATCAGAATTTGCGTGCGTTCGCGGGCCTGGACGTTTTCATAAGTGGTGGTACGTTCGGCGGGGTCGTGCCCGATGTCGGCGAAGTGCCGGAGGCAGCATTCCGAGATGGGGATTTCCCGGAGTTCCACGCCCAGAAGGCGGCACATGGTTACGGCATTATCATGGGTTCTGTCCGTGGTGCCGAAGCCGGGCATCGTCACGGCCAGAATGTCCGAGGCCGGCCGCTTCAGCGCCCGGCAGGCGCGGGCGCTGATGAGCAGGGCCAGTGTGGAGTCCAGCCCGCCGGAGATGCCGATGACGAGCCGTTGCGCGCAGGTATATTCCATTCTTTTGGCCAGACCTGCCGTTTGGATGGAGATGATTTCCTCACACCGTTCCCGGCGGCGGGACGGAGAAGGCAGGAAGGGCCGTGCCGGGTTGAAAGCGTATTCCAGGCCGGGCGCTCCGGGAACCTGTTCCGGCAGGACCAGATGCAGGGCGTTCCCGGCGGGGAAAAGGGATTTGCTGTCATTGAAGGAGCTTTCAGAGAGGCGCGCCGCCTCCAGCCGTTCAAAATCCACGTCCGCAAAGATGAGGGTACTTTCCCTGCAGAACCGTTCCCCCTCCGCTGCTGGCCTGCCGTTGTCCGCAATGAGGGAATGGCCGCCGAATACGGTGTCCGTGGTGGATTCATGCACACCTGCGGAGGAAAGGACATAGGCGCAGAGGCATCTGCCGCTCTGCTGTCTGACCAGTTCCCTCCTGTATGCTGCCTTGCCTGTGAGTTCCGTTCCTGCGGAAGGGTTGAGAATGGCTCTGGCCCCCAGAAGAGCCAGTTGGGAACTGGGAGGAATGACGCTCCACAGGTCTTCGCATATTTCCACGCCAAAACTGAAGGGAGAGGATTCTTCATGAAAAACGATTCCCGTCCCGAACGGGATACGCATCCCATTGACTGTGACGTCCTTCACCCCTGTACCCAATTCCTTGCCGGAGGTGAATTGACGCTTTTCGTAGAATTCCCGGTAGTTGGGGAGCACGGTTTTGGGCACCAGCGCCAGAATGCGGCCGGACTGAACTATCGCCGCCGTATTGTACAGGGCGTCTTCATGAAGGAAAGGCAGGCCCACCACGGCAATCGTGCCGGAGCCTTCCGTGGCTTCCGCAAAGCGGAGCAGACCGTCCAGGGCCGCTTTCCTCAGGTTCGGCTGGAAAAAAAGGTCTCCACAGGAATAGCCCGTAATGCACAGTTCCGGGAAAACGACGGCCGCCGCCTGCTGTTCCGCGGCTTTCCGGAATCCCTCCGTAAGTTGGTTGACATTGTAGTCCACATCAGCCACGCGGAGCTGGGGGACGGCGGAGGCAAGTCTGTAATATCCGAACATGGGCGGCGCTGTCTGAAAAATGAAACCCGCAGATGCTCGTTTTTCCCGTAGTCAGGACGCAATCCGGGAAAGGCGGGCCTGATCCGGATACTAAAAGTTCATGAAGGACTTGTAAAGCCATCTGTAGGGGCTGCTCCGCCCATGTTGCCGGGGAATGAGCAAGGAACGCAATCTTTCCCGCCTGCCTTTCTGCATGACGGTCACCGGGCAAGGAGGAATCGGAGAGACGGCTGGCTGCTTTTCCCCATTTTCATTCCGTGAAGGGAACGGCGGAGCGCACCGGGCTCCCCGGAGCTTCGGTGGATCTGGTGACGGCGGCGCAGTCATTCCACTGGTTTGACGCCGCCGCGTTCAAGAGGGAATGCCGCCGTATTTTATCCAGAGGCGGCAGGGTCGCCCTGATTTGGAACTCCAGGGTGGAAGACAGTCCCGTTGTCCGGGAGGAAGGGGATATCCACCGTCTTTACTGTCCGCGCTTTGATGGATTCAGTGGCGGCCTGGCGACGTTGACGGACAGCATTGGAGCGTTTTTCAACCACCGTTTCCGGGTATTCCGCTTCCCAAATGATTTGTCCTACACGCGGGAGCAGTATCTCCGCCGCATGATGTCCGCCTCCTATGCCCTGACGGAGGGAGGGGAAGAGCGGTCCTCCTGGCTGGACGCCCTGGAAAGGTTGTTTGACCGGTTTGAAACGGAGGGACGCGTTACGGTTCCGAATGAAACTGTGGTGTATCTGGGGAGCGGCTGAGGATGCGGCGTTCATTCATGGCCTCTGGAAAAAGCATTCCAGAAATCCAGTCAGGTTTTTTTGACATTCTTTCTTTATTCCGGCGGCTGTGCTGTAGTATAGTATTTCATTATCATGATGCAGCAGTCTTTTTATCAAGGGTCTTTTCAGGTTTCCGGATTGTGTGGAGACCAAATTCTGGGCGCCCGCGAAAACCAGCAGGATTCCTTTTCCATTCTGACCGGGGATGATTCCCTGTTGCTGGTATTGGCAGACGGCATGGGAGGGTATACTGGCGGAGAACTGGCCAGCCGTGCGGCCGTGGAAGGATTTTCCAAGGCGTTTAAACGGGAATTCCCCACTCCCGGAGAAAGAATGAAGTCCGCGGTGGACGCCGCGAACGAACAGGTATGCGCTGTCCGGAAAAAAGGAGGAAAGGATGAAGAAATGGGAACGACGCTGGTAGCGGCCTGGATAGGGAAGGATGGGCTACGTTGGGCCAGCGTGGGGGATTCCCTTCTTCTACTCATCCGGAAAGAAAAGATATTGCTGCTTAATGAGCTGCATCAGTATTCCTCTGAACTGGACCAAATGGCGGATGAAGGGATTATCAGCCGGGAGGAAGCTTTGAACCATCCTTCCCGGAATTTTTTGACCTCTGCCCTGATGGGGGAGGAAATCCCTTTGGTGGATTTGCGGGAGGATTGCTTCCCGCTGGTTCCTGGAGACCGTCTTCTGGTCGCCAGTGACGGTGTAGAGTCTTATCTGCAATCCCTGGAGCCGGCGCGAATACTTTATTTATCCATGCTTCCCGCAGCGGAACTGGTATGTTCCATCCTGGGCGGTATTAGCCGCGAAAACTCCGCTGACCAGGATAACGCCACGCTGATTTGTGCGGAAATAGCGGGAATGTGATTTATGCCTGCGGCGCGGGGAAGAAGAGAGGAGTGTCTCCAATTTCTCGTTTTTACGTTAGCCTGATGATGAACAATGCCCCGCATGGACCATGCGGGGCATTGTTCAAATAGAATGGATATTTCCCGTTCAGGAATGGTATTCCTGGAGGGAACGGGGTGATACCTTCACGTGCTGGGCGGAACGGATGCCCTCCACCGTAGCCCTGGCTGCGGCGATGGTGGTCATGTACGGAATCTTCTTCTGAATGGACTGCATGCGGATGAAAGAATCGTCAATCATACTGGTGCGGTCCACCGGAGTGTTGATAATCAGGTCGATCTGCTTGTTGGTGATCATGTCGCCCAGATTCGGGCGTCCTTCATGCAGCTTGTTGACCACTTCCGTTTCCACGCCCTGGCCGCGCAGGTATTCTGCGGTGCCGCCGGTGGAGACGATCGTAAAGCCCAGGGAAATCAGATCCCGGGCAATGGGTTCGATGAACTTCTTGTCCCGGTCGGAAACCGTGACGAGCACCTTGCCGGCGGTAGGCAGAATGCAGCCCGCAGCTTCCTGGGCCTTGTAGTAGGCCATGCCGAAGTTGTCCGCAATGCCCATGACTTCGCCCGTGGCGCGCATTTCCGGCCCCAGTACGGGGTCCACTTCCGGGAACATGTTGAAGGGGAAAACGGCTTCCTTCACGCCGATGAAACGGCAGGCGCGCGGCTTCAGGCCCAGCTCCTTGAGTTTCCTGCCCAGCATGATTTCCGTGGCGTAGCGCGCCAGGGAGATTCCCGTTACCTTGGAGACGATAGGCACCGTGCGGGAGGCGCGGGGGTTGGCCTCAATGATGTAAACCTCATCGTTGCAGATGGCGAACTGCACGTTCAGAATACCCTTTACCTGGAAGTCCTGGGCGATTTTGGCGGCATGTTCCTCAATGGTGCGGATGTGCTTGGGCGCGATTGTCACGGGAGGGATGGCGCAGGCGGAGTCTCCGGAATGGATGCCGGCCAGTTCAATGTGTTCCATGACCGTGGCTACAAAAGTGTCCGTGCCGTCGGCCAGCGCATCCACTTCCGCTTCAATGGCATTGTCCAGAAAACGGTCAATCAGCATGGGATATTCCGGGCTGACCTGGATGGCCTCCACGCCGTAGCGCTTCAGGTTTTCTTCGTCGTAAATGACTTCCATGCCGCGGCCGCCCAGCACGAAGGAGGGGCGCACCATGACCGGGTAGCCGATGCGGCGCCCCAGTTCCACGGCTTCCTCCAGAGAGCGGGCCGTGCCGCTTTCCGGCTGGCGGATATTCAGGGCGATCATGCGTTCACGGAAATATTCGCGGTCTTCCGCCAGACGGATGCCTTCCGGCTGGGTTCCCATGATTTTCACGCCGGCGTCCTTGAGGGCCTGGGCGATGTTAAGCGGGGTCTGGCCGCCAAACTGGACGATGACGCCTTCCGGCTTTTCCTTCTCGTAAATAGCCAGCACGTCTTCCACGGTCACGGGTTCAAAGTACAGCTTGTTGGCCGTGTCAAAGTCCGTAGAAACCGTTTCCGGGTTGCAGTTCACCATGATGGATTCATATCCGTGGTCGCGCAGGGTGAAGGCGGCATGCACGCAGGTGTAGTCGAATTCGATGCCCTGGCCGATGCGATTGGGACCGCCGCCCAGAATCATGATTTTCTTTTTGTCGTTCACGGGAACTTCGTCCGCCGCGCCGCTGTAAGTGGAGTAGTAGTATTCCGCGTGTTCCACGCCGCTGACGGGCACGATGCGGAAGGTGGCCGTGATGCCGTCTTTTTGCCGGCGGCCACGGACGGCCTTTTCAGGCACTCCGAAAATCTGGGCCAGATATTTGTCGGAAAAGCCCATTTCCTTGGCCTGGCGCAGGGTTTCCGCGGAAAGGGAATCCCAGTTCTGCCCGTCCAGGGAAAAGTCAAAGTCCGCCAGTTCCTTCATCTGTTCAATGAAGTACGGAGTGATGCGGGTCAGCTTAACTATTTCCCCTACGGTCACGCCGCGGCGCAGGAGCTCATAAATCTGGAAGAAGCGTTCGCTGTTGCCGTAGGTGATTTTTTCTCGCAATTCCGGGGTGGAGAGGGCTTCCAGCTTTTTCACGCGGCCCAGGCCGGCGCGCCCGATTTCCAGAGAGCGTACAGCCTTCTGAAAAGCTTCCTTGAAGTTCTGCCCGATGCTCATTACTTCGCCCACGGCTTTCATCTGGGTGCCCAGCTTGTCGGCCGCCTTGGGGAATTTTTCAAAGGCCCAGCGTGCGAACTTCACGACTACATAGTCGCCGTAAGGTTCGTATTTTTCCAGAGAGCCTTTGCGCCAGTAGGGAAGTTCGTCCATCGTGACGCCGGAAGCCAGCTTGGTGGAGACGGAGGCGATAGGGAAGCCGGTGGCCTTGGAAGCCAGAGCGGAGGAACGGGACGTGCGGGGGTTGATTTCAATAACGATGATGCGGTTGTCTTCCCGGTTGTGGGCGAACTGCACGTTTGTTCCTCCCGTGACGCCGATGGCGTCCAGAATGCGGTAGGAATAATCCTGAAGCTTGTCCTGCACTTCCTGCGGAACGGTCAGCATGGGCGCCACGCAGAAGCTGTCTCCGGTGTGCACGCCCATGGGATCCACGTTCTCAATAAAGCAAACGGTAATCTTCTGTCCCTTGGCGTCGCGGACGACTTCCAGTTCCAGTTCCTCCCATCCCAGCACGCATTCTTCCACCAGCACCTGGTTGATGAGGGAGGCGGCCAGGCCGCGGGGGACCACCTGGCGCAGTTCTTCCACGTTATAAACGATGCCGCCGCCCGTGCCGCCCATGGTGTAGGCGGGGCGCAGCACGACGGGGTAGCCCAGCTCGGAAGCCACCTTTTCAGCTTCCTCCACGGAATAGACGGGTTCGGACTTGGCGACCGGCACGCCGATCCTGTCCATGGTTTCCTTGAAAATGATGCGGTCTTCGCCGCGGGCGATGGCTTCCAGGTCCACGCCGATGACTTCCACGCCGTACTGTTTCAGGATGCCTTCCTCATGCAGCTTGGAAGCCAGGTTCAGGGCCGTCTGGCCGCCCAGGTTGGGCAGCAGGGCATCCGGGCGTTCCTTCTCAATCACGGCCGTGATGCGGTCCACGGTCAGAGGCTCAATGTAGGTGTGGTCCGCCATGCCGGGGTCCGTCATGATGGTGGCGGGGTTGGAATTCACCAGAACGACGTCGTAACCTTCGGCGCGGAGGGCCTTGCAGGCCTGGGTGCCGGAGTAGTCGAACTCGCAGGCCTGGCCGATGATGATGGGGCCTGAGCCGATAATGAGGATTTTGCGGATATCTTCGCGTTTTGCCATGGTATGATGCCTCTATGTGGTCCGTGGTGGTTAAAAATAAATGCCGGAAACAAGGTCCGCCCAAGGTGCGTTGCCTCTCCGCTCCGCATACCCGGCGCGTGACCTGACGCACAGTACGGGACGCCGGAAGATAAGTCCAGACAAAACAACAGGAATTCCGGGGAAAAGGCTATGGCCTTCTTTCCTTTTCGTACAGCTCCGTACGCAATCCGCCCTTGATATTTTCCGCTGTCCGTATACCCTGCGGGGCAAGGATGAGGAATGCCCTGACATTGATTTGCTGTCTCGGATTGCTGTGTTCCGCGGCCGCGGCTGCGGACCTTTCTTCCACGGGGCGGGGGAGCGCCGCGTCTTCGGGGGCGGCTTCCTGGTACCGGGCCCTGCGGACCGGGCTTTCTCAATTCCGGAACGGCGGCGGCTACCAGACAAGCAGGGAAGCCATGCAGGCCCTAGCGGAAAAAACCTGCCGCTGGGACCCCCGCGCGCGCCGTCCCGTTTTTCTTCTCCGTAACGCCGCGCCCTCCTTCTGTTCCTCCGCCTGCTACCTGCTCCTTTTGAAATCTTTGGAGATATGGGACTCTGCACAGCCGCGGCCCGTTATCTCCGAACGCGCGTGGCTGGCCCTCATCCCCCGCCTCGGCCAGCATGACGGCGAAGGGCCGTGGGGATGGGCGAACGCCAATGGCCCCGGCCTGGCCGTCCTGGTGCACAGACTGGGAGCCGGCATCAACTTTGAGGACTGGAGAAAGGCCCGCCCCGGAGACTTTATGAAAATTTTCTGGACGGACCGCATCGGGCGCCGGGAATCCGGCCATCTGACCGTCCTGGTGAAGGACGGAGGGGAGCAGGTAACGTTCTGGTCCTCCAACATTCCGGACGGTTACGGAGTCAGGACGGTGCCCAAATCCCGAATCAGGCGCGTCATTTTCACGCGCATCACCAGACCGGAGCGGTTCAACCTGGCCCCCTCCGTGGGAAGCCACCCGTGGCTGTCCTCCCTGCTCCGGCAGGAAGTGAGTATGAAGGAAGTGCGCCGGCATTCCGGCATGCAGAACCCCTGACCGTTTCCAGCCGTGAAAAAATGCTCCTTCCCTCCTTCCGTCACCCCGGATTGTTCCGTGCTGGTGCTCGGTTCCCTGCCGGGGGACGAATCCCTGCGTCAGGCCCAGTATTACGCTCATCCCCGCAACGCGTTCTGGAAAATCATGGGTGCCCTTCTGGGCTTTGATCCCTCCCTGCCATATGAGGAACGCCTGTCCCTGCTCAACCGGGGCGGGGTGGGGCTGTGGGACGTAGTGGCCTCCGGCGTCAGGCCCGGCAGCCTGGACCAGCACATCTCCCAGGAACGGCCCAACGATATTGCGGCCCTGCTGGATCGCTTCCCGGGCATCGGCGTGGTCTGCTGCAACGGCACCGCTTCCCATAAATACCTTAAACGGTATTTTCCCGAACTGTTCCTTCGGGAAACGCTTTCCGTCATTCAAATGCCTTCCACCAGTCCGGCGGCGGCGCGGCTGACGTATGAGCAGAAATTCCGAGCCTATGAGGAAATCATGGCGCCCCTGATCCGGAAGGAAAAGCAAGAATACTGACCTTCTGCGCCTTTTCCGGTGCGGGGCGCGGCCCAACGGTGGCAGGCGGGGTTGTTCGGTCAGCAGGACCCGACGGCCGCCAGCAGGTGGACATCCAGGGCCAGGGCTTCGTGAATATTGAAATTCAAATCATCACGGAGCTTGTTGAGGGCCTCCATGCGCTTCAGCAATTCGTTCACGGGCATCTGGGCGGCCAGCGTGCGCACCTCCGGATGAATCGGAGTGACTTCCGGGGCTCCGGAGGCAATCAGGGCTGCCTGTCCGAACCAGCTGATTAGCAATTCCAGGGCCTGATTGCGCTGTTCCAGGTATTCCGTCTCTATCTGGGCGGCGTTCGCGTCCTTATTGCGGGCCTCCCAGTCGGAGGCGTCCGTACCCTGGGCCGCTTCCCTGGCTTCATCTTTCAGAGCCTGGTTCAGGTTTTTGGTGATGGCGGCCTTGGCTTCCGCCATGACGTCCATGAACCTGCTGCGGAAGGCCAGTGCTGCCAGGTCATTATTCAGATTGCGGCAGGTCTCCAGCCAGTGCGGGAGCAGGGCCTCCTGAATGGGGGTGAGCCTGAATTCCCCGGATTGCAGCAGATTGACGCGCACGCAGCGGGAAATAATCGTCTGAAGGAGCTGGTCCGGCTGGGAGGTGGACAAAATGAGCAGGCACTGTCCGGGCGGTTCCTCTAGGGTTTTCAGGAAAGCGTTGGCGGCCTCGTCATTCATCCGCTCCGCATCCATGAACACGGCTATCTTCCATTTCCCCTCCGCCGCGCGCTGTTGCAAAAAGGGTTCCACGGCCCGGATATCATCCCGCAGGATGCGGCGCGACTTGGACTTGGGGCGTACCAGCCGGCAATACTCGTCCCTCACACTGTCCAGGTGGTCTGCCCGGATGCCGTTCATCAGCTCCAGCAATTGCAGGATCAGGCGGGAGGCTCCCTGGTGTTCGTCTCCCACAATGAGCAGGGCATGGGGAAGCCGGTTGCGGGAGAAGGCGGTGCGCAGCAGGTCGAACGCTTGGGATGCCGTAAATGCCATATGCTCCTATGAAAACATTTCGTTGCGTCAGGGCAACAGAAAAGATTGGTATATGTCGGATATTTCATGTACTAAGGGGGCCGGTTATGGAACAAAACGACATCTCATCCCGGATTGTCTTTGCCGACCGCGGCAAGGTGAATGTGGAAAAAGGCGTGGAATTCGCCCCCAAATTTGACCAGAACGGCCTGATTCCGGCCCTCGCCATGGACCATGTTACCCATGAACCGCTGATGCTGGCCTATATGAATGCGGAATCCCTGCGCATGACCATGGAATTGGGGGAAGCCGTTTACTATTCCCGCAGCCGCCAGGAAATCTGGCATAAGGGCGCGACTAGCGGCCACGTGCAAAAAGTGAAGCAAATCCTGGTTGACTGCGACCAGGATGCCCTGATTGTGCTGGTGGACCAGTGCGGCGCCGGCGCCTGCCACACAGGGCACCACTCCTGCTTTTACCGTTCCGTTCCGTTCGGAGATGAACTGAAAGCCCAGCCCCAGGGGGCACCCGTCACGCTGCGTGAAGCGGACGGAGGCGTCGTTTTTGATGCCGAGGCCGTGTACGGCAAGGGCCATTAACTCCTTTTGCGCGTCAATCTGCGTTCGCCGGATTGACGTGCCCTCTTTTTCTGCTGTAAAATCATGAATGTGAAAAAACTGCTTCTCATGATGGCTGCTGTTCCCGGGACGCTGGCTTTGTGCCAATGCTCTTCGGAGGCGCCTCCCCCCCCCGGAACCGTCCGCATGGTGGATCAGCAGGCGATTGTCCTGATGCAGGAAGCCAGGGCAAAGGAAACGAAGAATGATCTCTCCGGGGCCATTAAGAAATACAGGCGCGTGGTGGAAAAGCACCCCCTTTCCAGGGAAGCTCCCCAGGCCCGGTTCAGAATGGCGGAGCTTCATGAGGCCCGCAAGGAACCCGCGGATGCGTTTGACCAGTACCAGAAGCTCATAGACCGTCATCCGGACAGCCCCCTGTACAGGCAGGCCATGGCCCGGCAGAAGGAAATGGCCTTCGGCGCTGCGAGCGGCGCGCTGACCAACCGCGTGCTGTGGATGTTTGACGTCAGGATGGATCCCACGAACGTCACGGAATGGCTGAAGCATGTGCGGGACAACGCTCCGTACGCCCCTACCGCCCCGCAGGCCATGAACGTTCTGGGCAATTATCTGGCCGCCCGCGGCCGGATGAAGGAGGCCATTGAAGCATACCAGAACCTGGTGGACAATTACCCCAACTCTCCGCTGGCCCCCACGGCCCAGCTCCAGATAGCCACCCTGTATCGCCAGGCCGCTGCGGATGGTGACCGCAACCACGTCAATGTGGCCCGCGCCCAGGAAGCTTATGAAGACTACCTTCAGCGTTATCCCAACAGTGCCCGGGCAGGAGCGGCCCGCGCCGATCTGGCGGCCATGAAGCGTGAGCTGGTGGCCCAGCAGCTGGAAGTGGCGGAATACTACCTGACCAAGATGAAAGATACGGATGCGGCCATCTTCTGCTACCAGGAAGTAGTCTCCAGGGGCAGCATCAATCCCGCCGCCGCCGCCAGGGCGAAGGCCCGCCTGAAAGAACTGCGCGTGACCAGCAGATAACAGGAACTCTCCGTCCTCATGAACCGTATCCGGAACGTTTTCAAACTCTTCCTGCCCGTTTTTTGCCTCCTGGCCGGTTCTTGCGGCTACCAGTTTGGCGGCACCAAGCCGCCCAAGCTGGAACTGGCCCAGACCGTCAAGGTATGCCTCTTTGCCAACAACTCTTTGGAGCCCCGCGCCGCCACGCTGGTGACAGGCGCCTTGGCGGATGAGCTGCAGCGGGACGGCACCTACCGGTTAAGCTCCGGCGCGGATGCGGATATCCGGGTGGAGGGGGAAGTGTACTCCATCACCTTCGACCAGTTGCGCTCCAGCCGGGAAGACACCTACAAAAGTACGGAACTTGGATTGCGCCTGTCTGTCAAATACCGTGTGGTGGACGCCAGGACGCAGGAAATCCTGTATGCCGGCTCTGCGGAGGAAGTAGGTCAATTCTTTGACCAGGGCAACATTCAGTCGGCCCGCACGAATGCCCTTTCCTATGCGGCCCGTCTGGTGGCTACTTCCATTGCGGAAACCCTTACCAATGGCTAACCCCGCCCGGTTCAGGAAAATTTGTGCTTATGGAGGAAGTGGAATACAGCGTTTATTTTGTTCCGGTGCCTATCGGCAACCGGGCGGACATCACCCTGCGGGCGCTGGACGTGCTGCGCAAGGTGGATGTCATTGCGTGTGAAGACACCCGCCATTCCGGCCTTCTGCTTTCCCATTATGAAATCCGCAAACCGCTGATAAGCATGCATGACCACAATGAGCAGCCGCGCGCCGGGGAAATTGCGGCGCGCGCGGCCGGCGGGGAAAGCTTTGCCGTGATCAGTGATGCGGGCATGCCTGGCGTGAGCGATCCGGGCTACCGTCTCATTCAGACGCTCAAGGAAAAGGGAATAAGCTTCACCGTCCTTCCCGGGCCATCTGCCGTGGTGACGGCATTGGTGGGGTCCGGACTGCCTACGGACGCCTTCTTCTTCGGCGGCTTTCTGCCCGTCAAATCCGGGAAAAAAAACGCTGTGCTCCAAACGGCGGCGGAAGCTTCCCATACCAGTATTTTTTATGAATCCCCCCATCGCATCGTCAAAACCATGCAGGCTCTGGCGGCGCTGGATCCGGATATTCCCGTCTGCGTAGCTAGGGAACTGACAAAAACCTTTGAAACTTACCATCGCGGTCCGGCCTCCCGGCTGGCGGCGGAATTTGCGGAACGCCCTCCCAAGGGGGAAATCGTGCTGCTGGTGGGCGGCGTCAATGCCCCGCGGGCTACCCGTTGACGGGCCGGAAACATCATGTCAATAGCTGACCGTCACTTTAACCGGGCGGTGGTCGGAGGCGGCGGGGGCTTCAATCACCCTGCGTTCCTTCACATGGAACGCCTCCGTCTTTTTTCCCCTGTACATCCAGATGTAATCAATGCATTCCTTCGGATGCCCGGCGGGAAACGTTTTTTGGGCCGGATCGCTCAGCAGGATGAAATATTTCTTCATCCGGGTTATCGGCTCCGAATCCGGCGTTAAATTGAAATCCCCTGCAATAAAAAAGGGCTTGCTGCATTTTGCGGCCAGGGCGGCAATCATATCAATGGAAGCGCTGCTGTCTTCCTTGGTCAGGGACAAATGCGTGACGCAAAACCAGTAATCCCTGAACTCGGCCATCAGCAGCACACGGGCCTCCTCCCTGCCGGGCAAAGGAATCCGTTTGACGCTCAGAGGCTTTTCCCTGGATAAAATGCCTACTCCATAGGAACCGCCTGAATAATCAATGGCCTTGGCATAGGTACCCGTCAACGTTGTCCTTGCGGCCAATTCTTGCAGGGTATCCCTGCCGCTGCTCCTGATTGTCCCCTGGTCCAGCTCCTGAAGGGCCACGACATCCGGTTTTTCCTCCGCGATTACCCGGGCCGTGCGGTCATAATCCCTCCTGCCGTCCATGCCGGTGCCGTTCTTTACGTTATAGCTCATCAATGTGAATTCTCCGGCCTGCAGAGGAAAAGGGCTGAAAAAAACAGCTACGGCTGCACCTAACCTGAAAATGGAGCATTTATTTCCTTTCATATCTGCAACAGGCTCCGTATTGCCCGGACTGCAGATAATACGAGCTCCCCTCTCCCTTTTCTTGCAGAAAAATTTCCTCCTCCGGATAAGCAATCCTCCCGTGAGGAGAGGCGGCAGCTCGTTTCCGGTTTCCGGAGCAGGGCTTCATCTCTGATCGGGCCAGCCGCCTTGGATGCTCTTGGAGCCATATGCCGGCGGGAAATGACGCAGATTTTATCAACTTGACGGCTGGAAGTGTGTCATGATAATGTCCTATCATCATGCTGGAGGATAGGAAATCACATTCCTCGCGCAAGACACCGGATTTGGTGACTGATGAGCTTATTCTCATTCTTCATGAAGCGGGCATGCTGGAATTCAATGACATTTTTCAGCGTGCCGTTGTCGTGATGAAGGAAAAGCACATGTCCCTGGGCGGGGAGGAAATCCTGAGGCTGAGGATTTACGAAAAACTCCAGAATCTGGTGAGCGCCGGCGGCCTGATGAAAAAAGGCCGTGAATACACGGCCCTGCCCAAGCTGATTTCTTTGAAATCGAAAGCGTTACCGGATATCCGGTTGTGATTTTCAGGAAAAAAGGCGGGATGAAGCGGATTTTACTCCATGTCGTTTATCCTGCCCGTGAAACCTAATATGCGGTCTCGTGCCTCACTTTCTTAGAAGTTGGTGCGGAAGGCGATGTTGTAGCTCCATCCGGTAAAGCCTTTTTGCCGGCTGGCATCCGTGCCGTTGGAATGGGCGTATTCGATGCCCGCCATGATCTTGGCCATGTTCGGGCTGCATTCGAAAATGTAGTAGTTGACGCCCAGGTACAGGGCCTGCATGCAGTCGGAGGTGCCGGAATAAGTGGAGTTCTGCGTATAGCGTTTTTCCCATTTTACGGCGTTGCTGCCCGCCGCCATCTGGTAGCGGACCACTCCTTCCCAGTGGGGGGTGAACTTGTAGGACGGCATGACGGTCATGCCGAAGACGTTTTCAGCCCCCGCCTTCATGCCGATGACGTTGAAGCCGGCCATGACTTCGGTCATCAGGGAGAAATTCCCCTGGGAGCCTTCCCATGTCAGGGCTACCACGTCCCTGGCTCCGGTGCCCTGGTATTTGGATTTGAAGCCGTAGCCGGTCAGTTTTTCATACGCCTTGTTTTGGGCGTCGTTCCCCCACTTGGTGAAATTGTGGGCGTAATCCAGCCACAGACGGCTTTTCTTCAGGAAAACGCCGTTGGACGTGTCATAGCTCAGCGTGCCGGTGATGAAGCAGTTGTCCCGGGAGTTGAAAGCGGGTTCAATGCGGTTGTTGGACGTGCCGGTCCCGGCGCTTCCGTTGCCGTTCAGCCAGACGCCTGCGGCCCAGCCGAGTTTGTCCTTTTTGTCGGAATTGTTCACCTGGAGTCCGTAATTGGTTTCCGGGCGGAGCTGGTTGACCAGCATGGAACGTTCCATGGTCAGAATGGCGGAGGAGGACGTTCGGTATTCCCCGGTGATGCGCGGCTTTATTTTGCCGATGGCATAGGTGACGGGGCCTCCGTTGTATTCTAGATTCAATTCGTAAAGGGAGCAGGTCTGGTCGGAGGCGTTCCATGTGTTGGCTTTCGCATTGTAGCTTTCCAGGCCGTCCATGCCGCCGATGTTCCAGACGTTGTTGAGTTTGAAGTTATTCAGGAACTTCATGTTGAACCCGGCGCGGAAGCGGCGCCATTCATCGTTGAAGCGGCGGCCGTTGCCTTCCTTTTCGCCCATCACGCGGTCTTCGCCGTTCGGGTCAATCCAGTCCAGGCCGTACTGCATGCGGAGGGAAACGTTGAATTCCTGGATGTAGGGATTTTTATGATCCCGTTCCGCGTTGAACCACTTGAAACGGTCGCCGAGCCATTTGCAGGTGGAAAAGCTGCCGCGGGTCGGCAGAGCGTTTCCTGTAGAGGACGCGGCCGCGGCAAAGGCGGAGGCTCCGAAAGTCATGATGCCGATGACGGGGAGAGTATAGGTCTTCATTGGTTTTCCATGGCTGGTTTGTCTGTGGAAAGTTCTTCCGGGGAAGGTTCTTTCTCGCGGAGACGGCTTCTGTCTATCAAACCAGCCGCAGGAGTGTCCAAGGCTTAAGGGTGACAAAATAGACACCCGTCCTCCTTTGGCGGTTACAAGGTCATGCGGAGCCATGCCCTGGCGGCCAGGGCGTCTGCGGCGGCGGCTACCTCCGCCTTTCTCTTGCTGGCCCCGGAACCGGCGCCAATGGCGTGACCATGCCAGAAAACGCGGGATTCAAAACGGTTTTCAGCGTCTCTCGGCCCTTTTTCTTCCGTCTTATAGGAAGGAGTTTCGGGCAGGATGTCCTGAAGAATGGCTTGGAGTTCCCCTTTGGGGTTGATTTCCTTGGGATGGCTGGCCGCGGAATCCAGAGCTTCATGGAGGACGCGCAGGGCCACGGCCTTGGCCGTTTCATAGTCGGAATCCAGGGACATGGCTCCGAAGACGGATTCAAATGTGTTGGCGATGATGGAATTTTTGCCTCGTCCGCCGGCCCGTTCCTCCCCCTTCCCCAGGGCAATGTATTTGTCCAGCCCCAGGATAAAGCCGTATTTACCCAGATTGGCGCGGCTGACGGTTCGGGCGCGCAGCTGGGTCAGTTCCCCTTCCGGGGATTGGGGCATGTGGTGGTAAAGGTACTGTGTGACGGCCAGCTGCAGAATGGCGTCTCCCAGGAATTCCAGCCGTTCATACGCCCGGCGCGTTTCCGGCCTGCTGTCCGTGCTGGGGTGGGTAAGGGCCTGAACGAGCAGATCCGGATTGTTGAAACGGTAAC
The DNA here is from genome assembly GCF_030848305.1 of Akkermansia muciniphila. NCBI lineage: Bacteria > Pseudomonadati > Verrucomicrobiota > Verrucomicrobiia > Verrucomicrobiales > Akkermansiaceae > Akkermansia > Akkermansia muciniphila. The sequence goes on along the minus strand of NZ_CP114598.1, from coordinate 730,985 downwards.
CCAGCTTGTCTTCCAGCGCGGTGTGGTTCATCCCGGAAATGCTAGGGCCGCCGTTGAGGAAATGCAACTCCAAACGGAGGGCGCTCCCGGCGGGGCGGGAGATTGCCTTCCCGCGTCATCCCGGCCGCTCCACAGCTTTGACATATGGACGGAGGGGTGTAGGATAGGTTGTGAACGAACGTTGGAGACGATGATGAAGAAGATTGAACCAAAAGAGATTCAGGATAATGCCGTACAATTGATTGGGGACGACTGGATGCTGGTGACGGCGGGTTCCCCGGAGCATTTCAACATGATGACGGCCAGCTGGGGCGGGTTGGGGTTCATGTGGAAGAAGCCCGTGGCGTTTGTAGTTATCCGCCCCCAGCGCCATACTTTCCGTTTTATTGAGGCCGGGGACGAACTGACGCTTTCCTTTTTCAGCCATGAGTACCATAAGGCTTTGACCGTGTGCGGAACAACGAGCGGACGGGATACGGACAAGGTGGCCGCCTCCGGCCTGACGCCATATGTGACGGAGAACGGAAATGTAAGTTTTACGGAAGCGCGCCTGGTGCTGGAGTGCCGCAAGCTGTACGCGGAGCCTCTCAATCCGGAAGCTTTTCTGGATAAAACCATTGTGCCGGAGTGGTATGCCGCCGGGGATTTCCATAAGATGTATATTGTGGAAATCCTGAATGTATGGGTGAAGGAATAGCGCCCTGGAAATGCCGCATGCGGACGCCTGTTCATTGTTCCTGTCCGCGCTTTTTCAGAGGGGGACAAGTGTTCCATTCTCCAGCCGGAAGGCTGGCAGGGGGCAAGGAGCATCGTGCAGCCAGTCCAGATGGGTGGTGGTGATGAGGCTCTGCGCGTCCGCTGGAAGCGACTGCAGAAAGGCTATCCGGCGCGTGGGGTCCAGCTCCCCGAAGACATCGTCAATCAGATGGATGGGCGTATGTCCCGTTTCTTCCGTCAGAAGGGAAGACTGCGCCAGCTTCATGGAGATGGCGGTGGTGCGCTGCTGCCCTTCGGAGGCGAATTGAGCGGCGTTTCTTCCGTTCAGCGTGATGTCCAGGTCATCCCGGTGGGGGCCGTTCTGGGTTTGCCCGTACCGGATGTCCCGGTCCATGGAGGCGCACAGCCGTTCATACAGGTCTCCTTCCTCCGAGGCGCGGTAAGCGATGGAGACCTGTTCCTGCCTTCCGCCGATATTGCGGTAGGCCAGGGCGATATGGGGCGCCAAGAGCGCCAGCAGATGGGCGCGCAGGTTTCTCAGTTCCGTGCCGTGCAGGGCCAGCTGGCGCGTGTAGGCGTCCAGCTGGAGTTTGTCCCGGTGCCTGTGCTTGAGCAGGTAATTGCGCGTTTTCAGCGCCCGGCGGTAGCTGAACAGGGCCAGTCTGTAGCCTGGGTGCCACTGGCTGCCCAGAAAGTCCATGTATTTCCGGCGGGCATCCGCGCCGGCCTGCACCAGGGAAAGGTCGTCATTCCCCATCCATACCACGGGATAGCTGTCCGCCAGGTAGCTGCGCTGGTCTTTGCGGGGCTCTCCGTTGACGCGGAGGTCCGGGGCGTTCGGCGCCCACAGGATGCGCCGGATTTGTCCCGGAAGCTCTCCGCGGATGCCGAAGGATTGTTTTCCGTGGGAGGCCAGCGGCCCGGTCCGGGCCGTGCGCGGGGATTGCAGGCGCAGCAGGAAGCAAACGGCTTCCAGCAGGCTGGTTTTTCCCCGGGCGTTGTCTCCCAGGATGATAGCCCCCTGCTGCGGGATCTGCCAGGAGAAGCTTCCGTAGCAACGGAAGTCCATTAATTTCAGCCTGGAGATCATGGGGCTGGGAAAGGGGTTATTCCGCAGGAAGGGAGCGGATGGCGTCCATGATTCTGTCCGTCAGGTGCTGGTACGCATCTTTTCCTCTGGCGTTGAGTTCCGCCGGCGTGAAAGGGATGGGGTCTCCCACCGTGACCGTGACGGGACGGAGTTTGGGAAACCGGGCGCCGATGGGAAATGCTTCATACGCGCCGCTGATGCGCAGGGGCTGCACGGGAACTTTCGTTTTGCTCAGGATGAGGCCGATTCCCCCCATGCCGTCATGGATTTCACCATCCGGCGTGCGGGAGCCTTCCGGAAACACAAGTACGCGCTTGCCGGATTTCAGCAGGCGTATCACGTGCTTGAGGCTGGCGGCATCCGGGTTTTCCTGGTCAATGGGGATAGCCTGGCAGAGGGGGAGGGACCATTTGAAAATACCCTGGAACAGCGTCTTGCGTGCGAAAAAATAGATGCCGTCCTCATAAGAAATGCCCAGCATGGGCGGGTCCAGAAAGCTCTGGTGATTGCTGACGATGAGCACGGGGCCGTCTTCGATGAGTTTTTCCCGGTTGACGACTTTCCAGGAGAAGAAAGCTTTGGAAATGCTTTTGAAGAGCGTGTAGAAAACCCAGTAGAAAGAGTTCATCTGGAGGAGAGTTTTTGTTGGATGTTGTCGGTGATGAAACGGACGACCTGGTCAATCGTCATGTCTGACGTATCCACCAGCAGAGCGTCCGGCGCCTGCGCCAGCGGGGCGGTAGCGCGGGAGGAGTCCTTGCGGTCCCGTTCCGCGATGGAGTCCGTCAGGCCTTCTGCGGCGCGGCGCGCGGCCCTCACTTCCTCGGAGGCGGTGACGAAGTACTTGAACGGCGTATCCGGAAAAACCACGGTGCCTATGTCCCTGCCTTCCATCACGACAGGTTCCCGGCGGTTGTATTCCCGCTGCCGTTCCACCAGCAGGGCGCGCACTTCCGGAATGGCCGCGATGGTGGAAACGTGGTCGTTGACCTGCTGTTTTGTGAGTTCTTCTCCCAGCACGCGCTGCCCGCACAGAACTACGGACCGGCTGCCGTCCTTGCCGAAAGAGAGGGGCACGGACGGCAGGGATTCCAGCACGGCCGCCGTATCCGCGGGGTTGATGCCCTGTTCCAGCATGTACCAGGTGACGGCCCGGTACATGGCCCCGGTGTTGATGAACGTATAACCGAGGCGGTCCGCGATAAGCTTGGCGACGGTAGATTTTCCGGAGGCGGCGGGACCGTCAATGGCGATGGCTGGATGCATGAGTGTCTTCTGAGTTGGAAATGGGGGCTAAAGCCGCTTGGATTATAGCTTTGCGTCCCTTGGAAATCAAGACTGCGTTCCGGAGGGCGTTGCAAAAAGAGTTTCACTTTTTCCTGTAAATCCGTTATACAGCGGGGCATGGCCCAGCTCAAACACCCGAAAATGGTGGATATCAGAGACATTTTGGACGAGAATACGCGTCTGCCTGCCCTGGTGGCCGCGTCCGCCGAAAAGCTGCTGGGCCTGGAACGCCTGAACAAGGCGTACGACAAGATCGTGCGCGACAAGGAATCCGGTTCTCAGGAAAATTTCTTTCAGCTTGCTTCCAGGTACTTGAATCTGAAGTTGCAGCTGCGTCCGGGGGATCTGGAAAATATCCCTAAGAAAGGGCCTGTCGTCGTCGTCGCCAATCATCCGCACGGCTTGTCGGACGGCATCATGTTCGGGGAGCTGCTGACCCGCGTGAGGGAAGACGTCCGTATTTTGGCCAATGAGCAGCTTTCCCTGTGCCGGGAACTGGATCCCTGGCTCATCAAAGTGGATGTGTATGAGGATGAGAACGCCAAACGCAAGAACCTTTCCGGCATGCGCAAGATGATTTCCTGGCTGCGGAAGGGCGGCGTGCTGGGCATTTTCCCCGCCGGCACGGCTTCCAGTTTTTCCCTGACCCACAAGAGGGTGACGGACGACCCCTGGAACGCGAATATCGGCGCCATTATCCGGATGACGAAAGCGACGGTGGTGCCCGTATATTTTCCGGGCCGCAACAGCCTTTTGTTCCAGGGAATTTCCCTGATTAACCGCAAGGCGCGCGTAGCGTTCCTTCCCCGGGAAGTGGGGCGCGACGGCCGCCGGACGCACCGCATCGTGGTGGGCAAGCCCATTCCGTTCAGCCAGCTTGGGCAGTATGATTCCGATGAAGCTATGGTCTCCCATCTCCGCCTGCGCACTTACCTGCTGGGCAAGAGTTATGAAAAGAGCCGCCGCCCCCATGTGCACAAAAAAGACCGGAAGGCAAAGATGGCCGCGCTGATCTCCCCTGTTTCCGTGCAGGATATGCAGGCGGAAATTGACGCGCTGCCCCCGGAGTGCCTGCATGCCCGCCAGGAAAATGGAGATTGGGACGTGTACGTGGCGGATGCCCTGCAAATCCCCAATATCCTTATTGAAATAGGGCGTTTGCGGGAATATACCTTCCGCCAGGTAGGGGAAGGTTCCGGCAAGGCGTGCGACCTGGATACGTACGACAACCATTACAAGCACCTGTTCCTGTGGGACAGAACGCACCGGAAAATCGTAGGCGCCTACCGTATGGGGGAAACGGACAAAATCCTCGCCCGCTACGGTGTGAAAGGGCTGTACAACGGGGAATACTTTTCCTTTTCCCCCGCCGCCTTGCGGGTCTTGGGCCGTTCTCTGGAGATGGGGCGAGCCTTCATTGTCCCGGAATATCAGAAAAGGCCTCTGGCGCTTGGTTTTATTTGGGAGGGAATCGGCCAGTTCATGGCCCGCAACCACCATTACCGCTACCTGTTCGGCACGGTCAGCATTTCCCGTGATTACACCAACCTTTCCCGGGCCCTTATCGTCTCCTATCTGAAGGCGCATGAAATGGAGCCCGTGCTGGTGCATGAGGTAAAAGCCTACAATCCGCCCCGCAAAGCGGACCTGAAGAGGTCGGAATCATGCATCCTCCCTCTGGGTCTGGCAGATGCCCAGGGCCTGTCCCAGTTGGTGGCTGATATAGAGGAAGACGGCAGGGGCATTCCCGTATTGCTCCGCCAATATTTGAAATTGAACGGCAAAATTCTTTCCTTCAGCGTGGATAAGCATTTTGGCGACGTGCTGGACTGCCTGATTCTGGTGGACATTTTCAAAACGCCGGAGCGTTCCATCAAGCGCTACCTGGGCAGGGCTGCTTATGAACAGCTTCTGCCTTACATGCAGCAGGAGAAGGAGGAAGAAAAAACGGCGGAATAATTTCGCGGGCGTTTTGCCTGGTTCCTTCTCCGGTTTTTCTGCGGGCTAGTTGAAGTGCCTGTAACCCGCGGGAAGGACGGAGGCCGTTTCCGCAGTTATTTCCCCGATGACGGTGAGAGGCGTTTCCGGAAAATGCTCCGCGGCCAGCCGTGCCGCCCGTTCGCGGTCGCCGGGACGGAAGGTTACCAGTAATTCGTAATCCTCCCCATCCCCCACAGCCTGTGCCGTCGTGAACCCCGGGCGCACGGGAAGGAGTTCTTCATGAATACGGAACCCCAGCCCGGAGGCGGCCGCCAGCCGGGGAAGGTCGGTTCCCAGCCCGTCAGAAAGGTCCATCATGGAGGTGGCTACGCCGGAAGAGGCCAGGATGCCTCCTTCCCTGACACGCGGCATGAAGGAAAGATGGTGCCCGGTGGGGAAGCTGCCGCCAAGCATTCCCGTAACGGCAATCAGATCCCCCGCCCGCGCCGTACTGCGCAGTACGGCTTTGCCTTCCTCCACTTCCCCGGTCAGGGCCACGTTGATGATAAGCCCGTCCCTGGGCAGGCCGGAGCTTTCCCCCCCGGCGATGCTGATGCCGAACTGCCGTGCCAGCCGCCCCATGCCCCGGTAAATTCCTTCCACCTGGGAGGTGGGGCGGTCTGCGTGCACGAACAGGGTTATCAGAGCGTGCAGGGGCGTTCCGCCCATGGCTCCTATGTCTGAGACGGCCCGTGCCAGCGCTTTCCTCCCGATCAGTTCCGGATCCGTTCCGGGCAGGAAATGCATGCCTTCCACCACGCAGTCCGTTTTCAGGAGCAGCTGGCGGTTCCCTGCTCCCCGGACTATGGCGCAGTCATCTCCAGGCCCCGTTACCAGGGCGGAATTGGAAGGCATCAGGGGCAGGAGACGGGCTACCAGCGCGTCTTCCCCCGTCTGCCGGATGCTGGGCTCAGGTTCCATACGGAAGAAGGATGCCGGGGTACAGGATGTTGATGAGAGTGGCGGTGTTGAAAATGCAATGGGCGATGATGGGCGTCCAGATGCTGCCCGTGTATTCGTACAGCAGCACCAGTACGGCTCCGAAGATTGCCAGAGGGATGAACGGCACCAGGCTGACGTGGATGATGCCGAAGAGGAGGGAGGTGGTGATCAGGGCGAACCAGACGCCCGTGTACTTCTTCATGATCGGGTACAGATAGCCGCGGAAAATAAGTTCCTCCACCAGAGGAGCGGCGATGGCGGCGCTGAAGCAGATGACCGTGATCAGGGGGATGTCGCTGGAGTGCCTCAGCACGGAAACAATGGATTGTTCGGCCGGTGCGTTGGTGACCTGTTCAATCCACTGGAACAGGCCCGCCTTGTCCAGCAGGAAATGGATGACCAGCACCAGCAGATAGCCTGCAGCCGGAGCGTAGAGAAGGGCCTTCAGGGAATGTTTTTTCAATCCAAGCGCCTCCATCCTGCCCGTGTGGAACATGCGAACCAGCAGGACGAAGGCCAGAATGAGATTCAGGCAGGTTCCGTTGAAGACCTTGTAGCCGTCCAGCTCCATGTTGGTCGTGCTGGGCGGAGCGGAAGCCCCCGGAGGCGTGGCGGCCGCCAGCAGAGCCCCCAGGCTGAAGTAAAGCACGATGATGCCGCACATGGCGATGTCCAGCATGTCCAGATGACCTACGGGAATGCTCCATTGCAGAGGATGCCGGGTATTGGGGGAGTGGCTCCGGCGGAAGATATTTACCGCCACGGCGAGGGACATGACGGTAATCAGGATGGAGGAAAACAGGGTAATAAGCTGGTCCGTTAATTCATTCATGGAATAGGCATGTGTGGAATGGGTTCCCCTTCCAGAGGGCCGGGCCGGAAGAAAAGCTCCTGTTTCTTTAGTGGAAACACGGTGATTTTCCAGCAGAAAGTGAGCTATCGCCCCGCGTCCCTCAAAAAAAATCATGAGGAAAGGGAATGAATACTTTTCAAGGAAAAGCTGGTATGCTACGTTTCCAACGGATTATCGCCATGAATATTCAACCCAAAATCACGCCTGTGCTGGATCCCGGCTTCGTGCCGGCCGTTCTTTGGAATCAAGCTTTTGAAGCCAAAGCCGCCGCCGATCCCGCTTCTCATCAAGTGGATATCGCTCTGACCCGCAATGACGGGACCTGCTTCCGCTGGTCCGGCAAGCTTCTTCCCCATACCGGAGAAAACATTGCCCTGAATGAGACTTATGTGGAGCGCATTGTGAAATTCCTGCTGTGGCAGAAGGGCGGCAATATCATCCTCGTTGCCGGGGATGACGCTATTGCGGACATGCTGGCCTCCCGCTACTGCAAGGGCGGTATCCGCGAATTCGACTGGGATTTCATCGGCAAGAAGATTTACGGCTCCCCGATTGAAGTGAAAAAGGTTTCCCTGGAAGAGCTTCCCGAGGAATACTCCGGCTCCATGACGCTGGGCCGCAACCTGGACGGATGCCGCATCGGTTTTGACCTGGGCGGTTCCGACCGCAAATGCGCCGCCGTGGTGAATGGGGAAGTGGTTTATTCCGAGGAAGTGGTCTGGGACCCTTACTTCCAGAAGGATCCCCAGTATCATATTGACGGAATTCAGGACTCCCTGGAACGCGCCGCCGCTCATCTCCCCCGGGTGGACGCCATCGGCGGATCCTCCGCAGGCGTAATCATCAACAGTGAAGTGCGCACTTCCTCCCTGTTCCGCGGCGTCAGCCAGGAAGACATTGAAAAGACCCTCGGCAAGGTATTCCGCACCCTCCAGAAAGAAAAATGGAACAACATTCCCTTTGAAGTGGTGAATGACGGTGAAGTTACCGCTCTCGCCGGCGCCATGGGCATGAACGACAACGCCGTGCTCGGCGTAGCCATGGGCACCTCCGAGGCTGCCGGCTATGTGGACCCGGAAGGCCACATCAAGCCCTGGCTGAATGAACTGGCTTTCGCCCCCGTGGACTACTCGGAAGAAGGCGGCGTGGACGAATGGTCCAAGGATATGGGCGTAGGCGCCCTTTATTTCTCCCAGCAGGCCGTGGCCCGCCTGGCACCCCGCGCCGGCTTCCAGTTTGAAGGAATGCCCTTCCCGGAACAGCTTAAAAAGGTTCAGGCCGCGATGGCGGAAGGCGACGAACGCGCACGCAAGATTTATGAAACCATCGGCGTGCACTTCGGCTATGCCATTGCCCACTACGCCAGATTCTATGACATCCGCAATCTGCTCTTCCTGGGGCGTGTGGCTTCCGGAGACGGCGGCCAGATCATTATTGACAAGGCGGAAGAAGTGCTGAGCACCGAATTCCCCGAGTTGAAGATCCAGCTCCGCGTGCCGGATGAAAAGACCAAGCGCCACGGCCAGGCCGTAGCCGCCGCTTCTCTTCCGGCTCTCGCCTGACGGAAGTAAATCAAATTTGCGGGAGGGGCCCTGTCCGGGGTCCCTCCCTGCTCATATTCGGAAGGGTGCCGGATGATTCGGATGATCTGCGCCGCTTTTTCCCCTTCCTTTTTTTGATTCCCGTTCCGCCGCCCTGCGTTCATGGTTCCCCAGCAAGAAAACATCGTCAATTGCCCGGCGTGCGGACAGCCCATGGATATTTCCCTGCTGCCGCTGTACGCCAACGCCATTTGCCCGGGCTGCCAGGCGCTGACGCGCGTAAAAACGCGTATGGGGCCCTACCATATTACCGGAAAGCTGGGAAAAGGCGGCATGAGCGTGGTGTTCCGTGCGGAGGATGCCGTTCTGGGGCGGGAAGTGGCCCTGAAAGTGCTGAACGATACCTATGCCGGAGATGCCCTGCGCTGTGAACGTTTTGAACGGGAAGCCCGGATCATGGCGCGGGTTTCCCATGAAAACCTGGTGAAAATTTATGCCGTGGGACGTGACCAGGGCCTTTTTTACATTGCCATGGAACTGGTGGAAGGCAATGGACTGGACGCCTTGATCGCCGCGGAGGAACGTGTGCCGGAAGACAGGGTGCTGCGCCTGACGCAGGATATCGTGCGCGGGCTGGACGCCGCGTGGAATGCGGGTCTCATGCACAGGGATATCAAGCCCGCCAACGTTCTTTTGTCCCCTGACGGGGATGCTAAGATTGTGGACTTCGGCCTGTCCCTGCTTCACAGTGAATCCGATATGGAGCGGGAAATATGGGTCACCCCTTATTACGCCGCGCCGGAAACGCTGTTGCGCGGAGAAGAGGACTTCCGTACGGACATGTACGCTCTGGGAGCTACCATGTACCATTTGCTCGTAGGCTTGCCTCCCCGTGTGGACGCCTCCCAGTCTTCCGATATTCTTCTGGAGAACAAAAAAAATCTCCCTCGCCTGGAGCAGGTGGTGAACGACGTTTCTCCCATGACCTGTTTCATTGTGGACAGGCTGATGGCTTTTGACAGGGAAGACAGGTTTTCTTCCTATCCCGAATTGATGGATGCCGTGGAGCAGGCCCTGGAGGAATATGCCCGGGCCATGCAGGAATCCGGTCTCACCTGGGCGGAATGGCGTTCGGTGGAGGCGCGGCGCGCACGGCGCAGGAAATGCCGCATGGTCGTAGCCTCTTCCATTGCTTCCGTAGCGGCTTTGGCATGGGGCGTTTGGGGATGGGCGGAGTGGAGGGAGGGCGTAGCCTCTTCTCCCGCCACTCCGTCTCCATCCATTTCTCCTGCGGCTGGAACGGTCCCGGAAGGCAGGGGGGAGGAATCGCGGCTGGAGCGCAGCATACGCTTTGGCAAACTGTTTAACGAGGCCCAGGAATCCCTGAACCGTGGGGATCTGGTGAAAGCCGCCGCCATGTTCGGCGATTTGGCGGCCCAGCCGGACTGCCCCCTTTCCACATCTTTGTGGGCCGGGTTAAACCAGGTGCTGTGCATGTGGGTGCGCGGCCAGTTCCCGGAAGGGGTGGAGCGTCTGGAGGAACTGGGCGGAAAGATGGAAGCCTGCGAGGACCCTGAAGAACTGGAACGCTCTGGGGACATCGGCAACCTGATCATGTACCTGAGTTCCGCGGACTGGTCTTCCCGGATGCCGGGACTGCGCTCCAATTCCGATCTGGCCGTGCATTACTATGTGGGCATGGCGTTGAAATCCTGGTACTTTGCCGGGAGATGGCCGGAATACGGCGAATTTCTGGACCGGGTGGCTGCTGATGCGGCGGACGACCGGGACAGGAACGTGCGTGAGCTGGCTTCTGCGTGGCTCAGCAATCTTGAAATGTATACGGATCAGTACGCGCGCTTGAAACGTCTTCAGGACATGCCGGAAAAAACAGTGGCGGAAGTGGAGGCCAAGCGGTCCGCGGCGGACTTTTTGCGGGAACAGATGATGATTGGAGACGTCCCTTCCATGTCTCCGGCTTATGCCGCGCTGGAAGGAATACTGGATCATTTGAGGATGCGGTACCAGGCTGCCCGGGACTGGGAGGCTGCGGAAGCCGTGAAGGCGGCTGAAAGGCAAAAGGAGGAGGAAAGGCAAAAAGAACTGGAGGAGGAAAAGAGAAGGAAAATCCTGCTGGCCGCCCAATCCAGAAGCTATGAGGATATTTGCCGGGAAGCGGAGGATGTGATGAAGAAAAGCGGTGATTATGAGAAAGTTTCCGCTGTTTATGGCGAGGCGGAAAAAATCATTTCCTCTCCTGAGGTGAAGGCCCGTCTGGCCATGCGGCGGGAAATGACGGACCAGATGCTGCCGCTGTTCTCCCGCATGGAGAAACTTTTGCCCGCACTGCTGGAAAAGAGGCCGGGGAAACCCCTGGCGCTCAAAGATGGCTCCAGGGTGCGCCTGAAAGGGATGAAGGGGCATCTGCTGACCGTGGAACCTCAGGACAGCAGGGAAGGAAGCGGCGCGTACCAGGTCAGTTGGGACGCGCTTCCGTTCAACTCCCTGCATGCTCTGGCGCGGGAATGCCGCCAGAAGCAGCCTGCGGAATTCTCTCCCCTGGCGGATACGTATGCCAAGCCTTTGCTTATTTTTGGCAGACTGACGGGAACCATTTCCGCCGCACAGCAGGAAAAAGCATTGCTTCAGATGGACCGCGCTTTCATTGAAAAATGGAATTTATGGATGAACAGTCTGGAGGAGGGGGAAGGGTTGCCGGAAGGCGATGCAAAATCAAGTTGATTCCGGCAGGGGATAAGGTCCCTTGAAAGGCGGCGGATGGCTGCCGCCGGGAGGTTTTTGTCCCTGCCGCGTGCTTTTCCGGCTGGCCCCGGCCGGAAGAGAGGGGAAAAGGCTCGGTCAAATGCCTGTGTCCCGGATTTGGAGAAAAGTAATGGCGATGAAGTAAAATTTGCTTGCCTAGGGTACGTCGTACGGGTCTCATAGCCGCATGAGACTGATCAGCTTTTTGACGCTGGCATGCATGGCCGGCTTCCTCTCTTCATGCGGTTGTGACTGTCATAAGCCCGCGGACTTCGCGCTGAAGGATTACCAGCCTACCTCCAGCAAGCAATTCCGTTAAATTCCCTATATGTTTGAAATCCGCGAAAAACCGGAAATGGTGGAACGGGCCATGCTCGTTTCTATCTACTTCGATCCCTCTGAGGCCGGGGAAAAACAGGCCATGCTGGATGAGCTGGAAGATCTTGTCTCCAACCTCGGCATCGGCATTGCAGGAAAGCACCTCATCAAATCCAGGGACATGCACGCCAAATTCCTGTGCGGTACCGGAAAGGCGCAGGAGGTGAAGCAGCTGGCGCTGGATTGCCGGGCGGACTGTGTGGTTTTTGACAATATGCTTTCCCCTTCCCAGCAGAGGGAATGGGAGCGGCTTGTTGACGAATGCGTCATTGACCGTGAAGAGGTCATTCTGGATATCTTTGCCCGGCGCGCCCGGACGCGGGAAGCTACCCTGCAGGTGGAACTGGCCCGCATGCAGTATTCTCTGCCGCGCATGGCCCGTATGTGGAACCATCTGGACCGCCAGGGCGGAGGCTCCGGCGGTGGTAAGGGCGGCGGCGGAGCAGCCAGGGGGGAAGGTGAAAAGCAGATTGAAGTGGACCGTCGCCTGGCGCGCGCCAGAATTGAGGCTATCCAAAGGGAACTGGTTCTGGTGACCCGGCAGCGTGCTACGCAGCGCAAGGAACGGGAGCGCCAGGCCGTCGCCACGGCTGCTATTGTAGGTTATACCAATGCCGGGAAATCCTCCCTCCTGTCCCTGGTGTCCGGGTCTGAAGTCATGGCCCGGGACATGCTTTTTGCTACGCTGGACACCACAACGCGGAAAATAGAGCTTCCCCACGGGCAGCCGCTGCTGCTGACGGATACCGTAGGCTTCATCCGCAACCTTCCGCACCGCCTGGTGGAGGCTTTCAAGTCCACGCTGGAGGAAGCCGTTCTGGCGGATTTCCTGATTCAGGTGGTGGACGCTTCCGACCCGGAAGCCGTGCGCCATTATGAAACGACTCTGGAGGTTCTTGATGAACTGGGTGCGGGTGACAAGCCCATGGTCGTGGTTTTAAACAAGGTGGACCTGGTCCCGGAAGAACGGCGCGGAGCTCTGGAAACGCTGCTGGCTCCCCATTTCAGCGGCAGGGTGGTTGCCATGTCCGTGAAAGAAGGGAACGGTGCGGGAGACCTGTTGAATGCCTGCGTGGAAATGCTGGAAAGCCGTGTCCGGCGCGCCCGATTCCTGATTCCTTATACCCGCAGCGACCTGGTGGCCGCCATGCATAGTGAAGGCAAGGTTTTCTCTACGGAATATGTGGAGGAAGGGACCTTGCTGGAAGCCGTGCTTCCTGTGGCCTTTTATAATAAACTGGGATCATTCCTGGCAGACAGGTAACCCCCTGTTCCTGAATCCCGGGTGCGTGGCCGGGTCAAAACCGGTATCCCAGGCCGTTCAGGCATGTCACCACATCCCTGACAGGCAGTCCGATGACGTTGTCCGTATCCCCGCGCACGGAAGAGATAATCATCTCCCCGTATTCTTGGAACGCGTAAGAGCCGGCCTTGTCCATCACGTTTACCAGTTCCATGTAACGGCGGATGTCTCTTTCCGTCAGCTTCCGGAACGTCACTTCCGTCAGCACGGCCAGGTCTTTCATGCCCAGCGGGGAACGGATGGCGACTGCCGTGCATACATGGTGCGTGTGTCCGGAGAGCTTCCGGAGCGTAGTCCGGGCTTCTTCTTCATTTCCCGGTTTGCCAAGAGGCAAGCCTTCCAGAAAAACGAGCGTATCCGCGCCGATGACGGTGGAATCCGGATGTTCCCGGAACACGGCTTCCGCCTTGGCGGCGGCATTGTGCAGACAGAGCTCCTGCGGGGGCATGGAAGCCTCTTTCAGTTCTTCCGTGTCCCGGACAATAACGGAAAAAGGAATGCCGGCCTTTTCCAGCAATTCACGCCGCCGGGGTGATTGGGAGGCCAGGATAACGGGGGGAAGCATGGGAGAAAAAGGCCGTGATGAGCACAGGGAGCCGATCTTTCTCAAGCTCCCTGGATGGGTGGACTGTCAATGATTGCCTGTCAACTGTCTGCCCCCCATGATCCGCTGGAAGGCCTCGGGGGAAATTTCCCGAATGGACCTGATGATGTTTTTGGAAAAGGCGCTCATGCGTTCCCGAATGGTTTCCCGGTCTTCCACTGTATCAAATTCCATGCCCACTAGGGCGCGGCCTACGCGTTCTCCGGTATAGGTGTAGTTGAAATAACAGAGGGAAGCCAGATCCGCGATACGTTCCATGAAGTCAAGGAAAGCTCCTGCGCGTTCCGGAAATTCAATGTGGACGAACAGGGGGTGCTGACACAGCTCCGGCTGGTAGTGGATCATGCGGAAGCGCACGTCGTCGTCCTCGCTGATATCTTCGAATTCGATTCCCTTCTTCTTCAGTGTTGTGCGGATGGTGTCCAGGTCTTCATCAGAAGCGGCAATGCCGAACACGGGGTATTGGGTGTCTCCTTCCGTTTTGCCGTACTGCACATCCACCAGCGTCGTATCCTGAGGCATGTGGCGCAGGTACTTAAGCACCTGGCCGCGCTTGGAATCCATGGAAATGCGCAGATAGCGCGTTTCGTGGTTGCCGATGCCCGCCTGCCGGGCAATCTGGGTGAGGTGGGTGAAATCCATATTGGCTCCGGAAATGACCACGAAGCTCTTTTCCTCCGGCTGTACTTCGCCCCGGTTCCACTGTTTCAGGAATCCTGCCAGGCTCATGGCTCCGGAGGGTTCGGGCACGACGCGGGAGGATTCCCACATAGCCCGGATGGCCTGGCAGACCTCATTATTGGTAACGGTCACGAACTCGTCAACCAGTTCCCGGCAAAGGGGATAGGTTAATTCTCCGGGAATGTGGACGGCCGTGCCGTCGCAGAAAACGTCCACGTAATCCAAGTTCACCCGGCGTCCCTGTTCAATGGAGGTTTTCATGGAAGCCTGGTCAACGCCTTCCACGCCGATGACCTTGATGCGGGGCCAGAACTTTTTCAGCCAGCACGCTACGGATGCGGCCAGGCCGCCGCCGCCGATAGCGACATACGCGCGGTCAAAAGGGCCTTCTCCGCTCATCACCACTTCGTCCGCCAGCGTTCCCTGTCCGGCCATGGTCACCAGGTCGTCATAGGGGTGAACAAACGTGCTGCCGTGGGTTTCCGCGTATTCATGGGCGGCAGCGGCCGTCTCGTCATAGCAGTCCCCGTGGAGCATAATCTTCACATGTCTGCCGCCGTGGCGGCGCACTTCCGTCTGCTTCACTTCCGGCGTGGAGCGCGGCATGAAAATGGTGGCATGGCAGTTCAGGACTCTGGCCGCCAGCGCGACGCCCTGGGCGTGATTGCCGGCGGAGGCCGCCACAATGCCTTTGTCTCGGGCCTCCTGGCTCAATGCGGCCATGCAATTGAACGCTCCGCGCCACTTATAAGCCCGGATGGGGCCCAGATCCTCCCTCTTGGCATATACCGGGGCTTCGATGCCCGGCAGATTCAATCGCTGGAGAGGAGTCGGTTCGCCAACGGTATAGACGCGCTGGCGGGCTTGCAGTATTTCCTCGGAAAGACGGTCCGAAAGTATGCTCATGATGGTAATGCTGGCCCTCATTTTAACGGGTCCGGCCCCTTTTTCCAGTAAAACATTCCCGAAAGACGGGCTGTTTTCCGGGATTCAGGTTTTTGGAACGCAAAAAAGCCGCCCGGAGGCGGCTGTTTCTTCTGAACAAGGTGGCGAAGCGGACGGGGCTCGAACCCGCGACCTCCAGCGTGACAGGCTGGCGCTCTAACCGAACTGAGCTACCGCTCCATAACCTTGGATGCCGTCCCTGCCTGGCGGCGGGGACGTGGAGGCTTATACAGGCACTTCTTCAGGAATGCAAGAAAAGAAATCATTTTTTCCTGCATGCATATTTCGTTGGCTGGGGGAAAAAGGTTAAATAAGTGGCCGGATTTGAAATCCGCAGATGATGTAAATAAGCCCAAATAATGATTAAAATATTAATGATGCAGGTTTTTGAAACGGACGGCCCCGTTTTTCCCTCTTTTCCTCTCAGGTCGTTCAATGTTTCTAAGGGGCTTGGCTCCAAAAATTGTCATTGACTCCGGATTTCAAATCCGTTAGTTATTACTACGAATATAGTCTTGAAAATAGTTTTATTCATTATCAATACGTTACAGCATTATGCGCCCGCACTTGCCTCTGGTTCTTTTATCCGCTCTTCTGTCCTGTTTCATTTCTCCGGCATGGTCTGACTATACGTTGACGGGCAATGGAGAAACGACAATTTCTTTTGCTGACGACCAATATACGATTACGCCGCCGGAAGGGGAGCCCTTGACCCAGGCGGATTCCCCCGGAGGTATTTATTTAACGGATATTACGGCAAGCGGAACCTATCAAGACGGCTATAACAGGGTTCTCAATCTGGAGGGGGGAACCTATACAGGACTGCAATTATGGAATGTTGCGGGCACTGCCGGAGGCGTCACCATCGGAGGGAACAATTCCTTTGTAATCAATATCGGGGAAGGAACATCCCTGCTGAATACCAATGCCCAGTTGATGGGGTGGAGCAACCAGAACCGGATTGTGTCCGCCGACATTACTCTCAATGTGGACCGGAATGCCGGCACGGTTAATGGTTTTTCCCTGGTGGGGGATGGAAATAAAAATGATGCCTACCAGACGACGGGGACATATACCGTCAACATTCATGGTGGGGAATGGGCCGGAATTTCGGTTTCCAATCCCAGTAGCAGCTGGTGCATAGGGCTGGGGCAGGAATCCTTCCGCCATACGGGGGACGTGACGTTCACCATAGACGGCGGGACTTTCGCCCAGCTGGTAACGGCTGGAACGACACGCGGGGCAGGGCAGAAATCGACCATTATCGGCAATGTCTCTCTGAATCTGGACGGAGGAACTTTTAATGGTTCCGTTGCCCTTCTGGGGAGAGGCCAGGTTCAGTTGGGAGACGGGACGAACGCCTATACGGCCAGGTTGCGCATTACGGGAGGCCAGTACAACGCGAATGTGTATGGCCTGTCCGATGCGACGTCTTCAGGTTCTGCCGCAAATATTGCAGAGCATTCGTCCGCTTCCATAGAAATCACGGGGGGGACTTTTGCTCAGAGTTTGTTTTCGCAGGGTGTGGCGACAACGATCACAGGCGCTGCTTTTTCCGGAGATGGGACCAGGAAAATTTTTGCAGGCGCCCGTTTAAGCACATCTGCCTGGAACCTGGCGGATACCAATATGACGCTGGATTTGGGCGGCAACACGGTAGCGGCCATGATTGCGGGGGGAAGCTGGGTGGAAACGGGAGAGAGCACATTAAATATTACAGGTTCCACCAATTTGACCTTCAAGTCCGGGACGTATACGGGACAAATCTGGGGCGGCTCCTACATTAATGGAACCGCTACCGCCGCCCTTACCGGAAATATCGGTTCCACCAATATAACGATTACGGGCGGCACGTTCGATGGAGCTCAAATATCCCTGGGCACTTACGTGGAACGCAACAATGCCAATTCCGCATTGACTATTGGAGAAGCCAATCTTTCCATTAGCGGCGGGACGTTCAATAATGCCTCCATTTATGCGGGTGGCCAAAAGGTCAACGGCACTTCCCTGACTACGGCCTTGGCCAGCGTGACCCTGACGGGCAATGATGCCGTTTTCTCCGGAACGACAACCATATCCGGTCAGGGCCGGGGAGATACGGTCACCAGGAGCGTGTTGAACCTGAACGGCGTGACTCGCGAAGACATGTTTGAGAATGCCGTGATTTCCGGATTTGACGAGATTTCCGCGGGGGAAGGGACGGACGCCCTTATTGCCAACGCGACGGTGCTGGATGGCCGCAGCGCTTTTACCAAGAGCGGAGCGGGCAAACTTACGCTCGGTTCCTCTGCCGGATTTGCCAATGCGCTGACGGTTTCCGCAGGGGAGCTCAGTTTCGGGCTTGCCGGCGGAGTGGCCTTCGGCAACTCCATTACGATGGGCGCCGGAGCCCGCCTTACCTCTGCGGGCAACATGACTCTTTCCCCGGCTTCCGTTCTGACACTGGATTTGACGGGCCTGAATTCCTCCAGCGCCGCTGTCATCCAGTCGGGCGGCACGCTCTCCTTTAGTACGGAAGGAACGCTGACCCTGACGATCAGCGGAGTGGACCAGACGATGGAAAATGACTACAGACTGATTGCGGCAGACAGTTTCGGTACGTTGACGGCCAGCAATTTTTCTTTTGATTCCAGCAGTCTTTCCGAAGATTATACCTATGCCCTGGAACTGTCCGGAAACACTCTTTACCTGCGTGTCAAGGCGTTGGGCGAAGCCCTCAACTGGAACGGGGGAAGTGCGGGCACCTGGACGGCGACAGGAGGTTCAGCCGTCTGGCTGGACAAGGACGGAACGGCAATCGTCTATGACGCTTCCAAATCCGCCAATTTTGAAGATCTGGCTGGCATATCCGCCTCCGCCGTCACTATAGACGGGAATGTTTCTTCCGCGCGTCTTACGGTCAACAATGGAGAAACGGCCTACACGTTCACGGGAACAGGGACCCTTGTGGACGGGACGGGACCGATGTCCCTCATTAAACGTGGAGAAGGGGTGTTGACCATTGAAAATACCGGCGCAAATACGTTCTCCGGCGGCACGACCATTATGGCCGGCACCCTTAATCTCAACGTTGTTCAGGGCCTGGGCACCGGCACGGTAACGTTGAACGGGGGGGAACTGGTGCTGAATACGGAAGGCACGACGGGGCTGGTAGCGACCAACAATATTATTTTTGGTGGAGGCACTTTCACGTATGGCACGGGAGCTGCGCAGGATATTTCCGGCCTCATCGACGCTGCCGCCAGTACGGCGGCCATCCGGGTGAATACGAACGGGAATAATATATCCTGGGCTACGTACACCCAGGAGCTGGGAAACAAGGATATCGTCAAGCTCGGGAATGGTCTGCTGACCATCAATACGGTGCAAGGGGGAACCTTTGCCGGCGCCATCACCGTAAACGAAGGAACCCTGTTTTATAGCATTGGGGATAATAGCGTTACGCGAACCTGGAGCGGCAATGTTTCCATCGCTGAAAACGCGACTCTCCAGATACAGGACAACCGTGCCCATAACTCCGTAAATACGGATACTCTGTCAGGCCGCATTACCGGAGCCGGAACACTGGTCCTCGGTAAGAAGGAAGGAGGCGCCTTCCCCGGAGGCGGCCGCTATTCCGTCACCGGAGACAACAGCGGCTTTACCGGTACCATGAGGCTGGCTGGCAACGGCGTCAACGCTGCGTGGAATGAAGTCGGCTTCGCCAATGCCGCGGCAATCGGGGGTGCCACGCTGGAACTGGATGGGCGCGGCTTTTTTGTCAATTCCGCTGCCGATCCCATTAATGCCGATATCCATGTGATGGCTGCTGGGGGCTGGCTGAACGGCAATTCCAACCAGACGCTGGTTCTGGCGGGAAGCCTGACGAGCGAAGCGGGGGCCAACCTCGGAATAACGGCGGCCGGAGACCCGACTCTGACGGCCATTTTTACGGGAGATCTCACCGGTTTTATGGGAACGGTGCATTCCGGCCGTGGGAATGCCATCCTGTCCTTTGGCAACGGCGGTGCGGCGTCCACGCTGGATACGGGCGAATTCATCAAGGCCGTTTCCCTGGGAGGAACCGGAACCTACCGCGTCAACTACACGGGTACGGCAGGGAACCTGCTTTATGCCGGGAATGTGATTGATACGGCCTCCCTGAGCATTCAGGGAAGCGACAAGCTGATTCTTACCGGGGCGAATACGACCACGGGAGAGTTGAATATTTCCCAGAATTCTTCTGTCCAGCTGGGCGACGGAACCGGGGACAACGCCGCCTGGGCCGGAACCATTGCCGGAGCGGGCAGTCTTACGGTCAGCACCTCCGGCGCTTTTGCCGTGGGGGACCGCGCCAACGGCCTGACGGGGACGCTGACGCTGGCCAAGGGCACGCTGGACCTTTCCGGTGCGGCCACCACTACTAATATCCTTATTCAATCCGGAGCGCTGGCGAACGCCGGAAGTTACGCAGGAACGGACGCAAACAAGGTTCATGTCCATGCGATTGCCGATTCCGGCAATATTGCCCTGGGAGGTCTGGATGCCGCCGGACTGGGGTCAGTTGTCACCACTGCTGCCGGAACGCAGCTCACCGGACTCAAGCAGGGTTCCACCTGGACGGTGAACGGCTCAGACAGCAACCTTGCGGTGGGAGCGGGCAATATTTCCGGAGATCCCTTCTCGGGAGAGGATTTTCTGGTTCAGTTTGAGGGCACGGGGGACAATCTGGGCGGCATCTCCTTTGAAGACGGTTCCACGCTGACGCTGGACCTCACCAGCGTCATGAATGCCATGAAAACGGCGGCCGGAAATCTGGAGATACTTCTGACCAACGGCAGTTTTGCGCAGGACCTTGAAACGCTTAAGAGCCACATAACGGCTAACCCGCTTTTCGCCGCTTTGGGCTTCGGCATCGTGGGCGTCAACGGAGGCGGCATTGTTCTCTCCGGTGATACGGACCTGGTTTACGTGTCTTCCGTGGATGGCGCGGGCAGCGCGGACAATCCGGTCACGGACCAGTCCCTCAACTTCTACCAGGCCGTCATTGTGGACCAGGACCTTTATGTCCAGTCGGACGGCTCCATGGTAATCAAAAACCTGACCGCACCGGGAACTGAGCCGGGCCAGACGGGCACGGGCAGCCTGATTGTCACCAATACGGCGGAGGACAAGGGAAGCATTGAACTGCAAAACAGCCTCTTCCATGACGGCGCGGGAGTGGATACTTCTTTTGCCGGGGACATCAGCGGCCTGAACGGGGCTGCGGCCAACACGGACCTCGTCAAAACGGGAGCGAACAAACTCACCCTGTCCGGGAATGTGTCGCTGGCCGGGGATATCATTGCGGAAGAAGGAACGCTTCAGCTCAACGGCACGGCTGACGTGGAAGCTCTGCATCTGAATTCCGCGGATGCGGGCTCCCCTGCAGTGATTGGAGTAGGAGGCCGCGCGACGGCCCAGGAGCTGGCAGGCGGCGACAACGGCGGAAAGCTGGATATCGCTCCTTCCGGAACATTGACGCTGACAGGCGCTACCGACGGCCTTTCCCATACGGAAATTTCCGGCCCCGGTACGCTGGCTATTGCGGAAGGCGCTTCTTTGGGGCTGGCTGCGGACAGTACGCTTTCCGGCGTGGTACTGGACCTGGGCGGTTCCCTGAGCCTGGAGGCAGACGGTTCTGCCGGCGGGCTGAACGGCTCCGGTTCTCTGGAACTGAATGGACAGACTCTGCAAATTCGGGCGGCTTCCGGCCAAACTCACACATATGATGGGACGCTGGGAGAAGGAACGCTGGATGTTTCCGGAGCGGGAACGCAGGTTCTGCGCAGCTCCGGCGCGGATACCGGTCTTACGGTCAGCGGAGGGAATCTGGTTCTCCAGGGCAACGCGGATGTGGATGGAAGCCGTCTCAGTTACGGCAATCTGGTCAACAACGGCAACCTGACCATTCAGGCCAGCGACAATTCCCTGACGGCGGTCAATACCACTCTGAGCGTGGAGAACGCTTCTTTCAGCAGCGGGTCCACTACTACTTTCACCTTAAATACTGATGCCGATATGACCGCCAGCTTCATAGAGGCTTCCGGAGACGTTGTCATTGAAGATGGCGCCTCTTTCCATGTCACCTCCATCCCGGACGTCAATATCACCTGGAAATCGGGCAATCCGATGGAACTCACGCTGATGGAGCTCACCGGCAACGGAACGATTGACCTGGGAGAAAATACGCTGACGGTCGGAGGCCTTTTCCTCACCTATTACAAGAATGCCCATCTGGTGCAGGAAGGAGATAAGGTGGTTCTGAAGGCGGAAGAACAGACGGACAATATCTATGCCGGCGTAGCGGACACGGCCAACTCCATGGCGGGAGCCAATCTGCTTTGGGATGCTGCCAGGAATGGTTCCGTAGACCAGACTGTCACGGATTTCCTGGGAGCCCTCAATAAGGACATGCTCAATAATCCTTCCGCAGCCAGGCATTCCCTGGCAGCGGTGGCAGGAAGCACAGTCAACGCGCTGGGTACGGCGCAGCGGGACGCCCTGCGCGACCAGATGGGCTGGATCCGCAACCGGACCACCCTCATGGGCGTCAACCCCGCCTACGTCAACGACGACCTCCCCCGCTTCCACATGTGGATGGAAGGCACGGGCTCCTACGCCCAGCTCGACACCCGGGGAGATGAAAGCGGCTACCGGCTCACCACCTGGGGAGGTACTGTGGGCATGGACGCGGACCTCAGCGACCGCGTCACCGTGGGAGCGGCCTTCACGGCCAGCTACGGAGACCTGACGGCCAGCGCGGCGGACAGCGCCGACGGCCACCTGGACAGCTACTACGCCAGCCTCTTCGGGCGCTACCAGAACAAACGCTGGGCGCACACGCTCATCCTGACGGGAGGATGGAACGACGCGACACTCAACCGTACGGTCAACTACGGGGAAGGAAGCTACAGCACGCAGGGCAGCACCGGCGGGTGGGGCCTTGGAGCCATGTACGAACTCACCTACGACATCTACCTTGACGAAAACCGCAGCAGCGTGCTGCAGCCGCTGTTCAACGCCTCGGTGGTGACGACGCGGATGGACGGCTATGAAGAAACGGGCGCGGGCAACGCGGGCCTGAACGTCGGCCGGCAGGACTGGACGACGGGAACAGTGGCGCTGGGCGGCCGTTGGATGGGTCTTGTAGGCAGCAACATCTTCGGACGTGAAGCGCTGGGGGAAATCCGGGTCAACGCGGCGCAGGACCTGGGAGACCGGAGGGGAGAAACAAACGTCACCCTGCTGGGCAACCCCGGCTTCACGCAAAGCGTGAGAGGGGCGAAAGCGGGAACGACGGCGCTGCAGCTCGGAGCGGGGCTGAGCGTGCCGGTGGGGACGAAAGGAACCGTCTTCGTCAACGGCAACGCGGACATCCGAGACGGGTCCAGCTCGGTGAACGGAAGCGTCGGCTACCGTTACGACTTCTAACAGAAAGTAACATGATATGATGACCAGGCCGTTCCGGAATAGCTCCGGAACGGCCTGGTAACGTCCGGGTACGTCCGGCAGGGAAATGGGGGCGTCTATTCTTCCAGCAGCCGGCCTCCGTCGTGCCATTCTCCGTACATCCTGTTTTCACGGGTATTCTTCAGAAATTTTTCCAGACGTTTGCGAAACAGTTCCGGCTGGTTTTTTTTAATTTGAATGGTATCCAGGCGCACGTGACGGTATAGACGGGGAAATGCCAGGAAATTGGCGTAAATAAGCGGATCCTGTTGAAGGAGCTGTAAAATATACGGGTCAATACGGAATGCTTCCGGATTCATTTCCGGCAGACATTGTTCGCCGTGGGGCGTCATTAGCCCCAGCCTGGCCAGGCGGCGGACGCGTTCCTTGTTCAGTTCGGACCATTTACTCTTTCTGGATCGCGGAGTGAGACGCTGGGCCAGGAAACCGGAGGGCGTCTTCTTGCAGGTGCTGTCAATCCAGCCGAAGCACAGGGCTTCCTCCACGGCATCCAGGTAAAGGAGGGCATGTGGGGAAGGTTTCCTCGTTGTGAGAACCCAGCAGAAGGAGGAAGAGAGGTGGTTGTTTTCCAGCCATATTCTTAATTCCTTCCGTGTAGTGATGGGAAGAAGGTTGTTTATTTCCATGGCGTTTTCGTGAATGCCGCTTTTTCCTGCGGCGGTGCAAAGGGGATGAGTCCGTTGATAGCGGGTCTTCCGCTGATGTTCTAAGGGCTGATGATACTTCTCCGGAGCCTGCATTTCCAGCACAGACATGTTTTCTATCCGGGGGAACAGCTTCGGGCAGGGAACTTTTCTCTGGAACTGCCCTCCTTTCCGTCTTCCTTTTCCTTCTTCGGAGAGAATCGGCTGGTTTTCTGCTTGTCAAAACAAAAGCCGCCATTATAGATGATTTATGAAGAAGAGTGTAGCCCTGTCCTTGCTGGGGCTGGTTCTGCTGGTTTCCTCCGTAGCGGCTTTCAATATGGCATGTGCAGAAAAATCCTCCAACCGTGCGGATATCGCGCGGAAACGGGTAACGCCCGTTCTGAATTCCTTTCTGGAGCCGTGCGGCGTCAGAGTGGGGAATCCTGTGTTTTTACGGGCCGTCAAGGAAGACTCCGTCCTGGAACTGTGGGTGAAACCGGACAAGGCGGAATGTTACGTGCTTGCCAAGCGTTATCCGATCGCCGCATGGTCCGGGAAGCTGGGCCCCAAGGAGAGGGAGGGGGACAGGCAAACGCCGGAAGGTTTTTATGAAGTGGAACCGTCCGGACTCAATCCCCGGAGCAATTACCATCTGTCTTTCAACATCGGGTATCCGAATGCCTATGACCGCTCCCTGAACCGGACGGGGAGCTTCATCATGGTGCATGGCCGGGATGTTTCCATCGGCTGTCTGGCGATGACCGATTCCGGAATTGAGGAGATTTATACTATGGTGGAACAGGCCCTGGTTCATGGGCAAAAAAACGTTCCCGTGCAGATTTATCCCTTCGTGCCTACTCCGGCGCGTTTGTCAGAGGAAAAGGATTCTCCTTACGCCGCCTTTTGGGCGGACATGGCCCGCGCATGGGACTGGACGGAACGGACCCGTACTCCGGCCCGGGTGAATGCCGTCAATGGAAGGCTTGTTGTGGTGGAGCAATAAAAATCCTCCGGCTGTGGGCCGGAGGATAAAGGGAGACTTGCGGAACAGGGGCGGTAGAACCGCCCCGGATGCGTGTGTCCGGAATGCTCCGGATTAGACCAGCTGGGCAATCAGTTCTTCGCGGTCGCCCGGCAGAAAATCCATCGGGGCTATTTCCGGCAGCGTGTAGCAGCCTGCAGCCAGTTTCATGCTGGCGCGGGCGGAAGCCACCATGACCTGGGCGGTCAAAGCCGGATTATTGATGCGCATTTCAAACGTGAACATCTGGTTCTGCGTGGAGCCGGAAACGCCCTTGCGTTCCATCAGCACACCGTGGCCCATGTCTTTCAGCACGTCGATGTCGGGCACCTGCAGCACACGGGTGTCGTCATGGCTGAAGTAGGAATCGGATTTAATGGCGAATTCCACGTCGGAGAATTTGGCGCCTTCCTTCAGCACCACATAAACCATGCGGCGGTGTACGCCGGAACCCGTAGGAATGGTGAGGGAGAGCGCATCCGCCACTCCTTCCTTGGAACGCGCCACGACGCTGTGGCCCATGCTCATGCCGGGACCGAAGTTGGTGTACGTAATGCCCTTGGGAGCCATGGCCAGCATCAGGGTGCGGATGACGGAGTCCGTGCCGGGATCCCAGCCGGCGGAGATAATGGAGACGGCGTCGTGCTTGATTGCCTGGGCTCCCAGGGAACGGCGCAAGGCCACGATATCCCCGTGAATATCGAAGCTGTCTACCGTGTTGATGCCGCGGGCGAGCAGGGGCAGGGCCGTTTCTTCCACGCTGCGGGTGGGGGTGCAGAGCAGGGCCGCGTCCACATGGCCCAGTTCCTCCACATTACTTGCGGTCCTGATGCCGTGTACAGGTTCGCTGCCGGGGCGGCGCACGATGCCTGCCAGTTCCATATCGGGAGCGGCGCGCAAGGCGTCCACAGCGTATTTCCCGATGTTGCCGTATCCTACGATGGCTACTTTAATCATTTTGGTAGTAAATAGTAATGGTTCCGGGTAATGGGAGCGGAATATCCGCCCGGCATTTTTTCCGTTGGCGCATGTTTTTTAAGTGTTTCAGGCACGCATGGCAAGAACGGAGAATGACAGGAGGCTTTGTGGCATGATTGCCGGTTCTTTGAACGGGGAATGAAGGAATGGAGTCTGATTATTCGGAACACTTCCAATAAAACGATGAAAAGCAAATTAATTATTCTGAGTATCGCCACCCTTCTTGGGTGCGTTTCCTGCAATACGATCGGCGGGGTTGGCAAGGATGTGGAAGCCGTCGGCAGCGACATTAATTCCGCAGCCCGTTCCACCAGCCGGGCCATGTAAGAAGGTTGTGTGGAGACCTTGAACGAAAGCCGCTTCATCCAAATGGATGAAGCGGCTTTCAGGTAAAAAATTTGCTGCCGCCCGCTTGTCCTGGTTTCCGGATTGCCGCAAAGGTTTGGATTGTTTCATGAAGGATGGAGCCGAACCTTGGCAATTCGTTGGGAGCCCCACGGGGGCCGACTGCCATTCAAACAGAATGGGAGGCGACAAAATACCGCCTCTTTTCCCTTAAAAGAGGATTCAAAACGGCGTCCGGCTACGTTCCGGGACTTATTGCATGGACTTGCTGGTAGCCTGGGAGGCGCTGTCAATTTTGCTTCCCATGGCTTCCACGTCTTTTCCTATTCCGCTGATCGTATTGCAGGAGGAGAGAGCGAGGGCTGCGGCGAGCGTCAAAAGGGCGGATTTGATATTCATTAGTCGAAGAGAGGTTGAAGGCCGTATCCTAACCTGCTTCCGGTTTCTTGTCAATGAACCTGGCGAGCAGTAATTTGTTATAGTTTTTTTCTATTATGCTATAGAATAATTGTATTATCGAATAATAACGCTATTTCCCATAAGAATCCTGCATTTTGTTACAGATTGAAAAATACCATGAAAACATCAGTTACAGGACAATAAATCAACATGGCGTTTACCGTTTTCCAGGAGAGGGCATGCCTGCCTTGCCGCTTTCGATATTACCGGGAATAAAGCAGAAAGCGCCGACGCTTTTCTGTTCATCCGGGCAGGTGGCGGGACACAGTACTTGCTGACCTTTGCCTATTAGCCTTGAAGGCAGGCATTCTGCTTTTCCCTTTATGTTTCAAGACCCGTTTCCCTGTTGACGGGGAACGGATTTTGCCATTGTAGCGTGCGTCCTGCGTCAATATGGACAATGCTGTCCATACCTGCCCTGTCTGTTCGGGGGAGAGACGGTTGCCGTCAGGAACGCAGGGATGGAGGGGTCAACTCGGGTTGACGGTAGTTGCGGTATCTGCCGCTGGGGCATCGGCTGAGGGAGCAGGGGAGGAAGCTGCGGTTTTCCCTTCCATGGGTTTGCCCAGAAAAGCGGGCAATTCCAGCCCTACGCTTTTGCCGAGTTCATGAAGGGGCAGCGTATCCTTTACCAGATTCTGGACGAATCCTCCTACAGAGGAGTTCCCTCCGTTGCCCATGACGACTACTTTGTCAAATTTCAAACCCTTAATGGCGCCGGACTGGAGCTCCACAATCTTGGTAAGCTGTTCCGTCACCAACAGGTTGGAAGCGGCCTCGGAAGAACCTGCCGCCTGGACGATCTGCTGAAAACCGCGGGCCTTGCCTTCCAGCACGGCTTCAATCGCGGCCGCTTCACCGCGTCCCACCATTTCCATGCCTTCCCCTTCCGCTTTTTTCTTCAGGAGGGTAGCCTGGGCTTCGCCTTCCGCCAGTTGGCGGATGGCTTCCGCTTCCGCTCTGCGCTGGATGAGCAGAGCCTGCGCCTTGCCTTCCTGTTCCAGTTTGAGTACTTCCGCCGTGGCCTGGGCCTGCACTTCGCGCTGGCTCTTTTCAATGCGGGCTGTTACCAGGATGTTGGCTTCCTGCGTGGCGCGTTCGCGTTCCGCGCGCTTCAATTCCGCTTCTTTTTCCGCTTGGTAGGCTTCTTCCAGGGTTTTAGCCTCCTGCACCTTCTGGGCCACTTCCGCCAGCTTTTTGGCCTCCGCCTGCTTCACTTGCAGCTTGGCGGCGGATTCCGCAATTTTAATCTGGGCTTCGTTCTGGCCCTCAATGGCGATGGCGCGGGCGTTCGCCACCTGGATGGTCTGGTCCTTTTCCGCTTCCGCTTTGCCAATTTCCCCGCGGCGCGTTTCTTCCGCCACCTTGATGGTGGCGTCATTGATGGCGCGCGCAGCGGCTTCTTTGCCCAGGGCGTTGATGTAGCCGGAAGCGTCCTGGATGTCCGTGATATTGGCGTTGATGAGATGGAGGCCCACTTTGTGCAGTTCCACGTCCACGCCTTCCGTGATGCCCTTGATGAGTTTTTCGCGGTCGGAGTTGATTTCCTCAATGGTCATGGAGGCAATCACCACGCGCATCTGCCCCATGATGATTTCCGCAGCCAGATTGCGGATTTCCTCCCGGGAGCGGCCCAGCAGGCGCGCAGCGGCGTTCTGCATGATTTCAGGCAGGGTGGAGATGCCCACGATGAAGGAGGAGGGCACATCCACGCGTATGTTTTGGGAGGAAAGGGCGCCCTGGAGGGGCACGTCAATATTGATAGGGTTTAGATCCAGATAGCTATAGGACTGGAGAACCGGAAGTACGAAGGTGGAGCCGCCGTGGTAACATTTGGCTGGTTGGCCTGTGCCTACTTTCCCGAAGACGATGAGGATTTTGTCCGGAGGGCACATGCGGTAGCGGCTGAACAGCCAGGAAGCGGTCAGAATGATGAAGAGAACCAGAATGGCGATGGGGATGATTTTGTCCATAGTCGGCTAGGGGTATGATGATTGGGGTGTTTGTTAATGAAGAGGTTTGACGGTGACGACTCCCGCAGTGACGGCTACCACTTCCACCGGGGTTCCGGAGGGCAGGGGATGTTCCCCTTCCTGGACGGCAGGGAGGTACAGCAGCTGGCTGGGATGGGCGATTGTAACTTGTCCGCCGCGTTGGAGGTTTCCGGGAATGCTGATGTAAACGGAGCCGGTCATTCCCTTGAGGGTTTCATAATTCAGGGTGCCGTCTGATTTAAGGCTCATAATGAAACGCATGGAGATGCCGATAATCAGGAACATCAGCACGCCAGTGAAGAAAGCCGCCGCCAGGGAGGCGGCCATCCCCCAGTCCAGACCCTGGGCGAGCACGCCGCCCCAGCCGAAGCCCAGAAAAAAGCCGATGCCGGATTTAATGGACAGCAACCCTACGTCCGCTCCGCCGGAATCCGCATCAAAGTCCAGATCATGTTCCCCCAGCCCGAACAGGGACAGGAGAAACAGGAGCGCTCCCACGCCCGTTGCTACTACGGCGATGATAAAGAAAATGGAGTAATCAGTCATAGGGTGGATTGATTACCGACAGTATCCATGTTTGAAGGTTGCTTGTCTATGGAAAAAGAGCGGCGGCCGGATATCCGGCCGCCGACGGAAGGGGAAAATTTCCTGCGACTTGTTTTTCTCCCACGCTTATTTCATTTCCACGACGGCTTTTTCTCCCTTTTTGAGTTCCAGTTCCCGGAGCAGAAGGAAGTCGTTGGTCAGCAGGCCTGCCTTTTCAATGGGTGTAGCGGTTCCGCCGATGGTGACGGTGGCTTTGCCGGCGCTGATTCGGTTGGGGAACCAGACTCCCAGGCGGCCTTTGGCGTCTTTGTTGGCTGTGACGGTGAAGCCTTTGGAGGCGTCTGCGGGGTCATTCCAGTCGATATGCCACGGAGACGGAGCGCGGGATTCGTCAAGACGCGCCGTCCAGGCAGGGTCTCCGTAAAAGGCCACGGTGTCCCGGTCGTGGATAAGGCCCAACTGATCCTTGCCCATGCCGTATCCGGCGGAACTCATGCCCCTGGCAAAGTCGGGATCGTTCCTGATTCCATTGATATCCGGGGAGTTAAAATGGACGTTCATGAGCTTGGGAAAGCGGGTCATGGTCTCGTCCAGAATAAACTGGTTGTTCAAATACCAGGCTTCCGCCAGGCTGGAGGCGTCATGATTGCTGAACAGAAGGCCCAGCGTTCCCCAGCCTCCCTTGCCATACCAGGAAGGGACGGTGTAGCCTACCAGCTGGTTGAAGCCGTAGCGGCTCAGGGCGGTGATGGCCATGGAGTTTTTCGTTTTCTTGGCGTCTCCGATCAGGCAGTTTCCCGCTGCGACCCAGACAGCCGGAACCGGTCTGGTTTCAATCACCGGCGCTTTAATTCTCTTTAGGAAGGAGAGCAGGTCGTCTTCCTTCCCGTTGAAGAGCACGCCGCGCAAAAAAGTGGTGAATTCCCTGAACTGTTTTTTGTCCAGCGCATAGAACCGGTTGTTGCCGGAAACGATGAGTCCCTTGCCGAAAGGCATTTCCAGATTAAACTGGGTCGCGTGGGAGGCCGTTACGAAAAGCTGCGGGGAGTAACGTTTCCAGTATTCCATAAGCTTGGGCGTTACGCCCAGCGTGGTTTCATCCCCCTTGTCCTGTTCTTTCAGGCCTTTCGTGTAGAAAGCCGGCGTCACCTTGCCCTTGGAACCATGCTGTTCCAGGTATTGGAAGGGCTGCCAGTCCGTGATGCTCATGCTGTCTTTGAACCGGGAGGAATCCACATTGGTTGTTCCCATGGCGCGGCTGATGACGAGAGGCTTCGTTGCAGAGGCTATTCTCATGGCTGCCTGGGGGGTGTATCCTGTGACAATGCCCCAGATACAGTCTCCGTAAGGGTCGTCGTCCAGCCGGCGGCTCAGGCGGTGCAGGTCATTCACCAGCACCCGGTCTATTTCCTCCGGGCGCGCGACGACGGCCATGAAGCGGGGAGCCATTTTTTTAAGCGTGTCCAGCTTGGAGAATACGGAATCCTTTACGGTGACGATGGTGCCTCCGTGTTTTTCGGCCAGTTTGTCCGCTACGGCCTTCCAGTCCGGCATAGCGGCTGTTTTTTCGGAAATAACGATGGCATATCCGTTCTTGCCGGAGTCTTTGTTGACAGTCTTTACGACGGTGGCGCGAACGCAAAAAGCCGCCGGGGAGACGGCGGCCTGGGGAGAAGCGGCTTTGTCCGCCTGCTTTTCAGCAGGCGGAGTTTCCACAGCCGGATGATCCGGCAGAATGTTCAGGTTGAGGTGCTCTCCCTTGCCGAAGATGTCTCTGGCAAGTTTGTTGACCTCTTCCACGGTGATGGCTTTTACGTCCGGAATGCCTTCCCTCTGCTGGTTCAGCCGTTCCGGCTTGGCCTGGGAGTCTCTCAGCAGGGATGCCCAGTAGCCGTTGTCGCGCTGGGCGCGGTCCATGGAATTGAGAATGGGATTGCGTGCACGGTCCAGTTCCTCCTGGGTGATATTTCCCTTGCCGAGGTCGTCCGCAATTTTGGCGATAGCGTTGCGCACAGCCTCCTTATTGCGCATGACGCCGGAACTCATCGTGATGATATAGCCGCCGTCCGGATAGGTTTCACTGATATTGAGGCCGGTGGAAGGAGAGTAGGTTTCTCCCATGTCTTCGCGCAGACCCTTGAATACGCGGTCATAAAAGACGGCCTTGAGCATATTCAGCCTGCGGGCCAGCTTTTTATCTTCTCCTCCGGGCGTTTTCCAGAAGAGGCAGACCAACGTTTTATCAATGGAGGAGTCATAAGTCAGATCCTTGGAGAAATTAAAGTCCGCCATGGCCGGATGGCGAAGTTTTTCATCCAGCGCGGCCGGAGCTTCCGCACGTTTGGGAACCGCGCCTACGGTGCGTTCCAACAGGGGGATGATATCTTCCGTCCTGAAGTCTCCCGTAACGGTCACTTCCATGTAATTGTTTTTCAGCGGGGCGTCCACCCAGTCCCGCACGTCCTTGATCTGGTAGGAGTTCAGCTGTTCCTGAGTGGGGAAGGTGAACCGGGGATTGTTTTTGTAAAGGATGGCCGGCACCTGCTTTTTCATGGCTCCCTGAACTTCATGATCCATTTTGTTATAAATCATGGGAATGGTCCGACGGAGCAGGGTAACGCCGTCCTGGCGGTAGCCGGGGTGCATCAGGTAGGCCGTCTGGAGCTGGAGTTGCGTTTCCAGGTTTTCCCTGTTGGTGTTTCCGGAAAGCAGGAAGAAGCGGTCCGTCATGGAAAAGCCCACACCGACCTTCTTGCCCGCCATGATAGCGGCCAGTTCATCATTGGAATGGTCCTTCAAGCCTCCGCCGTTCATCACGGCGCCCGCAAAGAGTTCCAGCCCGGAGGCTTTTTCCGGTCTGCTCAGTCCTCCGCCGTCCACGGCAAAGGTGATGTTGATGGAATCCTTGTCAAATTCCGTGGGTTTTAGGTTGACGCGAACGCCGTTGGAAAGGGTGAGCTGGGTGACACCCAGGTCCGCAGCTTCCGCGCGGGCCGTCACCTTGCCGGGTTCCCCGAATTTATAGGAGAAATCCTTCCGGCTGTCCGTCTGGTAGGGCTGTACTTTGGCGGTTTGGGATTCCCGGTACGTCTTCATGATTTCGGCGCTTCCCTGGGCGTTTTCCTTATTGGAAGTGACGATGACGCGGGGAAAGGCTCCGGTCCAGGCTTCCTTCAGGGCGGCCTGGCATTGTTCGGGAGTCAGGTTTTCCACGACTTCCCTGGAAATGGCCCAGTCTTCCTGCGGCGTGGTGAAGACCTTGTCCTGCGCGGCGCTCTGGGCGATGGCGGAAGCCAGGTCTTCCGACTTGGCGGTGGACCAGGACTTGATGGCGTTTTCCGCGGCGGCGGTAATGTTGCTGCGGGCTTCCGCCAGTTCTTCCTTGTTGAAGCCGAATTCGATGGCCCGGCGCAATTCCTGTTCAATGGCGGCCAGAGCCGCTTTCCAATTCTTGTAGTCCGCCTGGGTCTGAATGGAATCCACTTCCGCCGCTTCCACTATGTCCGTGCGGCCTCCTGCCGCGGAGATAAAGGGGCAGTCCGCATTCTTCGCCATCTTTTCCAGACGGCGGTTCAGCATGGCGTAAGCCACGTTCAGGGGGATATCTTTGTTGCGGTTGGCGACGGTATCCGGCTTGTTCACGTAGGGCCGGGAGATGTTGATGCTGGCTTCCGTGCTGGTGGCCTCTTTATTGGTGATCCAGTGGGCAGTGGTTTCCGCAGCCGTTTTAAGCGTGCCCCGGTCCGTCTGGAAGGAGTAGTTGTCCTTCTTCATGGAGCCAAAATATTTTTCCACCCAGGCTTTTCCCTGTTCCGGGGTAATGTCCCCGGCGATGACGAGCTGCATTTGGCTGGGAACGTAGTGGGTCCGATAATAGTTGATAAATTTTTCCCGCGGCGCGGTGCGGATTACTTCCAGCGTGCCGATGGGATAGCGTTCCGGAATGCGGGTACCGTCCAGCATGATGGAGAAGACTTCCTTCATGACCCGGTAGCCGGCGGAGTCGCGCACCTTGTATTCGCTGGTAATGATGCCGCGTTCCGCGTCAATGGCGCTTTCTTCCAGCAGGGCCCCGTCCGCAAAATCCCTCATGATGGTGAAAGCCAGGTTCACGGTGGATTCCTTCATGCTGGGCACGTCCATCATATACACGGTTTCGTCAAAGGCGGTGTACGCATTTGCGTCCCCTCCCAGGCCCAGGCCTTCTTTCTGCATGGCGGGAATCATTTCCCCGCGCTTGAAATGGGTGCTCCCGTTGAAGACCATGTGTTCCAGGAAGTGGGAAACGCCCTGGATGTCATCCGTTTCATTCAGGGAACCCGTGTTGACGCGCAGGCGGATACTGAACCGGCCCTTGGGTTCCGCATTCGGGCGGATGAAGTAGGTCAGGCCGTTGGCGAGTTTCCCCTTGATAAGCTGGGGATCCTGCTTGGGAATGCCTGCCGCCGTTTGCGTTGAGGCAGCCTGAATCTTGTTTTCTGTTGCGGCTCCGGCCGGCGAATAGGACGGAAACAGGCACGCAACAGCCAGAATGGAGGTAATGGTAAATGCCTTCATGGGAAAATACTGCCTTTTTGTTTCACACGATTTTCCGGGCAAGTCAAGCGGCCTTCTCTGCATAAAAGCGGCGGATTTCCGCAGACTTTCGGGAAATGTCATTCTTTCCGCACGCAGGCGGCCATGGCAGGATGTGAACGGCGACAATGAAAAAGCGGGATTCTTCGCTTATGGAGTGGCATACCCGCCGGGAGATTCCAATAAATGTGCGGATTGGCTTCATGCCGTTCGCCGTCAAGGTTCTGCCGCGTTTTCGTCAGAAGGGCGTAAAGACCGCATTTTCGGGGAAACTGCCTTTTTCATTTCAGGCCGCGGGGGACTCTTTCCTGGACCTTTTCATAAGAATGACGCCCCATGTTGCCGCATAGAGCAGAATGTAGATTCCTGAGAAGGTCAGGATTATTATATTCTTTTGCCGAAGTTCTGCTGTATAGCTTTCTGCAGTTTCATCCGATTCTATGGTGATATAGGAATGGTTGTCGGCAGGGATGCTCAGCACGCGCCGCTCTACGGCGATTTTCTGATTCACGATTTTTTGTCCCGTTTCACGGGTAGCCGCCTGGAATTTCCACTGATAGCCTTTTCTGCCGGTATCACGGTAGTGGACCATGTAAACGGTTT
Organism: Akkermansia muciniphila; assembly: GCF_030848305.1. Lineage (NCBI taxonomy): Bacteria > Pseudomonadati > Verrucomicrobiota > Verrucomicrobiia > Verrucomicrobiales > Akkermansiaceae > Akkermansia > Akkermansia muciniphila. The sequence goes on along the minus strand of NZ_CP114598.1, from coordinate 697,263 downwards.
TGGTGGGGTTCATGCGGCGGGCTCTTCCGGTTGCGCCGGTATTTTCCACCTGAACGGGAAGCACCCGGACAGGTACGAAGGAATAAACGCCTTTATCTTCATAACCGGACGCCGGAATAATGGAAGACAGCCTTTGAGCGGAAAAATAACCCATTGTAACTGCCGCGAGCAGAAGCATGACGCCGGACACGGTGATGAATGGTTTTAATTTTTTGATGCTCATTTCAGGAACATTTTAGATACTTCTTTTCAAGAAAAAGTGCAACGCATGTTCACGATTTTCTTGATGTATTGCCTCAAGCCGCTGCGCTCTTGCTCAGAAAGATGAGGAAGGTTGCCATTCATCCCGTGGGCGCGGTTTTGAAATTCCGCAAATGCGGTCCACACAACGTTCCCATGCTTCCCGGCCCTGGTAGATTTCCACTTCAATGCGCAGGAAATAGATGGGAACCTCCGGGTCTTCCTCCGGTTTTTCCAGCCGCACGGCATCCTTTTCCGTAGTTACGATCATGTCCATGGCCCGGTCCGCGCAGCGGTCATAAAATTCCTGCAATTCCGTTTGTTCAAACCAGTGGTGGTCTGGAAACCTGCGGCAGATTTCCACGTGGGCGCCCAGGGAGCGCAGGGAGTTTTCAAAACTTTCCGGGCGCGCGATGCCGCTGAGGCACGCCACCCATTTCCCCCGCAGGGCCTCCAGAGGAAGGCGTTCCCCCGTGAACACATTTTCCAGGTATCGGGGGCCGTGGTCGCTCACGATGATATCCGCCACGGGATTGTACTTCCTGATGGCGGATATCAGCTCATCCTGCGGTTTCCCTCCGCATTTGGTCAGGATGATATAACTGGCGCGCGCCAAACTGCTTCTGGGTTCCCGCAGGGTGCCGCGCGGGAGCATGGCTCCGGTGCCAAAGGGCGCGCCGCAATCCACCAGCACGATATCCAGTTCATGCGCCAGTTTCAAATATTGCATGCCGTCGTCCAGCAACAGGGTGTCGCAACCCAGGTGCTCAATGGCGAAGATGCCGGACTTGATGCGGTTTTTATCCACCAGCACCGCCACGCCGTCCAGATTTTTGGCGAGCATGAAAGGTTCATCACCGGAATACAGGGGGCCCAGGTAGCGCGTTTTTCCATCGCTGGCGATCTTGGGAAGATTCTCCGGCAGCTTGCCGTCCTTGTCCCTCCATTCCTGCGGCTTGTCCAGCTCTGCGCTCTTGTAGCCGCGTGTCAGGATGGCTACTTTGCGCCCGCGCCGGGTGAGGGTGCGGGCCAGCAGTTCCACCACCGGGGTTTTTCCGGTTCCTCCCACGGTGATATTGCCCACGCTGACCACCAGCATTCCCAGCCTGGCCTGCCTGGCGATGCTGGAATGAAACAGATACAGCCGCGCCAGAACCGCCAGCCTGAACAGCCAGGAGGCGCCGCGCAGGACCATGCGCATCATGGCGGCGCGGAATCCCTTGGCACGGCCGAAGATGACTTCCGTCCCCCACTCTTCAAATTCTTCCGATCTGGATTTCATGGCAAGCCCGGCGGCGTTCCTGGAACCTCTTTCAGTAGAGGATGCGGTGGCAGCTGTCGCAGTAAACGGTTTCGTGGCCGCCCAGCACTTTCATACGGGCGTTGTCCGTGATAACCATGTGGCAGCCGCCGCAATGGCCTTTTTCATCCATGGGAACAATGACCGGAACCCCCTTGCTTCTGGTCATCCGTTCGTATTCCCCCAGCGAATCTTCCGGTACGGCAGCGGCCAGATCCGCGCGTTCCGCATTCAATTGGTTCAAAAGCTCCTTGTCCGTCTCTGCCGTCCGGTCAAAGCGCGCGAGCGTTTCCTCCAGCTCCCGCTGGGCGTCATGTACACGGCGGATTTTCCGCTCCATGTCCGTTTTTGCTGCTTCCAGGCGCTCCATCAATTCCAGCTCCGAGGTTTCCAGAGCGTCAATAGCGGCTTCCGTTTTCTCCACCTCCTGGATGCACCTCTGGTATTCCTCGTTTTTCCGGGTGTTGGACTGGAGGGTTTTCATTTTGCCGATGTAGGAGCGTTTGGTTTCAACGGCTGCCTCCACATCCCGTATGCTTTTTTCAATGCCTGCCACTTCCTGTTTGGCGGCCAGGGCCTTCTGCTTGATGGCCTCCATCTGCTTCAGCAGGCGTGTTCTCTGTTCCGGCAGGGAAGCCAGATCCTTCCGGAGTTTGGAAATCCGCACATCCTTTTCCTGAAGGATCAGCAACTGGTCTAAATCGGCATGATTCATCGCCTGCCACCCTAGCATGCCCTGCCGGGAGGGAAAAGATTTTTTCTCGGCTCCGGGGCGGCGGTGCTGCCGTCTGTTGACGGTTCGGGGAAGTCTGAGAAATATTTTTCTGCTCTCCGCTGAGTATTTCGAGTAGGGCCTTTTGTTGCGCCGGGGTGCTTCCCAGTGAGGGCTGCGGCATGGAAAATTCCGCGTACTGCCGCGCCAGCCGGTTTTTTTTCTCCCGGTTCTGCCAGGAAAGGAAGGCGCACATGGCAAAAGCGCAGACGCAGACGATTGCCAGGACCATGTATGAATGGCTGTTGGAGGGCATGGAGAAAGGGGCTTGCCCTGCATTATAGAAAACGACTGTCTTCTGCTCAATGTAAATAGGCAGGTAAGGGAAAACGGCGTTTGCGGGGGAAGAGTTTTCGTTCCTTGCCTGTTCTCCCTGAGCGGAGAAAGCCTTCAGAAAGCCGGGAATGGCCAGAGAGAAGGCTTGTATTGGCCGTCCGTGATGAAGGACAAATGATGCTGGGCGGCTGGGGGGCGGGTATTTTGCCGTTGCAAAAAGAACCGCTTAAAAACCCAGGGCTTCTCTCTGCCAGTTCAACAGGGTGGAAACGCCTTTTTCCCTGTCTTCCGCAATGGCTTCCAGAGAGGCCCGGGTAATCAGGAAGGAGCCTTCCATGCCCAGCTCTTCAGCTTTTTCATCCCTGAGTTTGCACAGGCGGGCCAGATTGTCTTCAAACTGTTCGGAATGCTGCCGGCGCTGGATGCGGGGCCGGCATGGGTAGTCCTCTTCATCCAGCAGGTAGAATTTCTGGAGCGCATTCATGAACCGGCTGCGCCTGTGGGCATGAAAACGGGGCGGAGGAGCCACGGTGCGCTGCTCCTGAAGAGCTACGCTCCACTGGATGAGGTCAGCATTGGAGCAAACCATGAATGCGGGCTTGTCCCACGTTTTGGCTTCCGCATCGCGCCAGGTCCACATTTCCCGCAGGGCGGCCAGCCCTTTCCTGTTCAGTTTTCCGCAGCCTTGGATGCGCCAGGGGTCCTGATGTCCGGCCAGATGGCGTTCCCGGGCGCGTTCCATGGAGTGTCTGCAAATTTCTTCAAACCAGCCCATGCGGCCTTTTTCCCGTAGGGCGGCCGTCAGTTTGTCCGCCATGTCCAGCATGTAATTTACGTCGTTCAGGGCGTAGGTGACCATGGTCGGGGAAAGGGGGCGCCGCGCCCAGTCCGCCTTTTGGGAGGATTTGCTCAGGGTGATGCCGTAGAAGTGTTCCACCAGGGCGGCCAGTCCGAACTGGCGGAATCCCAGCAGGCGCGCCGCCGTCTGCGTATCCCAGATCATGGCGGGCAACGTTTCCCAGGCGTGTTGAAAGAGGCTCATGTCGTAGTCCGCGCCGTGCATCCAGACTTCCGTTTCCTTCAGCCAGTTGTAGAAAGGCCCCATATCTTCGATGGAGAGAGGGTCGATCAGGCAGGAACCCGTTTCATCCGCGTATTGGATCAGGCAGATTTTTTCCTGATAGCGGTGCAGGCTGTCTGCCTCCAGATCCAGGACTACCCGTCCCGCGGGCTGTGCGGCGGCGCGTTTGCGCCATTCCAGTAATTCCTCTTTCTCGCTAATCATCTTATTGCAACGGGGCGGGATTGAACCATGTATCCGGACGCCGGGCAACTGGAAATACAAAAAAAGTGCTGATGGGGCAATCATGTATTGCCTATTTCCCGGAAATAGGGCACGAAGAAAGGCGTATGGACGAGGAAGCCACAGCAACCGGACGCAACCACGGAGAACAGCCTTTGGATGAACTGATGAAGCGCTGGCATCTGACCAATCATGACCTGGTGGAGATTTCTCCGGAGCAGCTTACCCACAAACAGGTTCAAAAAGCCCGGCAGGGGCGCCAGCTTACCCTGAAAATGATGCAGAAGGTGTGCCGCGCCTTGAACGTAGCCATCTGGAAACGGCTCACCCCCATGCAGAAGGAGCAGTACTTCGAATACATGCACAAGCATGTGTTCAGCTATGCCAGGGGATATGATCCGGCCTGGAAAGACCCGAACATGGACATGATGGCCTGACCCCGGTTTTCGTTACCGGGCGGATTTCGCCTGCTGCCAGCGTTCCTCCATGGCGTCCGCAGAGGCTTCTTCCAGGGAAAGGCCGTCTTTGGCAAGCAGCCGTTCCATTTCGTTGAAACGCCGCTCAAACTTTCTGTTTGCTCCGGCCATGGCCGTTTCCGGGTCGATGCCCTTCTTCCTGCACAGGTTGACTACGGAAAACAGAAGATCTCCCAATTCCTCCGCGACGCGTGGGTCTTTCTCCGGCGCGGAAAGAATTTCCCCGCATTCCACGGTTTCTTCCTTCACCTTGTCAAGGGCGCCTTGGGCGTCCGTCCAGTCAAATCCTACTTTGGCGGCTTTTTTCTGGAGCTTCCATGCCTGGAGCATGGGAGGCAGCCCCTTGCCTGTTCCATGCAGGTACGGGGTTGTTTCCGCCCCTTTTTCCCGGCGTTTGATCTTGTCCCACTGTGCCAATACGGCATCCGTCGTATCCGCCTTGGACTGGGCAAATACATGGGGATGGCGGCGGACGAGTTTTTCGCTTACTTCCGCAGCCACGTCATTGAAATTGAAGCGCCCTGCTTCCTGGGCAATCTCCGCATGAAAAACCACTTGAAGCAGAACATCGCCCAATTCTTCCCTCAGCTGCGTCCAGTCATTCCGCTGGATGGTGTCCACGACTTCATAGGCTTCCTCAATCATATTGGAAATCAGGGAATGGTGGGTTTGCTCCGCATCCCAGGGGCAGCCGTGGGGGGCGCGCAGACGTTTCATGATGGAGATGAGGCGCTGCATTTGAAGGGCAGGCTCGCGGCATTCGATCATTTCAGTGTCGTTCATGACGGAGCCATACTAATCGCGCAAGGGCGGATGACTAGAAAAAATTCCTCTTTACCCGGAACGCTTCTTCCTTACACTCGCCTCCATGGAAGTTCACACGTGGAAAGAACGCACGGAAGAGGGCACCCTGGTGTACAGGGCATGCCACCATGCCGGCAAATGGAAGCTGGAGTGCGCCCCCAAGGTGGGCCGTGCGGAACGTGACGATGTGGAATGGGAACGCGTGGAATTAACGCGGGCGCACTGGGTGACCCTGCGCGATGTGCTGTGGCGTAAATACCAGCGCAAGCGATGCCCGTGGCGTTTCATTGAAACCATAGACAAGCTTCTGGAAGAGATGCCGGAAGAGGAGGACGCCGGTTTCCACGATGGGAAGGGCGGACGATAGGAGCCCCTTTCAACTTTCTGCCGTGCGGGGAATGCTGGGGGCGGTTGCCGGGGAATGGCTTTCCTGGGTGTATCCTTTTGTCTGCGAGTTGTGCGGGCGCGGCGGCCTGGACGGCTGCCATGTCTGCCCGGACTGCCGCGGAAGTTTCGTGTCTGTCGAACCTCCTTTCTGTGCCGTCTGCGGGGAACCGGCGGAGGGTTCCTTCATTCCGTCCGGATTATGCCGCCGCTGCGCGGCGGCTCCTCCCTCTTTTGAGGAAGCCCGCGCCGTGTATGTGAATACGGGGTCATTGCGGGATCTGCTGCTGGCCTTCAAATATGGGGGAGCCGTTCATCTGGCCGGCTCCTTCGCGCAGATGATGGCGGAGGCTGTGCGCGAAAATCTTCACTGGTTCGGAGGGAAAGAGCGCCTGCTCGTTCCCGTGCCCATGCATCGCGGCAAGCAGGCTCAAAGGGGGTATAACCAGGCGCAGGAACTGGCGGAGCTGCTGGGGAAGGAACTGGACTGGCCCTGTGCCGGCGTGTTGAAACGCCTGCCGGATACGCTTCCCCAGGCCAGCTTGTCGCGGGAGCAGCGGCTCAGACATGCCCGTAAAATTTATGCGGCGGATGAAAAAGGGATGAAACGCCGCCCCGTCAGGGGCAGGGATGTGCTGCTGGTGGATGATGTTTTTACGACTGGAGCCACGGCAGATTCCTGCGCCCGTCTGCTCCTCCGCGCCGGGGCTGCTTCCGTCTGCGTGCTGACGCTGGCGCGTACGCATCATGCATGGCGCGGCTGAACCGGAATTTCCTTTCAGCCCGCCTGTTTCCTTTTTACAATGGCAGACATGAATCCGGAGCTGATGTTTCATACGGAAGATGAAGTCATGTTTTATGATACGGACTGCGGCGGGGTAGTCCATAACCTGGCCTATTTGCGCATGATTGAAGCCTGCCGCACCAAGCTTGGCGCTAAACTGGGAATGGATTACAAAACCATGAGCGATTTGCAGCAGTTTGCCGTGGTGGTGCGCCATGAGATCGACTATGTGCGTCCGGCTGTTCTTGGAGACACCATTTTAACGACGGGATGGCTTCAATCCGTGGAGCGGGCCCGCTTCTGGTGCGATTTTGAAATGCGGCGCGCTTCCAATAATGATCTTTTGGTCAGGGCTCATCAGCAGCTGGCCCTTGTCCAGATGCCGCAGGGGCGCCCTGCGCGTATTCCTGCGGAATGGCGCGCGAGATGGATGGAATGCATGGAATCCTGATCTTTTTTTGTTCATCTTCCATTTTGCGCTTGCCATGAAAGGAGGTGTGGTGTTTACTGTTTGCGCCCTTCCAGCAAGGGTAAGTGCTTGGGTAGCTCAGTTGGTAGAGCAGTAGACTTTTAATCTATTGGTCCCGGGTTCGAGTCCCGGTCCAAGTACCATTCCTCTTTTAAAAACCCCGTAAGTCACTGAACTTACGGGGTTTCTCTTTCTTATTTCAGGTGTTGGATATGACTCCGGCGCTATATGTTTCACCAGGAGGTTGATAGCATGATATGGCGGTAAATCACATGTCGGTTGCCGTTCTTTGAAGAGACGGCCCGGAACTCTTTTCCGGCAGGGAATTCCCATAGAAACGTTCAGGGCGCATATCCCCCCTGCCGTGCTGTGTTATTCGGCATGATTTTTCGCCGCCCATTTCCTGTACTGCGCGGACAATTGCTCCACAAGCTCTTGGCGCCTGGATGCCAGATTGTTCTGCTCCGTCCTGTCCCTGATGTCGTACACCTGCCAGGGACCACGGTTGGGAGCCACCAGCTTGAATTGACTTGTCAGGGCCGCCCGGTTTCTCTGATGTTCCCAGAAAATAGTGCGGGGAGGGCAGGTATTGGGAATGTAGTCCCACACCTTGGACGGAGGAAGTTCCGGAGGGTTATTCCAGTAGGTGTTGAGCGGCTTGCCGTCCATATGGGCCGGAATGGGGAGGGCGGCCCATGCAAGGCAGGTGGGGGCGATGTCCTGGAGCAGGAAAGGCGAGTGGTAGCGCGAGCCCGGGCGTATCTTGGAAGGGTAGCGAATGATGAAGGGGGCGGACAGCCCTCCGTCAAAGGTTTCTATTTTATACTGGCGGTAAGGGGTATTGGACACAGCCGCCCACATGGGGCCGTATCCGTCCCTGCAGCCGACTTCTCCCAGCGGACCTGTGGGAAGGGTGGTTTTCTTGTTTTTATTGTTCTGGGGCATTTCCGCTGTTGCGCCATTGTCTGATAAAAACATGACGATGGTATTGTCGCAAAGGCGGTGACGTTCCAGGGACGCGAGAATGCGGCCTATTCCGCGGTCCATGATAACGATTTGGGCGGCGTAGGCGGCCATGCATTCGGCCATATAATCCTTGCGTTTTGCGGAGGCTTGTTCATAACCTTCGGGATTGAATTTGCCGGCCATGCCCAGGTTGGCGGCAGGCGGGACGATTCCCAGCAGCTTTTGTTTTTCCAGTCTTTGGGAAGCAATGGCGTGGGGGGATTTGCCGTTGTAGAACGGGAGCATTTTTTCTATTTCCTTCCGGGGGGCCTGGAGGGGAGTGTGCGGAGCCGTATAAGCCACGTAGAGGAAGAAGGGCTGATTGCTTTTGGCGGCATCGTCAATATAGGCCAGAGCCGTTTTGGTGATATCGTCCGTCATGTAGAAGTCCTCCGGCAGATCCTCCGGACGGAGCAGTTTCCCGTCTTCCCCGAAGGGCCGGTCCGGCATGGGTTTGTAATAATCTGCCGCTCCGCCCAGCAAGCCGCGGGAGCGGTCGAAGCCTCGGTCCCATGGATAGGCTCCCCGGACTTTTCCAAGATGCCATTTCCCGGAAAGATAGGTACGGTATCCCGCTTTTTTCAGAAGTTCCGGCAGGGTAGGGATATTCGGATTCAGGCGGCCGCGGTAGCCGGGGCGCCCGTTGTCGTCATCCAGCAGCCCTACGTCCGCCTTGTGAGGTTCGCAGCCGGTCATGATGGAAGCCCGGGAGGGGGAACAGCGGGAAGCGGTGTAGAGCCGGGTTGCCAGCATTCCCTGCCTGGCCAGGGTATCCAGGGCGGGGGTGGGTATTTCCGAGCCGTAGCAGCCCGGGTCGGACCATCCCATGTCATCGGCCAGGATAAGCACAATATTGGGCCTGTCCGCCAGGGAAAGGGCAGGGGAAAGAAGCCAGAGGGCTATGCCGGCCAGGATGGAGGAACGTAGGATAGAGCGCATGAAAGGAAGATGAAATAATCATCTATAAATAAGCGGAATCGCTCTTGAGTCTTTCAACAGGAAGGAAAAAACAGGTTGTTACGGAAAGGGCCGACGTTGCGTATGCCTGTTTTTTCCGGAGACTTTCTCCAGCGGCTGGATATCTCTTCTGCGCGGTGAAGCGTGCCGGAAGGGGCTCCCTACCACCACAGGATGGCGCAAAGCAGAATGGCGGCTCCATAGGCCATGCCTCCCAGGCAAAGAGGCGTCCACCAGGCTGGCTTGGAGCATATTTTATTGACCATGTCACGGTACAGGTAGGGCTTGCCTATCCAGAGAATCGAAAGGAAAATGACGATGTAACACCAGATGGGAATGAGGAGCCTGGTCACTGGCTCCTGAAGGAAGGCTGCACTGAGCAGAGGAGCCGCCACCATCAGGCCGAAGATGCCCAGCGCCCGTGGAAAGAGCAGGTTTTTCACCTGCGTGACCATCAGCACCAGAAAGACGGGGCATGCCAGCTGGAGCAGCCAGCGGATGCCTTCAAATTCCGCCAGTCCCACCCGGAAGCGGCTCAGCACGCCCAATCCTTCGGGAGCCACCAGCAGAAAGAACCAGAACAGGCCGCCGGCCAGCAGAATCTGAGCCAGCAGATGGTTGCGCGGAGACGCCAGCAGAAAAGCCTGCACCTGCCGCCTTTTTACCAGCGCATACAGGTGGGCCAGCAGCAGGACGGTTCCCAGGATATACCCCGCCACAGACAGTGGTATCATGCCGTCGTACGGATGCAGGAAGGGTGCATGCTGGTTCATCTGGACGCTAACCTTAATGATTATCCCGGCTTCGTAAAGACGAATCAGCGGGAGCAGGAAGAAAATTCCATTGGATTACCGGCAACGGTCCGTTGGCTTCCTTCCCGCGCCGGGAGGAAAAACAGGGGGGTCAGGAGCCTTGGGTGACTTTGTTAAGTGTGGGGTCCTCAATGGGGGATATTTTCCCGTCCGCATAAAGCACCATGATTCCTCCCTGGTGGCGTTCAAGGGCCGGGACTACGATTTCCTCAAAATCCTGTTCCGTGATGACGCTACGCCCGTCAATCGGGACGCCGTCGCTGATCCAGGGTTTGCCCCGCAGGGCCTGGCCGCGCGCCACATTCATGGGACGCCCCTTCCGGTTGTCCAGCCAGCTGGTATAGGAAATGGTGTCCGGCCCGGCGGGAAGGTTGGCATCCTCCGCTCCAAGGATTTCCGGACGCTTGTCGTTTTTGCAGCGGAACGTGTCCGGAAGCATGTTGGGTTCCTTGGCGTTCCGGGCGATCAGGTCGGGTTGTTCCGCATTGACGATGGGCGCCAGGGCGTCCCACCAGTTCCGGCATTCCCTGGCGCTCAGGAGGCTGTCTTTCATGCCGCTGGAGGGCAGTTTCCCGCCGTTCTGGCCTGCGAATTCCTTGCCCCAGTCGCTAATGCGGCGCAGGTTGTCCGTACAGCGCGTTCTGGCCGCCGTTTCCGTGGCATGGGAATAAATGCTGTAGGAGACGCCTGCCAGCAGGGCGATGATGGCGATGACTACGAGAACTTCAATGAGCGTGAAACCTTTGCTGCGTGGGGTAAGTGAGCGGGTTTTCATGATTTCTCGCCATTATGCACGATTGAGGCCGCTTGAAAAGGCAGAAACTGCGCTTTTGGGTGAAAAGAGCGTGGCCGGTGTGCCGGGGATGAAAAAGGCCGGTCCCGTGAAGGACCGGCCTGTAGAAAGGGGGGGACGCCGAATTTCGCTTACTTGGCGGAAGTTACCAGAGCGGCGAAGGATTCCGGCTTCAGGGACGCGCCGCCCACCAGGGCTCCGTCAATGTCCGGCTGGGCCATGAGTTCCTCCCCGTTTTCCGGTTTTACGGAGCCGCCGTACTGGATGCGCACCTTGGCGGCGGCGTCTGCGCCGAAGACGTCGGAAATAACCTTGCGGATGAAGGAGTGGGCTTCCTGAGCTTCCTTGGAAGTTGCGGTCAGGCCGGTGCCGATGGCCCAGACGGGTTCATAGGCGATGACCAGGTTGGCTACTTCTTCCGGGGAGAGATCCTTGAGTCCGCCTTTGAGCTGGATTTCCAGCACGGGTTCCAAAATGCCTCCCAGGCGTTCGTCCTTCGTTTCGCCAATGCAGAAGATGGGGGTAATGCCTGCGGCGATGGCCTTCTTGATTTTGGAGTTGATGATGGCGTCCGTTTCTCCGAAATATTGGCGGCGTTCGCTGTGGCCGAGCACCACATACTTGAGCCCCAGTTCATTCAGCATGCTGGTGGAGATTTCCCCGGTGTAGGCTCCGTTGTCATACTGGGAGACGTTCTGGGCGCCGGCGGCGATGCAGGAGCAACCGCCCAGGGCGTTCTGCACGGAGGGAATGGTGGTGAAAGGAGGGATGATGACTACGTCGCACGCGACGTCTTTCCCATTAATAAGGTTTTTGAAGCTTTCGATGAACTGGGCGCCTTCGGCAGGGCCGATGTTCATCTTCCAGTTGGCGGCGATGATGGGTTTGCGGGACATAATGGAATGATATAAATCAGGAACACGCATTGTTGACAAATTGGAGCCGAGGTCAAGCACAGATCAAAAGGGCCGCATATGCGCCGTCTGATTTTTCCTCGTGGGGGAGGATAAGTTTTTCTTCTTTCAGCGTCCATTCCGGGTGGTTCTGCAGAAAGTCCCTGACCAGCAGTCCGTCTTCCTCCGCGTCAATGGAACAGGTGGAATAAACCAGTCTGCCGCCCGGTTTGACGGCGCGGGAGGCGTTTTCCAGAATGGTCTTCTGGAGCGCGGCCAGGCGGCGGATTTCCGCCGGAGTCAGGCGCCAGCGCACATCCACGCGGCGTTGGATGACTCCGGTGTTGGAACAGGGAACGTCCAGAAGCACGGCGTCAAAGCGGCCCTCCCATTCCGGGCGGCAGGGAAGGGACCAGTCCGCCTGCGCCGTCCTGACGAAGGGGGATCCCTGCCTGTCCAGGTTTTCCTTCAGGGTGGGCAGCCGGTGTTCGTGGAGATCCGTGGCGGTCAGGCGGGCTTTGCCTCCGGTAGCGGCGATGATGGCTGCGGATTTGCCGCCGGGGGCGGCGCAGGCGTCCAGAATTTCCTCCCCGGGCTGGGGGGCCAGCAAATCAATGGAGTAACGGGTGGAAGGGTCCGCCACGTAAAGGGAGCCTGCTTTAATTTCCTCCAGTGGCAGAAGGCCTTCCACGGAGAACCAGCCGGGCGCGCGGTCCAGCGGGGCGAGCGAGGCCGGAATATTTTTCATGGGCATCAGAGGATTGGCGCGCACATACAGGCGCGGCGTGGTGTTGTTCCAGCGGAGCAGGTCACGGGTCATTTGCGGCCCCATTTGTTCCGTCCATCTCCGCACCAGCCACGCGGGGGTGGAATAATGAATGGAAAGCGGAAGCTGTTCCCGTTCTTCCAGAATGTCTTTCTCCCGACGCAAAGCGTTGCGCAGGATAGCGTTTACCAGTCCTCTCAGGCGTACGGACGCAAGATTCACGGTTTCATACACAGCGGCGTGGTCCGCCATGCCCAGCAGGAAAAGCTGGCTCAACCCCAGTTGGAGAATAAGGCGCGCTTCCTCGTCCAGTCTGCCTTTCCGGAGGGTTTCGATGATGTGGTCCAGCCAGGTCCGGTTGCGCAATACGCTGAAAACCAAAGCCTGCACCAGGTGCCTGTCTGCCGGTGGAAGCGCAGCCCGTGAACATTCCCGGTCCACGAGGGTTTCCGCGAAGGAGCGGCCTGCATGCCAGCTCTTCAGGCAATTCAGTGCTGTTTGGCGGGGGGAGGGGGGATTGTTCTTCACCGGGGAACTCTACATGCGGAACGTTCAGGTTTCAACCTGCAAAAACGCCCGGCGGAAAAAGGGGTGCGCCGGGCCGGTTCCGGTTTTTACCGGTCTTTTCTGGGGCTGCCCACTTCCTTTCTGTAGATGGCCTGGAGTTTTTCCAGCTGGTCTTTCCTTGTTTCCGCAAGATTATGCCTTTCTTCAGGGTCCCTGCCTATGTGAAAGAGGAACGGTTTATTCCGTTTTTGCGTAAGTTTCCAGCCGTCTCCCGTGATGACGGTGTGGTCCACGACCACATAATCGCGCTGCCTGGCGGAGTTGCCGAACAGTATATCTTTATAGGAAACGGCATCTTTGCCTTCCGGCATGCGGACCTCTGCAAGATCGGCGAAAGTGGCCATATGGTCGTAGTTGGCCACCAAATTGTGGCAGACCTTTCCATAGGGCAGCGTACCGGGCCAGGAAATGATAAGGGGAACACGGATGCCCCCTTCATGGCTGGTCCATTTCAGGCCGGCCAGATTGGCCATGGCGTTGTTTGGGCCAATGCGGCCGCGGCTGCCGCGGAAAACATCCAGCAGTTCCCCGGTGCTGTCCAGAACGCCTCCGTGGCAGTCGGGCCCGCGGCCGCGGCCTTTATCCGTACGGTAGTAAAGTTCATGCCCGTTGTCGGAACTGAAAATGATAATGGTGCGCTTGTCCAGGCCCAGCCTGCGCACCTGGTCCACGATGGCTCCGACCTGCCTGTCCAGCTTGTCCACCATGGAAGCGTATTCTTCTGCCGCTCCGGCGCATTCCCTGTTGGTTCCGCTGGCATTGCCATAGGCCTGGCGGATGGCAGGGGAGCCCGCGTACGTGTTTTCTTCCAGAGGAATATCTACCGGGCCGTGGGGAAGGTTGGTGGAAAAAAAGATAAACATGGGCCTGTTCCGGTTTTCCTCCATGAAACGAAGGGTTTCCGCCAGCATCACGTCCGGAGCGTAGGTGACTTTGCCTTCCCTGTTGCCTCTTCGTTTTTCTGTGGCTCCCGGACTGTAGTCTTCCGTGGTTTTCCCTCCGTCGGCATGAATATTGCCTTTCAGGGGGAGGCGTTCGCCGTCTTTCCAGAGGAAGGAGGGATAAAAGCCATGGGCCCGCTGATGGTCCATGTACCCTGCATAGCGGTCCCAGCCGTGTCTTTTCAATTCTCCGTGCCAGGTGGTGAATCCCCATTCCAGCTTGCCGAACTGTCCCGTGACGTATCCGGCTTTTTTCAGCAATTCCGGGAGGAACACTTCTCCCCTGGCGGCCTTGATGCGTGCTGCCCGTGCCGCTTTCTCTTCCAGTTGCTCATTGGACCAGCCTTCCCGTTCCGCCGTGATAACCAGGGCTCCCGCTGTCTGGGTGTAGGAATGGGAGTGGCTGTCGTGCACGCCCATAAGCAGGGAAGCGCGCGCCGGGCAGCAATATTGGCTGCTGTAGCACCGGGTGAACATGATGCCCTGGCTGGCCAGGCGGTCAATATTGGGTGTTTTCACGATTTCCTGGCCATAGCAGCCCAGCATGCCCATGCCCAGGTCATCCGCGTAAATAAGAATGATATTGGGTTTTAAGGCCGCGGCAGACGCCAAAAAGGGAGAGAGCGAAAATACAGCCGCCAGAAATGCGTGTGAAAGGAATCCCATACTGGTCACTACGCGGGAAAGGAAAAGGTTATTGCAAAGAAAAAACCGTCCGGAGTACCTTTTCCGGACGGTTTGATAAAGAGCGGCTCCGTTACGGGCGCTTAATTGCCGTAGGGTTTGTTGACGCGGCTGAACTGCTTCAGGCGCAATCCGTTGAGGTGGATGAAGCCTTCCGCGTCGTTCTGGTTGTACAGTTCCTCGTGGCCGCCTTCCATCGTGGCGATTTCTTCGGAATACAGGGACTGCGGGGAACGGCGTCCGGCGTACATGACGTTGCCTTTGTAGAGTTTCAGGCGTACTTCCCCGTTGACGGTTTTCTGGGATTTGGTCACGAGGGCCTGGATGGCCTCGCGTTCCGGCGCAAACCAGAAGCCGTTGTAAACCAGCGTGGCGTATTCCGGGATGAGGGAGTCGCGCACTTTCTGCACTTCCCGGTCAATTGTAATTGTTTCAATATCGCGGTGGGCCGCCAGCAGGATAGTGCCGCCGGGAGTTTCATAAATGCCGCGGCTCTTCATGCCCACAAAGCGGTTTTCCACGATATCCACGCGGCCGATGCCATGCTTGCCGCCCAGGGCGTTCAGCACGTACATGACGCCCAGGGGGCTGAGGAGGGTGTACCCGTCGCGTTCTCCCTTCGGGGTGACGCCCAGTTCTTTCAGCAGGGCGTCAAGGCCATCATACTGGATGCCGATGACATTGCCCTTTTCATACAGGAGCTGGATGTATTCGGCCTGATCCGGAGCGTCTTCCGGGGAAACGGAAAGCTTGTACATTTCACGGTCGGCAGGGGTGGTGCCGTCATACCAGGTATCTTCCAGCATCCCGGCTTCAAAGGAAATGTGAAGCAGGTTGCGGTCCATGGAATAAGGCTTTTTCAGAGACTGCCGGATCGGGATGCCGTGGGATTCCGCGTAGGCGATCATTTCCGTGCGGCCCGGGAACTGCTGGCGGAATTCGGGATCGCGCCACGGGGCGATGACCTTGATGTTCGGGGCCAGGGCATTGACGGCCAGTTCAAAGCGGACCTGGTCGTTCCCCTTGCCGGTGGCGCCGTGGGCGATGGCGTCCGCGCCTTCCCGGATGGCCAGATCCACCATATCCTTGGAAATGCAGGGGCGGGCGATGGAGGTTCCCAGCAGGTAGCGGCCTTCGTAAAGGGCATTGGCCTGCATCATCGGGAAGATGTAGTTGGTGGCGAAGTCTTCCTTGAGGTCGCCGATGAAGCACTTGGAGGCGCCCGTCGCCAGAGCTTTGGCCTCCAGACCGTCCAGTTCTTCCGCCTGGCCTACGTCTGCGCAGTAGGCGATGATTTCGGCATTATATTTTTCCTTGAGCCACTTCAGAAGAACGGAGGTGTCAAGGCCGCCAGAGTATGCAACTACGATTTTCATGTACGTCAATGATTAGTGTGCGGCGGCATGATGCCCCATTCCCCCCCCGGAGAAAAGGACAAAATCATGTTTCGCCGCAGGCTTTTCCCAGGAGCCTCCGGAGACTGCTTTGATGAAACGGTTCCTGGCGGAGATGAACCGGCCTTTCCTGGAAAAGCAACGCTCTTTTCTTCCACAGTTTTCCGAGATTTACTGGGAATTGCTGACGGAACCCATTGAAAAATAGCGTTCCATGCAGAGCTCTGCATGTCTTGGCCTCTTCCGGGTTCCATCTGTCATATCCGGCAAATGGTTTGTCCATAAGCCTTCTAATGCCGGGATGATACGCTCGCCCATGCCTGCGCAAGCAGCGTCTCCGAGGTGCGGATCTTTATCATGATCATCTTATTTGTTGGGATATTTCTAAAAAATCGAAAAACATCCTTCGTGCCCAGAGAGTCGGCTGTTTTGCGCGGACTCCTTCCAGATATGTTTCCATGGGGTGTTGGAGATAATGGTTAGGAAGAGTTAAATAAACAGGCTTCTTCCATCCTGTTGTGAACGTTGCGGATGCCTTCTCACGCGGTATATTTGTAAAAGAAACAGGTATTCAATCCCATGCGTGAAGGCTGGAGGAAAGGCCGGATGACATTGAAAACGGCCTGAATTTGATAAAATCGAAAAAAAGCGCTTGATTTTTCATCCCCGTCCCTCTACTTATTCCGCCGAACTTATGGCTAAGAAGAGCTGGATCGCAAGAGACAAGAAAAAGGCTGAAACCGTCAAGCGCTATGCAGAACTGCGTGCGCAATTGAAGGCTGAGAAGGATTATATCGGTTTAACCATGCTGCCCCGCAATGCAAGCCCGACCCGTACGGTCAACCGTTGCCTTGTTTCCGGCCGCCGCCGCGCATTTATCCGCCGTTTCAAGCTTTCCCGTATTTCCTTCCGTGAACTGGCCAACGCCGGCATGATCCCCGGTGTGACCAAGTCCAGCTGGTAAGGACAGGGAAAGGTTGCAGCCTTATAAAGATTTTGACGCTAGGCTGATTTTTATTTAGCCTAGCGTTTTGCTATGCCTATATACGAGTATATTTCCGAGAACCCTGACGACCCCGGCCTGTCCTGTCCGGTGTGCCGCCGCGGTTTTGAGTTGAGGCGTCCCGTGGACCGTGCGCCGCTTGAAAAATGCCTGGTGTGCAAGCATCCCGTGCGTAAGGTCATCAGCCGCATTAATGTGCCGGAGGTAACCAAGCCTCTTTCCGTTTCAGACGCCAAGGCTGCCGGATTCACCGTGCTGGAGCGCCGGGATAAGGGCGTTTATGAAAAACTGTGATGACAAGTGCCGGGCAATATCTCTGCCTTCTTCTCCGAATATGTTATTTGAATCAGAATGAATGATCCGGATCCTCTGAGTATTCTTGCGGCCTTCGGGGCCGCTGAAGCGCCCGGTTCAGGCCCGGCGCTGGATGGGATGATGCTGGCAGTTGCCGGCTTTGTCCTTTTTTTACTGTTGAATGCGTTTTTTGCGGCGAGCGAGTTCGCCTTGATGAAAGTTCGCGAAAGCCAGCTGCACGCCGGAGAAGGCGTTCCGGCCCGAACCCGGAAAAAACTGGCCCGGGCACGGAAGGCGGCCAAGCATCCCGATCTTTATTTGGCCGCCTGTCAGGCGGGCATTACTCTTTCTTCCCTGGCGCTGGGATTCCTGGGGACGTTTTTTGTATCGGAATTGACTGCTCCCTTTCTGGTTTCCGTGGGACTGGGAGGCATGGTTTCCGTTTACGGAACTGCTTTGGCCGTGACATTTATTTTCTTTGCCTGCTGCCAGATGGTATTTGGGGAATTTATCCCCAAGGCCATGGCGATGCGCCATCCGGACAAGGCCGCCCTGGCGACGGTTCCCCTGCTGTATTTCTTTTATACGGTGTTCAGGTATACGGGTATTCTAGGGCTGACGAACGGAATGACCCGGTTTGTGCTGAAATACCTGCTGGGCATTGATCCCCGTTCTACGGCGTGCCCGGTGCACAGCACGGATGAACTGATGTATCTGGTGGAAGAAAGCGAACGTTCCCGAGAGCTGACGAAGCAGGAGGCGGAAATTTCCAAGAATGCCCTTGAACTGAACGACATGTGCGTCAAGGACGTCATGACCCCGCGCTCTGAAGTGGATGTGATGGACTTGACGGCTCCCTTTGAGGAAAACTGGGAGCTTGCCCGGAAATCCCGCCACACCCGGTTCCCACTGGTGGAAGGAGACCACCTGGATGAAGTGAAGGGCTGGGTGCACGTCAAGGACCTGCTCAAACTGGTGGGACGGGAAAATCCGGATCTGATGAGCGTGCGGCGTGAATTGCGCGTGGTGCCGGATACGATGCCCCTGGACAGCCTTCTCACGTTCTTTCTGAAAGAACATGCCCACTTTGCCCTGGTAGTGGATGAATTCGGCGATTCTATCGGCCTGGTATTCCTGGATGATGTGCTGGAACAGATTGTAGGGGATGACATTCAGGACGAATTTGACCAGGAGGAAATGCGGGAGTTTGTGAAAACCGGCAAGGATACATATGCCGTCAATGGGGCTATTACCCTGTTTGACCTGGCCGATTACCTGCCTGAAATGGATTTGGATTGTCCGGGCGTGACCACGCTGGGCGGTTACGTAATCAGCCGGATGGGTTATATTCCGGAAGAAGGGGAGGAATTGAGGATTGGCCGCTACCGGGCTGTGGTGACGGGATCTGACGGCAGAAGAATCACGCAGATTCTGCTGACCCGCCTTCCGGAGGAACAGGAGGAGGAATAGCGCCATGAAGGAAAAAACGCATCCGGATATGAGTTTTGAAATGGAGGCCCGGGCTTCCGGTTTTCTTTGCGTGGCCGGAGTGGATGAAGCCGGGCGCGGGCCGTTGGCCGGCCCCGTAGTAGCCGGAGCCGTTATTCTTCCTGTTCTGGCGGAGGAGCTGGCCGGTCTGAACGATTCCAAGCAATTGACTGCGGCAAAAAGGGAACGCCTGTTCCTGGCTCTTCTGGAGTGCGAACAGGCGGTTTGTTCCGTAGGAGTGGCTTCCGTGGAAGAAATAGACCGGTTCAACATTTTGAGAGCCACTCATCTGGCGATGGCGCGCGCGGTGGAAGGCCTGGCCCTGCGCGCGGATTTCTGCCTGGTGGATGGATTGCCGGTCAAGGGGCTTCCTGTTCCGCACCGCGCCATTGTGAAGGGAGACGGCAGGAGCCTTTCCATAGCCGCCGCCAGCGTTTTGGCCAAGGTAACGAGGGACCGCATGATGACGGAAGCGGACGCTTCCTACCCGCAGTACGGTTTTGCAAAACACAAAGGATATGGCACGAAAGCCCATATGGAAGCTCTGCGGAGGCATGGGCCCTGTCCGCTCCATCGCCGCTCGTTTGCGCCGGTTTCACAAATGGAACTGTCCTTTCCTGAGCAGGGGTGAGCGGGATACGGCATGGCTGGGAATGTACGGGGAACTGGCTGCGGCCTCCTTCCTGCGTGCGGAAGGGTGCGTTGTCCTGAGAAGAAATTGGCGCCCCGTCAGAGGCGGAGAACTGGACATGGTGTGCCGGGAAGGGGAGTGCCTTGTTTTTGTGGAGGTGAAAACCCGTACGGGAAATGGTTATGGTGGCGCTCGCCGCGCCGTGAACGCCCGCAAAAGGGCGCTGATACGTCGGGGCGCGGCGGAATGGCTTCGCCTGCTTCCGGAACCGGTGACTTTCCGCTACGATGTTGTGGAAGTCCTGTACAGGGAAGGGAAACCCCCGGAATTCAGGCATATCCGCGGGGCGTTCGGGGCGAAGGATTTACAGTGACGGGACAATTTCTTCAATCCCGCATTTCCCCATGCGTGCGGATGCAGAGGTTTTTTCTATTATAATATAGTAAAGGCGGAAAATCAGTCCGCCCGGAGAGCCAGAATGGCCTCCATGAAATCCTGGGGAATATCCATGCGGGCAAGTTCGTCTTGGAAAAGAACGCCGTTGGCTCCCGCATCCAGCATGCGGCGCGCGTCTTCCACGGTGCGGATGCCCCCTGCGGACAGGACAGTAACGGAGGCGGGTATTTCTTCAATGAGTTTTTCCGTGACTACAGGATTGGCCTGGAGCGTGTGAGGATCTGCATTATTGATGCAGATGAATTCCGCTTCCAGATCCATGACGGTTTCCAGCTCCTTCAGGGTGTGAACCTCCATCATCACGTCCAGGCCCAGCCCGGAAGCCATGCGGTACATCTCCGACAAATCCTTTGCCGGCAGGGCGGCCGCGACCAGGTTGACGGCATCCGCTCCCGAGACGATAGCCTGGCAGATCATGGCGGGATGAATGAACACGTCGCGCGCCATGACGGGAATGGAGCTGATTCTGGAAACAGTGGACACCATGTCCCATGAACCGCCGTATACTTCCGGTTCCACAGCGATGGAAATGCCCTGCGCTCCGCCCTGGAGGAACATGTCGTACATGTGCCGGATATCCTGTACTCCTTTCCGGAGGCTGAGGGCGGGATGCACCCTGGATATTTCCGGAACTACGGAGAGGCGGGTTTCCCCAAGATCCACCGCGGTGCGGAATCCCGCATAGTCGTTCCGCTGGATGGCGGAGGCCCGTAATTTCCCTTCCAGAGGAAGAAGTTTTTTCAAATCGGCGCGTTTGCGCTCCAGAATGCTGTTTAGATAATCCATATATTACTTTTTGGGCAGGAAGTAGGAACGTTGTTTTTCAGAGATGGGCAGACCGGCCTGTTCCATGACACACAGCATATCCTCCCAAACCTTTCGCTTTTCTGAAATATCTTCCGTACGGAGAAGATAACTGGGATTATAAGTAACGCGCACGGGCGTGTTGAAAGCTGTGTGGAAGGCGCCTCTCAGGGCGGAAAGAGGCGTTTCTCCTGACTGGAGGATGCCGCGGGCTGCGATGGCCCCCAGGGCTACCACTACTTTCGGGCGCACCAGCATGATTTCCTCCCGTAAAATGGGCAGGGAAATTTCTATCTCCCGGTCTGTAGGAGGACGGTTGTTGGTAAGCTGCCGGGGGAGGGCTGGGCGGTATTTGACCAGATGGGTCAGGTAAATATCGGAGCGGGAAATCCCCATGGCTTTCAACATGGCGTCCAGTTTCTGCCCGGAAGGGCCGGCCAGGGGAAAACCCTGTTTTTCTTCATACAGTCCGGGAGCGTCCGTTACCATCATGATATCCGCCCTGGGGTTGCCGGAGGAAAAGACGGGCGTTTCCCTCAGGGAATCCATGTTCCGGAGCGGCGGCCAGTTAACGACCAGTTCCCGCAGGGAGGACAGTTTTTCTTCCTCCGTTTCACCTTCCAGATCAAAAGAGATATGGCGGGGTACCGGAACTTCCTCCTCCGTTCTGTGCGGCTGTACTCCGTTGAGGATATCCCGGAGTTCATTGCCGAAGGATGCTTCATCCACGGAGTCTGAAGGCGGCTGATCCGGGGAGGGCTGTTGCGGCCGTGTTTCACTTGCGGCAGGATGGGCGGAAACGGAAGAGCGGAGGGGGCTTCCGGATATCCGGCGCGCGTCCATGACCCATTTTCTCAGAACCATTCTGGCTTCTTCCGTGACGGTGGTTTTCTCCACGCCCCGGGATAGCAGGGCGCGCAAATAATCCAGCGTGAGGTGTTGAGGAAGGCCGGCGGGCATGTTCGTACCGGAGTGTAATCTATTTCCGGACGGATGCAACAGCCCATTCGGTATGTGCCCGTCTGCCGGGTGAAACGCCGGAACCTTTTATGGAAGGCTGCCCGGAAGGGAAAAGAAATGAAGGTCATAGGCGCTTCCTTCCCGTGGCAGCGCCGTGAAAACGGACAGGAAGCCCTTTCTCTGGCTGAACTTCCTTTTTCCGGTATGAGTGTTACCCGGAATTTGGAAGACAGCGGCCAGGGAGGGGGCTTTTTTCAACCGGGCTGGAGCGTCTTTTCCCGTGGCGCGTTTTTGCGGCGGGAACGTTACTGATAACATCCGGACTTTCCGGCTTTCCCTTACAGGGGAATCTTCCTTCCAGTCTCTTCTTGACTCCTTCCTTCTGCTGCATGGGAAGGCTGTGAAAATGCGGAGATGGCAAGGGAACGGGCAGAAATTCGCGTGGGACCTTGAACGGCAAAGGGAAATTCGTTCAACGGGAGACGTGTTTTTCTTGCCCATGACGCCTTTGCGGGATATCCGCCCTTGAGCTTTTTCAGGAAATATTTTTGAGTGATTGTGTGCTCTTTGTGTGTGTAATATTTTTATTATAAATGGAATATGGTAAAAATAAAAAAGTGTGTCGTGGTGTGATAGAAAAAAGTGTTTCGGGAAGTATATTATTTGTCATGATATGACAAAAATGCGGCATGTTTTATATATTGTTTATTTTTAGTAATTTATAATAATAGATCTTCCTTGTTTGGTAAGGGCTGAGGGGAAAAAAGGATTGCCAAGGCAGGGATTATTTCGTACCCAAGAGCCGCCGTTGCCGATTTTCCGGCTTCCGCACATGGCCTGAAGGTTTTGCCGGAGTGATTGCCATGTGTATGGCGCCTAACCTCGTACCGCATGAATTTAAGAATAATTGCCACCCTGTCTTGTGCCGTCGCGGCCATGTTTGTCAGCAGCTGCTCGACAAACGGAGCCGTAACCGGCATGGGGAAATCCAGTAGTGACGCTCTTGTTTTAGCCCGTGTAGGTGAAACTGCCCAGGGATTCGTCCAGCCCCTGGCCCCCAGTCGCTCGGCAGCGCCTTCTTCCAAACTTCCCAAGTTGGGGCGCGACAAGCACAAGATGCCGTTTTATCATCCCGCTCAGCGCACCCGTGTAGTGCGCACCACGGCTTATACCCATTCCGAACGCGACCATTTGGCTTACGGCCCCCGGAATGCCGTTGGGACGACGCTGAAATACACGTCTTCCGTCCGCAGCGCCGCTGCAGACTGGTCCGTTTATCCCCTGGGGACGACGTTCCGCATCAAGGGCCAGCCCTACCTTTACGTTGTTGATGATTACGGAAGCGCCCTGGTCGGCACCGGCACCATTGATATTTATCAGCCCAACAAGAAGCTGATGAAGGAGTGGGGCCGCCGCTATGTGGAACTGACGATTGTCCGCTGGGGAGATCCCGCCAACAGCCTGGAGGTGCTCGGCAGCCGCCGCGGCTACAGGCACTGCCGCGCCATGTATGCGGCCCTGCGGCACCGCGTTTCCAAGGGGTTTTATGCCAAGGCTGACTGACCTGTGCTTTTCATCCCGGCGCCGCCATCACTGCATGGCGGCGCTTTTTTATTTTCCGCCGTGCGGGCGGAGTGGTAATCTGGCGGCATGAATACGAAAAAACGGGCTTCCATTGTCCGGGAAGAACTCATGTCCCTGTACGGGGCCCCTCCTATTCCCCTGGTGCATCGCGACGCTTATACGCTGCTGGTGGCGGTTCTCTTGTCCGCCCAGTGTACGGACAAGAGAGTAAATCTGGTGACTCCTGCTCTGTTCGCCCTGGCCTCCACCCCGGAGGAAATGGCACGGCAGGATGTGGCCGCGGTTCGGGAAATTGTGAGGCCCTGCGGTCTCTCGGAAAGGAAGGCATCCGCCATCGTGAACCTCAGCCGCATCCTGGTGGAAAAATACAACGGGAAGGTTCCTTGCGACTTTGCTGCTCTGGAATCTCTTCCGGGGGTGGGGCATAAAACGGCTTCCGTCGTCATGGTTCAGGCTTTCGGCGTTCCCGCCTTTCCGGTGGATACCCACATTTTCCGTCTTTCGCGTCTGTGGGGGCTGAGCAAGGGAAAAACGGTGGAAGCCGTGGAACGTGATTTGAAAAGCCTTTTCCCTGAAAATTCATGGGGAGATCTTCATCTGCGTATTGTCCTGTACGGCCGTGAATATTGTCCTGCGCGGGGATGCGGGGGGCGCTGCCCCATCTGCAGCCGGCTGGCCCGGGAATGCGGTTCCGCAGGCGGCTGAATTTTTTACAAGGTCTAAAATGAATGCTTGCAAGTCTGAATGGGCATGCTTTAATACGTCAGTATCTTGTTGAACAACCATATAACTTAAATTATGAAGAACCTTTTTAGACTGGGCTTCCGTTTCGTTGCATTTGCTTCCGTTCTGATGGCTGCGTTTTCTACATCCGCTTTCGCTCAGGAAGCCGCTGAAACTGTTGCTCCGCAGGAACAGACCATGCTTGACAAATGGATCATTGCCGGTGGTTGGACCATGATTCCGATTATGCTGGTGGAAGCTTTCATCATCTTCCTGGTGATCTACAACATGGTAGCCCTGAAAAAGGAAAAATTCTGCCCGGAAGACCTCAAGGTCACCCTGTTGCAGCTGATGGCCGAATGCCGCATCCGGTCCGCCATTGAAGTGGCTGCCGGCAGCCCCACCTATCTGGGCCGTCTGGTTGCCTACGCTCTGCCGAACGTGGATGCCACCCGTCCGGAAGACCTTGGCAAGGATGCTATTGAAGACGCCGTAGCCGACTTTACGGCCAACGAAAGCCGTGCCGTGTTCAAGTGGATTAACATGCTGGCCCTTTGCGCGCAGATTTCCCCCATGCTCGGTCTGTTCGGAACGGTGCAGGGGATGGTGGGCGCGTTCGGTACGCTGGCTACCGCAGGCCAGGCGGACCCCACCCAGTTGGCCGGTGATATTTCTGTGGCCCTTCTGACGACCTTCTGGGGCTTGATCAACGCCATTATCGCCACTCCGTTCTTCTTCTTCCAGAAGGGTATAGCCAATGCCCATATTGCTGAATGCGTGGGCACCGTGCAGGAAATGGTGAATACCTCCATCAATGTGGTGAACGCTGAAGCCCAGCTTGCCCGTATTCCTGAAGGTTTGGCCTGATTGCCGAAACAGACGGTCCGGTCCGGAAGCTTCCGCGTGTGCGGAGCCGGACCGGAGAATCTCAACCAAATGTAGCTTATGGGTAAGAAGAAAGCTAATGTAGCGCCTGAAGAAGTAAATGGGGAAATGGATATGTCCCCCATGATCGACATGGTTTTCCTCCTGTTGATTTTCTTCGTGGTGAACGCTACGGCCATTACCGTTAAAAAAGATAAGAACATTCAGATGCCCACGGCCAGCAGCTCCGGTGAAGTGAAATCCGCCAACGGCTGCATTGTGGTGAATGTTTATGGGGAAGGCGCGGGCAAGCGGCCGCCCGGCGTAGATCCCAGTGTTCTCTGGTCCTCCGACGTAGGCACCCCGCTCAACTCCACTGACGAACTCAAGGAATATATCAAGAACCTTGCGGAACGCTTCAAGGACAAGCAGGATTTTGAAACGCGCCTTTATCTGCGCGGTGACCAGCAGGCTCTCTTCAAAGGGTCCCGGGAGGTAATCCGTGTGGCTGCGGAATGCGGTGTAATCAAAGTGATTTTTGCCGTTCTGCCTGCCAAGAATTCCTCTACTGCAAACAAGGCTGAATAACTTTACGCGCTATGGCAAGACACAAAAAACTGGAGACGGTTGAGGATGAAGATCCCAAGCTGGATATTTCCTCCCTCATCGACGTGTGTTTCCTTCTGTTGATTTACTTCATTGTGGCGACTTCCCTGATTCAGGAACGCAAGCTGGATATGTCCATGCCGGGTCAATCCATGGGCGAAAACGCCTCCCAGATTGAGCCGGCGCTGATCCGCATCATCAAGGACGGCACTATTTACTGGGGCAAGGACAACAGCCTGATGATCGACAATGACATGAACAACCATAACCTGGCGACGCTCGTGCAGCAGCTGGAAGCTAAAAAACAGGAAGCCAGCGCCGTAGGCACCAAGCCGGTAGTGCAGTTGTGGGTGGAAGGGGATGTCCCCCACCAGCGTGTTATTGACGTCATGAACGCGTTGACGGAAGCCGGAATTACAACGGTGGCTCTGACTGATCTTAAGGACGACTGAAAGTAAATTACCTTTATTTTTTTCATTGTCTCTTAGCTTCCGTTCCCTTTGGGGAGCGGAAGCTTTTTGTTATTGCCGGGGGAAACAGAGGCTTGCATACGGCAGCAAAGCTCCGTGGAAAAGTTCGGAGTAGGGCATGCCCCTTTTATTGTACGATAAATGTTCTGGTTGGGAGATGCAGTTTTGGCTGGAGCCATACTCCTTCATGGCCCGGCGCGGAATCCGTTTTTCCCTTCGGGGGAACCGCAGGCGGCGGATAGCCGTGAATTTTGACCGGGGACGGAGCTTCAAGAAAATGTTGCTGTCTTTTTCCAGTATTGTATTCCGTGCGCGTTCGGGAGGGGGCAGGCGGTCTGAAGATGCGCATTCGGGAGAACGTTGGAGATGCCGGCTTCAGGAAACCTGTTCATTCACGGGAGGGATTGAAAGAGTGATATTGGAAGGCGGGTGAAGCAGATAAAGGAGAAAGCGGCTTGAACTCTTGATCTTATTTGTGCAGTGACCGGAAGGTCCTTATTGGTGATTCCCGGAAGTGATCATTTGTTATTGGGGAATACGGGGGGAGGAAGTATATTTTTCCCGTATCTCCCCGTGGGGAGGAATGGCTGTTTTTTCATCAGAGAAGGCGAAGGCGTTTATTCCGCTCCGTTTTTCATGATATTTCCTTTCAGTTCGCGGCTGGGATTTCCTATTGGAAAAAGAAAATTGGGCAGGGGCTGTTGTTGGGGGAGAAGGCCGGCATGGCTGTGGATGCCGGAAAAATGGCATCCGGTCCGGCGGACGCTGTTTTCGCCATATTGCATGTGCCTCTGATGTCTTGATGGACGGGATTCGGGGCTGATGAAGCCGTGAGCCGTGTCCTGCCGGGAAATGGTGAAGGAGGGAGCGTAGAGTTCCTTTGGCCGTAGAGTGGTGCGGCGGGATATTGAAAAAGCCTTTTTATGCCGGGAAAAGCAGTATTTTCCCGGATGTCCGGCGCCCACCTGCCCCAGCTTCAAACAGACGGAGGCTGAAAGAACTTTCTTGCAAGGATGACTAAAAAGGTAAAACTTTCTTCTTTAGAGTTTGACACATCCTGTTAAAATGACGCAATCCATTACAGATAGGTGCATTCCGTGTATTTGCACAGATACTGTGCCTGTTTTATTATCTCTTCTGTTTCAACGAATTTTAAACACATGATCAAATCAAACTATACTACTGCACTGGCTGCAGGCCTGGTCTCCGTGCTGAGTATCGGGGCGGCACTTCCATCCGGCGCCCAGCATGGCCCGCGCGATTACCAGCGCACGGCCCTGACGGCCATGAAGGAAGGGAAGTGGCAGGAAGCCCTGGAGGCCGTGGAGCGCTGCATCCGCGTTTATGAACCCCGTATCAAAATGCTGGGGCTGGATGACGGCTTCGGCTGGTTCTATTATCAGAAGGGCGTTTGCTTGGCCCAGTTGAAGAATTACAAGGAAGCGGTGGAAGCGTTCAAGACTTGTTACACCAAGTTTCCGAGCGCTAAAAACCAGCTCGTGAAAATGGCCCTGTTCCGGGAAGGGGAAAATTACTGCCGTCTGGGCGATTTTGCCAAGGGCGCGGAGCTGCTGGAGAAATTCTTGAAAGAATACCGCAGCGACCCTGTCGCCAGAAACGTCAATGCCGGTGAAGTGCAGGGGCTTCTGGCCCAATGCTATTTCAAGATGTCCCCGCCTGCTTTTGAAAAAGGTCTGGAAAACCTTGGCTCCTGCGTCACGTCCCGCTACAAGGGCCGCCGTATTACGGATGCCGTTATCACCAACGGCTTCCTGGCGATGGTGGATGCCGCCATCAAGACCGGCAAATGCAGCGAAACGGTGAAATTTGTGGAAAACTACCCTTCCGTGATGAATATCAGCCCCACGCGTGTGGCGTTGTACGCTCCGCGGCTGGTGAGCTACGTTGCGGAGGTGCTGGAAAAATCCCGCGCCCTGCTTCAGGAAGGAAAGCAGAAAGAGTCTGAAGATTATGCTTCCCTGGCGATGGTGCTGATGGGCCTTCTTCCCGATCAGGCCGGAGTCATGGCGGATGCCAATTATTCCCTGGACCGTCTGGGCCGCGCCAACGGCGCCGTGCCGGGCGTGACGGATTTCTCCCATACGCTGGACAGAGCGAAGGTGACTGCCCTGATCGACCAGTTCAACAAGATGAAGGAGGATGGAAAGGTCATGGACGCTTTCACGTTCAGCTTCATGGGCAACCAGGCTCTAGTGCATGGTTCTCAAAGGGTTGCCCGCGCTGCCTACCAGCTTATCAATGAATCCTACCCGGACGCTCCGGGCAGGGAGGATAACCTGTATTACCTGGCGATGACCACCTGGCAGCTGGGAGAAGCGGATAAGGGAGGCGAGCTTGTGGCGCAGCACCTGAAGGAATTCCCCAATTCCAAATATGCTCCCATGCTTAATACGCTGTCTCTGGAGGGACTCCTGAAGGAAAAGAAATTCGACCTCTGCGTCCAGCAGGCGGACAAGGTCATGGAGCTGCACAAGAATGATCCCACCCATAAGTTCTATGAACTGGCTCTGTACTGCAAAGGAGCTTCCCTGTTCAACCTGGGGGCTTCCGACGCTTCCCGTTACAAGGAAGCGGTTCCGGTGCTGGAACGCTTCGTGAAGGAATACCGTGACAGCACCTATCTGAAAACGGCCATGTACCTTCTTGGCGAAACTTACACGAACCTGGGCAATACGGATGAAGCTATCCGGGCCTTTACCAATTACATTGCCCGTTTCCCGGACAAGGATGATGCCAATATGGCCGCCGTGCTGTATGACCGGGCCTTCAACTACCTGAACCGCAAGAACCCCGGAGATGAAGAGCTTGCTGCGAAGGATGCGAAGGAAATTGTGGACAATTTCAAGGACCACCGCCTGTTCCCGTATGCCAACAATCTGCTGGCTAATCTGTATGCCGGCAGCAAGGAACATGAGCAGGAAGCGGAAGGATATTTCCTGGCTGCTCTGGAGTCCGCCAAAAAACTGGGCGACAAGCGTCCCGCTGCGGAAGCCGTGTACAACCTGTTTATCAATGCCACCAAGAAGCCTCTTCCGGTAGAACCGAAGGAAGCCGTGGAAACGGCCAGGACGGCGCGCCGGGACGAGGTCAAAAAATGGTATGACGAGTACTGGAAAGACAGCGATCAGCCCGGCAGCCGCTACAGCCTCCAGCTGGGCGCCGCCGCCATGGACTTCTTCAAGGATGACAAGGAGATGTTTGACCCGGCATCCGTCAAAATGCAGGAAATTATCGTGAGGGAAGGCAAGAAGGACGATCCCAAGATGACTGTCCTCCTGGAGGAAGCCGTCAATTCCTATACCAAGACATATATGGCCGGCAATCAGGCTCTGGGCCGTAATCTGGATGCCAATGCCATGCGCAACCACTTCTACCGGTTCCCCGGTGTGGACAATGATAAAGACAAGACGCTGAGCGCCATGCTTCGTATGGCCGTCATTGCCCAGACTCAGGAACGGTATGAAAAGGCTCCTGTGGAAACGGACGAACAGCGTGCCGAGAAGGCCGCCCTGGAAGGTCTGGTCAAGCAGCTCTTCGTGGAGCTGAAGCGCGACTTCAAGCCTTCCGACCTGCCTCCGTATACGCTTGTGAAGCTGGGCACGCACCTGGCCGGCGCTTCCCAGCCGGAAGAAAGCATCGCCTACTTTGATGAAATCCTGGATCCGTCGGAACCTGATCCGGTGCGTAAAAAGGCCCGCATCAACGGCATGTCCAAGTACCGCAAAAATGCGGTCTTCGGGAAAGCCGTAGCTCTGGGGCGCAGCAAGGATAAGGCCAAGGTGGACACCGCCATCAAGATGATGAAGGATGAACTGAGTAAGGAAGAATCCAGCTCCAATCCGGACCGCAAGGCCATGGAAGACGCTCAGTACAATCTGGTCAAATTCACCTCCGCTCGCCAGGATTGGCCGGCCGTCATCGCCGCCGCCGACAAATACCGCGAAAACAAGACCTACAAGAAGAATCTGCCGGAAGTCCTCTATCTGCAGGGTGAAGCCTACCTGAAGCAGAATGAGCTGGACAAGGCCCTGATCAACTTCATGAACATCACGGGTTCGTACAAGGGGCTCGTGAAGTGGTCCGCCCCCGCCGTGCTGGCGCAGATGGATACGCTGTGGAAGAGGAATACGATTTCCCAGGGCGCGGGCAAGCAGCCTTCCGACAGGTACGTTGCCTGGAAGGCCGGCAACCAGTATGTTCAGTTGCTGGATACTCCCACCAACCGCAAGAAGATGACGGCGGAGGACAGCGCCCTGGTCAATGAGGTGAAGGATAAGACGGCCAAGTTCGGTTCCGATCCTGCCGTCAGCCAGGAACGGGCGGACATCGCCGCCTATGAAGCAGCCATACGCGCCGCCAAGGGCCAGAAATAATAACAAGAGGTTTAGTAATCAATCATATGAAAGCACTTTCAGTAATAATGGTATTGGCCGGTTTGTCCGCCCTGGTCCCGTCCATGGCCCAGAACGCCCAGAATCCCCAGCGCCTGCGCGCCAGAGTTGCCGCGCCGACCATCAAGAATGGCCGTCCGACGGATATTTACATCCTTTCCTCCAATGGACCCGCAATCCAGTTTGTGGAGAGCAGAGAATCCCAGGAAGTCCTTCAACAGATGGCCAGCGCTTTCAAGACGCTGTATATCTTTGAAACGGACGATTTTGTGGATGCCAAGGTGGCTATGGAAAACCGGAAGAACCAGGAAGCCCGCAATAAGTTCCACGCTCTGGTGAACAAGTATGCCTCAACGCTTTCCATCAAAGACAGCCTGTCCGCCCGGGCGGCCGTCTATGAGCTGGAGTGCGCCATGCGCATGATGGACTGGGCTGGAGTCAAGGGATTGGCGGCCAAGTTCCCCGTCAGAGGATCCAATCTGTCTCCTGCCGCCCAGAATGACCTGGAGGTGGCGAAAATCATGGCCCTGATCCCGGATAAGGACTGGAACGGCGTGAAAAGCCGTGCCGGTTCTTTCCTGGCGACCAAGAAGAATGCCACCCGCCTCCAGCAGGCGCGGATGAAATATGCCCTGGGTGCGGCCTCCATGGTGGCCCAGGATTGGAACAAGGCGCTGGATTATTTTGCGGAAGCCCTAGTTTTGTTGCATGGCTCCGATGAGGAACTGGCGTCCGCCTGTGTGGTCCGCTCCCTGGATACCTATCTGCGCATGCCGGATGTCGCCAAGTTCTTTGAAAATCCCGCCGTCGCAGCTGTCGCGGAATCCAGAAAGAATAATGCCGACGCCGTCATTTCGGATTCGCGGATGAAGTCCCGTCCCGCTCCTGTCAGGGAAGCGGCCGCCCTGTACCGTCTGCATGAACTGATGTTCCCGGACAGGAAACTGCCGGCCAAGTACGACGGTTTTGCGGTTTCCTACAAGCATCCTGCCGCTGTTGCTCCCGCCAAGGCTCCTGACCAGGCGCCCTCGGAGCCGCAGAAGAAGCAGTGATGAATTGATGCGGCAGGTTTATTCGCCAGCCGGTCTTTCTTTAACAAGGGCCGTCCTCCCCATAAGGAGGGACGGCCCTTATTTTGTATTCCTCCTGTTTCTGCGGACGAAACTTCATCCGGTGCATCCGGTAGGGAAATCGCCCCGTGATCAGGGAGATCATGAACAACTCGTCAAGTTGGAGCGCGCATCTTTGAAGGCCTGAAACGAACTCTTTCAATTCTGTTTTCCAAGTGGCGGAGGACATGTCAAAGGCTCCGGAAGATTCGGAAAAACGGTATTAGGCCGCTATGCGCCGGGAACAGGGAACCGGGCGAGGCAGCAGGACGGAGGGAGAAGAGCGGCGCCGGCATCAGCAGTTGTGGAATGAAAAATGCTGTGCCTTCATGACAGCCTCTGCGGGAGGCCGTTCGGACAGGGGAGAGCCGCCGGAGATGGGCGGGAAGAGGGGCGTTACTGCAGAACGGGAGCTTTTTTTACTTCTTCCATCCATTTCCTGTACAGCTCCGGAGAAATCTCGGAAGGCTTGATTTCCGAACGTTCGCCCCAGAAAACGGCCGTGTGGAGGATGGGAATGCCGGAGGCCTCCAGATGGCGGTCAATCGCCGCCTTGTGTTCCAGAACGGCGTTTTTTTCCAATCCGTGTACCACACCCATGATTTGCGCCCCTCCAAAAACATCTCCGCCTGTTCTCCAGTAACAATGTGTCATGCAGATGTGGCGCCCGCATTCCGCTCCAGCCCGGATTTCCATACCGGTGGGAACCGTCCAATGGAACAGTCCGTTGTATTTGGTGACGGGGCCGTCGTTCGTTTTGGCTCTTACATGTTCCAGAAAAGTGGCGAAACGGCCGATGACCTGCTTCCGGTCCAGTTCTTCCGCCGTACGGCAGTATTCTTCCGTTCCCAGTCCTTCCCGGGCGGCACGGAGGGACCAGGGATCTTCCACCATTTCCTCAGGCCTGAGCTGTTCCTTGACGGAGAGGAGCACCTTCCATTCCAGTTCGGAGAGAGAAACGGTTTTCGTTTCCTGCATGGGGGCCGGCTCCGGGGTTTTTTCTCCGGGCCTGAGTCCCCTGCGGCGCATGTGTCCCACTCCCAGCGCAAAGACGCCGCGCGCCGGCAGCAGAACATAGCCGTTCGCTCCGATATGGCGTTTCAGGATGCCGCAGTGTTCTTCCGGAGTGCTGCATCCCACGGGCACCTTGACCGTAGTCCAGAGCCTGTAGTTGGCGCCGGGATTGGCCGCATCCGTATTGCGGAGCACCACATGGCCCGTAAAAGGGTCCTGCTCCTTCATCCAGTCAAAAGCGGCATCCAGTTTTTTCTCCGGCAGAGACCAGGCCACCAGGGCTCCCTGGGCCAGCTTGGTCGCCAGCAGCGTCTGGCGCACGCGGCGCACTACTCCGGCTTCCATCATGGCTTTCAGCCGCTGGATAACCACGGGAACAGGGTGGCCGCATTGTTCGGAAATAGCATGAAAGGGCCGGCGGCGGAATCCTTTGATGCGGTCTTCCGCCACCAGCAGGATGTCCGTGTTGACGGGGTCGTTCGGAGAAGTGGGGATGTTGTTCATGGCGGCGTAAAAAAGGCCGGGCGAGAGTATCGCCCGGCCCGGAAAGCCGGATTTGATTTTCAGGCTATTGCCCGGACTGGTAGAGGGGCTTGTTGTCGTACCGGGCGTCGTAAATGGCGAAGGATTCGCGGTGCTGGTTGTGGTCGCCCCGGAAGATCAGCCTTCCGCTGTGCTGGCGTTCCAGTTCCATGAGCAGGCTGGCGTCTTCATTCTTGAAGCGGGAGAGCACTTCCGAGTTGACGACGATGACCATGTCTCCGATGGTGTCCCGGTATTTCTGGATGCAGGCGTAAATTTGCCGCTGGATTTCCACGCTCATGGTCATCACGGATTTGACGCGTCCCCTGCCTCCGCAGTACGGGCACGGATCATGAACGGATTCCCGGAGACTCTCGTTGAGCCGCTGGCGCGTCATTTCCATCAGGCCGATGGGAGTGATCTGCAGTACCTGGGTTTTTGCCTTGTCCCGTTTCAGGCGGTCCTTCATGGCCTTGTAAACGGCCTGCTGGTCCTTCCTGTGGCGCATGTCGATAAAGTCCACCACCACCAGACCTCCGATGTTGCGCAGACGGAGCTGGCGCGCGATTTCATAGGCGGCTTCCAGATTGGTATCCAGAATGGTCTTGTCCAGATCCTTGGTGCCCTTGTTGCGTCCGGTGTTGACGTCAATGGCGATCAGAGCCTCCGTTTCGTCAATCACCAGGTAGCCTCCGCAGGGCAGAAGCACCTGGCGCTGGAACGCCTCATTGATTTGTTTTTCAATTCCCAGTTCTTCAAAGATGGGCGTGCGCACGGGGAAGTGCTGAATGTGGCGCTTGGCGCGACGGGAGATTTTTCCGGCAATGGCGCGCATGTGCTCCGTGGTTTCCGCGTTGTCGCAGATGATGTTGTCCACGGTGTCTGTGAGGAAATCCCGTGCCGTGCGTTCAATCAGGTCCGGTTCCTTGTACACGCAGACGGGAGCCGGGTTGGCCTCCTTCTTTTCTTCTACGCTGTACCATTGTTCCAGCAGCATGGCGAGGTCGCGGACAAAGTGGCGGTAGCGCTGGCCCTGGGCCACCGTGCGCATGATGATGCCCATTCCGTCCGGAACATTCAGTTTCTGCATGATCTGGCGCAGGCGCAGGCGTTCTTTGGGATCTTCAATTTTACGGGAGATGCCGAACTGGTCCGTGAACGGCATCAGGACCAGGTAGCGGCCCGCCAGGGAGACGTTCGTTGTGACACGGGGGCCCTTGGTGCCGATAGGCCCCTTGGTGACCTGCACCATGATTTCGGAGCCGATGGGGTAGATGTCCGGGATGTCTTTGGACGTGATTTTGCGCTGCTGTTTTTTCGGCCGGCCTTCGCGTTCGATTTCTTCCAGGCTGGAGTCCAGCGCGGCGGGAAGCGCGTCCCAGAAGTGCAGAAAGGCGTTTTTTTCCTGGCCGATGTCCACGAACATGGCTTTGAGGCCCGGCTCAATGTTCTTGACGCGGCCTTTAAAGATGCCGCCTACGATGTTGTCTTCGCCTTCGCGCTCGATGGTGTATTCTTCCAATACGCCGTTTTCCAGAAGGGCCACGCGGCGTTCGAGCTTTTCGGCATTAATGATGATAGTGGAGCCTTCCATGGGATCACAGGATCCGAAGCCGAAGGCCCGTTTGATTTTTTTAAGCATTTTTGTAAACACGGGGTGAGAATAAGCTAGGGTGTGCTATTGCCCGTAATGTTTCCGGTGGGCCGTCTCCCGTCAGGAGCGGCTGGAGTTGAAGCTGTAGAGATGGCCGGAAAGGAATCATGCAGGCAGTTGCGTTGATGTGATGCAGCAGTACGGGAGACGCAAGGCCGGAGCGCTTGCTCCGGAGATTGCGTCTTCAGTCTTCCGCATCAGTAACATTGGTGAAGAAGTCCAGTTCCTGGAGGGCTTTCCCGGTACCTTCCGCAACGGCGCTCAGAGGGTCTTCCGCAATGTGGATGGGCAGTCCTGTCTGGTCATGCAGGAGCTGGTCCAGCCCGCGCAGCAGGGCTCCTCCTCCGGCCAGAACGATCCCCCGGTCCACAAGGTCGGCGGCCAGTTCAGGGGGGCAGCGTTCCAAAGTCGTCCGCACGGCGTCAACAATCGTGTTGAGCTGTTCCGTGAGCGCTTCACGCACTTCTTCTGATCGAATCGTCACTGTCTTGGGCAGGCCCGCGACCAGGTCGCGGCCCTTGACCTCGATAG